>PHEV01000171.1 GCA_002843035.1 Actinobacteria bacterium HGW-Actinobacteria-5 | reverse complement strand
CCCGGATACGCAGTGAGCGCCGCCACGACCGCTCTCGGTTACGCACCCGACGACCTGGACGCGATGGTGCTCACATCGCTGGCGTACACGGCCGCTGGGAACTCGGAGCGCGCCGCTCAGCACGCGCAGCAAGCGATCGAGACGTGGCCGCGCGAATCGGGTGGGTATCAGGCGTTCGCTTACGCCCGCTTGAGCCAGAAGCGTTACGCCGAACAAGTCAGGGCGGCCGCCGCGACAGTGCTGGAGATGCAACCCCTGGATCCCGACGCACACGTGCTTGCCGCGCGAGCCGAGATGTACCCGGGCCGACTCCGCCCAGGTCCGCTCGCTCGGCGCCGAGCCCGCGCGCAGCTGCTGCGGGCGCTGGAGCTTGACCCAACCCACCTCACAGCGATGCAGGAGTCTGCCGCGCTGGCCGCGATGGGCTGGGGATTCGCGCGGGGACTGCGAGGATCCGCCCGGGTGCTGCAAACCTCGCCGTTTGAGTACGCCCCGAAGGGTGCGATCGCCTACATTTTTCGTCGGCTGATCTGGCTCGTGCACATTCTGATCATCCTCGCGTTCTTCGGCTGTCTCTTCGCCTGGCTAGCCGGATCCCCGGCTGCGATGCGCGCAATCGCCGGCGGCGCTGCCTTAATCGTGGCGCTCCTGCTCGTCACCATTCGGTGGCAGCTGGGCTCCTCAGCCGCTGCGCATCTCCGCGCCTTTCCGCGACGAGACTCGGCCGGAGCCGCTTGGATCGTCGCCCTGATCCTGGCGGTGACACTCCTGAACGTCGGTTCGTGGGTGCCAGGCGCGGTAGGACTCCTGGCGCTGGCGAAGATTCTCATCTGGATCGGCGTAGCACTGAGCTGGGTACCGCGGAGGTTTGAGACGTGAGCGACGAAGGCCCGGACGAGGCCGCCCTGGTCAGCCTCCTGGCAGCCGTCGAGCGTGCACCAGACGACATCGCACTACGACTCCTGCTGGCTCGGCTGCTGATCGATTCTGATCGCATCTCCGAGGCCGTCAGCCACTGCGCGCGTGTTCTTGAGCAGAGCCCCGGTGACGCTCAAGCCAAGGACTTGATGGCTCTCGCCTTGGGCAAACCTGTCGGTGCCGACGACTCGTCACCCGCCCAGCATCCAACCCACGCCGACACGGCCAGAGACTCCATCAGCGACCCAAGACCGTCGGAACAGGAAGGGTTCTGGCGTCACGCCGAGAGCCAGCTCGCTGACGCCATCCCACCGATGTTCGTCGACCAGCCAGCCGGCGAGTCTGTTGCCCCGGCGTGGGACGTTGAGCGACCGAGCGTCACCCTCGCGGATGTCGGCGGGCTCGAGCATGTCAAGGCCAGACTCAATGCGGCGTTCCTCGCACCGCTGCGAAACCCTGGGCTGCGCCGGCTATATGCCAAGTCGCTCAGAGGCGGCCTGCTGATCTACGGCCCCCCCGGCTGCGGCAAGACCTTCATCGCTCGGGCGGTCGCAGGCGAACTCGGCGCCAAGTTCATCGCCGTCGGCATCGCCGACATCCTCGACATTCACGTTGGCACCTCAGAAGTGAACCTCCATGACATCTTCCAGCTCGCGCGCAGATCCGCCCCTTGCGTCCTGTTTCTGGATGAGCTCGACGCGCTCGGGCCGAAGCGATCGTTGACCAGGAACATCAACCTCAGAACCACGGTCAACCAGCTGCTCACCGAACTCGACGGCGTCGCTGATGACAACGACGGCGTCTTCGTGCTCGGCGCCACCAACCAGCCGTGGGATATCGATGCAGCGCTCCGGCGCCCTGGACGCCTCGACCGCACCCTGTTGGTACTGCCGCCCGACGATCAGGCCAGACGCGCCATCTTCGTCCACCACCTCAAGGGCCGGCCCATTGCCGGCATCGACCTCGCCCGATGCGCAGCCGCGACCGACGGCTTCTCCGGCGCTGACATCGCCTACGCATGCGAAGGCGCCGCGGAACTCGCTCTCATCGATTCGGTCAACTCCGGCAATCCGCGCCTGATTGCGCAAGCCGACCTGGATGAATCGATCCGCGAGATCACTCCATCGGTCACACCATGGCTCCTGTCAGCACGGACCGTCGTTGAGTACGGCACGGACGACGGCACCTTCAAGGACCTGCGGGCGTACCTCAAGAGGCGACGGCTGCTCTGACCGGGGCCGCCGCAGCTCGCCAGGGGTCTGTCAGACAGACGGTCCGCGGGACCCGGCGGTCTCGGCTGAGTGTCCTTTCGAACCCATGTCATCCAGCGACCTCACTCCGGCCCGGCACCCCCGGGGACGGCGCCGGCGCCAGGGCCGTGTCCTCCCCGCCCAGGTGCATCCGCTTGGCGAGCAGCGCACCGTCCGCCTCCTGGTGCACCCGGTCGAGATCGGCGCCATAGGCGGCGCCCACGATGGCGGCGAGCAGGCCCTCGACGAACGGAGCGCTCGTGAGCCGCACCTCGAAGCCCGGATCACCAAGGAGGTCCAGCGCCAACTCTGCGCTCAGCACGGCAGAGCCGAGATCCATGAACACCAGGACCCCGGCCGACGATCCGACCTCGGCGATCGCCTCGCTCACGCGCATCGGGTCGGTGCCGATCCGCCCGTCCTCGGTGCCCGCGGCGAGGGCGATCGGGGGCCGCTCGCCGTGGACCATCTCGAGGGCGAGGGCGACTGCTGCCTCCGCGAACCGTGGGCTGTGGGAGACGACGACGATTCCGACCACGACTACCCCGCCATCGCTGCGGCCAGGCTGCTGATCAGCATCGCTGCCGAGGTCGCGCCAGGGTCGAGGTGGCCCACGGAACGCTCGCCCAGGTAACTGGCGCGGCCCTTCCGGGCGACCATCGGTACGGTGGCGTCCCGCCCCAGCCGGGCCGCGTCCGCTGCGGCGTCGATCGCTCCGGGGGCTCCGGAACCGGCCGCCACGGCCGTGGCGTAGGCCTCCAGCGCCGGGAAGAGCGCGTCGTACATGGTCTTGTCCCCGAGTTCGGCCTTGCCCCGCTGGAGGACCCCGTCGAGGCCGGCACGCAGGCCCGACCCCAGAGCCTCGGGAGTCAGTTCGCAGACCGCCCCGCAGGCGATCCCCATTCGCAGGAAGAAGGTGCCGTACAAGGGTCCGCTGGCACCGCCGACGGAGGAGACCAGGGTCATGCCCACGGTCTTCAGAAGTTCGTCGACGGTGCCAGGGCGGGCAACGTCGATCTTCGCCATGACCGCGGCCATGCCCCGCGCCATGTTCGCCCCGTGCTCGGCGTCGCCGATCGCCGAGTCGAGCTCGGTCAGGTAGTCACGCCGTTCGGTCACCGCGGCGTGAAACCGCGACAGCCAGTCCGTGAGGGTGTCGAGAGTGACGTTGTCCATCAGTGATTCCCCTTGCTAGATGCCCCACCGGAGACCGGGCGTGCTGACCGGCGCGTCCCAGAGGCCGAGCAGCTCCTCGTCGGCCTTGAGTACGGTCAGTGAGCAACCCTGCATGTCCAGCGACGTGATGTAGTTCCCGACCAGGACCCGCGCGACCTGCACGCCGGCCTGCTCCAGGAGCTTGGCCACCTCGCCGTACATCAGGTACAGCTCGATCATCGGCGTCCCGCCCAGGCCGTTCAGCATGACGATCGCCGGGCCGTCCGCGAACGGCGCGTCCTCGAGGATCGGCGTGACCAGCCGCTCCGCGATCCTCGCCGCAGGCTCCAGCGCCACGCGGGTGCGTCCGGGCTCGCCGTGGATGCCGACGCCGACCTCCATCTGGTCCTCGGGGAGGTCGAAGGTCGGCTTGCCGGCCGCGGGGACGGTGCAGCTGGTCAGGGCGACACCCATCGAGCGGCCGCCCGCGTTCACCTTCTCGGCCAGCGCGGTGATCGCGGCGAGGTCGCGCCCCTCCTCCGCGGCCGCGCCGACGATCTTCTCCAGCAGGACGGTGAGCCCGACGCCGCGACGTCCGGCCGTCCACGTGGAGTCCTCGACCGCGACGTCGTCGTTCACGACAACCGTGGCGACCTCGATGCCGTTGGCGGCGGCGAGTTCGGCGGCCATCTCGAAGTTCAGCACGTCGCCGGTGTAGTTCTTGACGATGTGCAGGACGCCCGCGCCGCGGTCGACGGCCGTGGTGGCTTCGAGCATCTGATCAGGCGTCGGGGAGGTGAACACCTCGCCGGCGCAGGCCGCGTCCAGCATGCCGAGGCCGACGAACCCGCCGTGCAGCGGCTCGTGGCCGGAGCCACCGCCGGAGATCAGGGCGACCTTGCCCGCCCCCTTGGGCGTCGCCCGGTAGATCACCCGGTTGGTGGGGTCCACCACCTGTTCGGGATGTGCCTTCGCGATCCCCTAGAGCGCGTCGGCCAGAACGGACGCGGGATCGTTGATGAACTTCTTCATTTCGCCACCACCTCGGGGTCGAGAACGTTGTCGGACAGGTCGAGCTTCGTGTGCGCGATCAGCGCGAAGGTGAAGGCGGCCGCCACCCCGCCAAGGAACTCGGCCACCAGGTAGACCCACAGCTGGTTCCAGTGGACCTCTCCGCCAAGTGCCTGGAGGACGAGCATCGGACCGATCGTGCGGGCCGGGTTGATCGATGCGCCTGTGGCCGGAGCGACCGGGATGATCGCGGCGAACACGGCAAGGCCGATGATCAGGCCGAACCACCCGGCGGCCGCCTTGCGGAAGACAGCGCCGAACACGGCGTAGACGAGGATGAAGGTTCCGAGGAACTCCGCCAGCAGCGCCTGCGGAACCGTGGTCACCTCCGGGTTGAACGCTGCAACGCCGAGCCCGCCCTTCACGGCCGTGTTGCCGAGCACGCCGACGATGCCCAGCGACCCGACGATCGCGCCGGCAACCTGGGCCACGAGGTAGTGCGGAACCTCCCTCCACGGGAACTTGCCGACCGCGGCGAAGCCCACGGTGACGGCGGGGTTGATGTGGTTGCCGGAGACGTAGCCGAACACGTAGGCGGTCACGATCACGATCGTCGCGAAGCTGAGGGAGATGAACCCCAACTCGCTTCCGGTGAACGGGGCATTGCCGCGCGCCGCTGCGAGGGCCGGCACCGAGCCGACGCCGACGAACACGAGAAACGCGGTACCGAGGAACTCTGCGGCGAGCCTCTGCCACAGCCTGCTCTCATCCATAAGCACTCCTTCGTACTGGGCCGATGCGCCCCTCCGTTGGAACGTCATTCGACAATGCCGAAGATTATGCAGGATGCTGGATGCTGTCAAGGCAGTTCGCGAACGCCCCATCGACGTGTGGATAATGGAGGCCAACAGTGGAGGTATGAGTGATCCAGGCCATCGATCGAGCCGCGATGATCCTGCTCAAGTTGCAGGGATCACGGCACCTCGGCATCACCGAGCTCGGGAACGCGCTCGGCCTTCCCCCGTCCACCGTCCACGGGATCGTGAAGTCACTCCAGCAGCACGGCCTGGTGGCGAAGGAGCCCAACGGCAACCGCTACATGCTCGGGCCCGCCCTGCTGAAACTGAGCAGCGTCTACCTCGACAGCCTGGACGTCCGCGCGCGCAGCATGCGCTGGACCCGGGAACTGTCCCGGCGCACCGGCTTGTCCACCCGGCTGGGGGTGAAGCTCTTCAACGAGGTCATCATCGCCCACCACGACCCGCGTCCGGACGGCAGCGAGCAGATGCTCGAGACCGGCCTGTCGATCCCGATCCACGCGTCCGCGATGGGCAAGATCCTCCTCGCCTACCATCCCGAAGACCTGGACGACCTGAGCAGCACGCTGCGCAGCCTCACCGGCGACACGATCACCGACCGGAAGGCGCTGCGCGCCGAGCTCCGCGAGGTCCTCGACCAGGGCCTGGCCACCGAGCACGACGAGGCGATCCTGGGCGAGTCGTCCGTGGCCGTCCCGGTCGCTGACCAGAGCGGGGCCGTCGTCGCCGCGATCGCCGTCGTGCTGCCCTCCACCGAGTTCCCGCCGCCGGACGGCGTGCTCAACGACTTGCGCGAGACCGCGCGGAACATCTCGCGCGAGCTCGGCTCGAGCGTGTGGCCACCCACCAGTCCCGCACCCATCACCGAATGACAGGAAGCCCCAGATGACTCCGATGGAACGCCCCAGCTTCGCGCGCCCCAAGATCCAGCCGAGCCTTCACTTCGATGTCACCATCGAGATCCCGAAGGGCACCAAGAACAAGTACGAGATGGACCACCACACCGGC
>PHEV01000170.1 GCA_002843035.1 Actinobacteria bacterium HGW-Actinobacteria-5 | reverse complement strand
CCATCACGATGTAGGGAACCTGCACGCCGGAGTGGGGGTCGGACTCCTCGCCGGTGTCGTACACGGCGACGATGTTGGGATGGTTCAGGCCTGCCGCCGCCTGTGCCTCGCGGCGGAACCGCGCCTGGAAGGTGGGGTCGGAGGCGAGGTCGATCCGGAGTTGCTTGATCGCGACGTCGCGTCCCAGCCGCAGGTCACGGGCCCGGCGCACCTCGGCCATGCCACCCCGGCCGAGCACGGAGCCCAGCTGGTAGCGGCCCCCGAGGAGCCTGGGTTCTTCGGTCATCCGTCGCATCCTTTCACAGCAGCCCGAACGGCCGAGGGGCCCGCGCAACGTTTCCATTGTGGCCGAGGGCGCAAGTTGAGCGGGAGGCGCGTCATCGCAGCGCCTCGATCACGGCCTTGACGATGGGTGCGGCGACTGCCCCGCCCGCGATCTCGGTGGCCGGGATGTCCGCGTCCTCGACGAACGCGCAGACGGCGACGGACGGGTCGTCCGCCCACGCGGTGAACCACGCGTAAGGGTTGCGGTCGGCGCTCGTGCGGGCCGTCCCCGTCTTGCCGCCGACGGTCACGCCCGGGATCTGCGCCCGGTGGCCGGTGCCGTGCTCGACCACCGCGACCATCATCTTGCGCAGTTCGGCGGCGTCCGCGCTGCTCATCGCCTCCGAGACGACGTCCGGGTGAGCCTGGCTGACCACCTTCAGATCACTGTCCAGCACCTGCTCGACGATATAGGGGTCCATCACCTTGCCATCGCTCGCCGCCGCCGCCGCCACCATGGCCATCTGGAGAGGGGTGGCCTGCGTCTCGTACTCGCCGATCGCGCTCATCGCGGTCTGCGCGGCGTCCAGCGTGTCCGGATCGGGGAAGACGCTGGCCGCAGAGCCGATGTCGGTGAGGAACTTCGTGCCGAAGCCGAACTTCGAGGCCTGCGCGCTGATCGCCTCGGCTCCGAGTTCGGCACCGAGCCGGGCGAACGCCGGGTTGCAGGACCGCTGCAGTGCCTGGGAGAGGGTGATCTTGCTGCCGCCGCAGTTCTGTGAGATGACCTTGCTCGACCCGGGCAGCTTGTAGGAGGACGCGTCGACCAGGGAATCGGCGCTCAGCCCGGACTCGAGTGCTGCGGCGGCCGTGACGAGCTTGAACGTGGATCCGGGGGCGTAGATCTCCCTGGTGGCGCGGTTCGACAGCGGCCTGCCGGGATCGGCGTTGAGCTTGTCCCAGGCCTTTGTGGAGGCGGCGAGGTCGTGGGTGGCCAGCGAGTTCGGGTCGTAGCTGGGGTAGCTGACCAGGGCCTTGATCGCTCCGGTCTTGTAGTCGATGGCGACCACGGCGCCCTTGCGTCCGCCCAGAGCGTCCCAGGCGGCCTTCTGCGCCTTGGCGTCGAGCGTGGTCTGCACGGTGCCCCCGCGCTGGCTGGCGCCGGAGAGGGTGTTCACCAGGCGCGTCCAGAACTGGGAGCTGTCCACCCCGGAGAGCTGGGCCGAGTACGACGCCTCCAGCGCGGACGTGCGGTACAGGTAGGAGTAGAACCCGGTGACCGGGGCGTAGAGCGTCCCTGAGGAGTAGCTGCGCTGGAAGTTGTACTTGTCCTTGACCGCGTCCGACTGTGCCACCGGGGTGTTGCCGACCATGATCGGCCCCCGGTCCTGGCCGAACCGTGCGTCGGCGACGCGGCGGTTCTCTGACCGCTCGTTGAGATAGTCCTGCTGGCCGATGTAGAGGTAGCTGAGGTTCGCCATCAGCGCGAAGAACATCACCATCGCGGTCACGGCCACGGCGCGGATCGGGCGGTTCACAGCACTCCCCCGTCCTCGGGCGGCAGTCGGACTTCGGTGGTCGGGTCGTCGCCCTCACCGCCGCTCGGGTCGCCTGCTCCGCCGCCCGGACCCGACGTCACTTCCGTGGTGACGTCGTCGGCAGGCAGCGCGACCGGGACGGTGACGTCATCGGCAGGCGGTGTGACCGGGACGGGGGCGTCGTCCGCGATCGCCGCAGGGCTCGTCGCCGGGACGCTGCGCGGCGAGCCCGCAGCGGCGTCCACCGACGCGCCGACGGGGACGACCTGGGTGGCCTCGGCTGCGAGCCACTGCTCGGGCTCGGCCGGCACCTCGGCGACGGGGCTGCGGACCTGGTGGGTGATCACCAGCAGCAGCCCGACCATCACCCAGTTGGCGACCAGGGACGAACCGCCCTGGGACATGAACGGCGTGGTCAGGCCGGTCAGTGGCAGCAGCCGCGTGACGCCGCCGAGGATCGCGAACACCTGGATCGCGAAGACGAAGGACAGTCCGGCGGCCAGCAGCTTGCCGAACGGGTCCCGGGCGACCAGGGACGCGCGCAGCCCGCGGGCGACGATCAGGCCGTAGATGAGCATCACCGCGGTCAGCCCGGCAACCCCCAGCTCCTCGCCGATCGCCGCGGCGATGAAGTCGGTCTTCGCCAGCGGGGTGAGGTTCGGCCGGCCGAGACCCCAGCCGGTGCCCAGCGCTCCGCCCCAGGCGATGCCGAACTGGCCCTGGATCACCTGGTAGTTCTGGTCGTAGTTCGAGAACGGGTTGAGCCAGGACGACACCCGCACCTGCACGTGGGAGAAGAAGAGGTAGCCGAGGTAGGCGCCGGTGGCGAAGAGCAGCAGGCCGAGGATGGCCCAGCTCGGCTTCTCCGTGGCGACGTAGAGCATCATCACGAACAGGCCGAAGAACAGCAGCGAGGTGCCCAGGTCCTTCTGGAAGACCAGGACGGCCAGGCTGGCCAGCCACATCAGCAGGATCGGGCCGAGATCGCGTGGCCGGGGGAGCTCGATGCCGAGGAACCGCCCGCCGGCCAGGGCGAGCACGTCGCGCTTCTCGACCAGATAGGACGCGAAGGCGATCGAGAGGACCAGCTTGGCCAGCTCGGCGGGCTGGAAGCTGTACGGCCCGAGGTGGATCCAGATCCGGGCGCCGTTCTTCTCCGTGCCCAGGCCGGGGACCAGCGGAAGCATCAGCAGCGCCATGCCGGCGAGGAACATCGTGTAGGTGTAGCGCTGCAGCACCCGGTAGTCGCGCAGGAAGGCGATCACCAGGCAGCACGCCACCGCAGCGATCGCCGTCCACATCAACTGCAGTTCGGCGGAGTGCATCCGGGGGGACGTCCCCAGGTCGAGGCGATGGATCATGGCCAGCCCGATGCCGTTCAGCAGCATCACCAGCGGCAGGATCAGCGGGTCCGCGTACGGCAACCGCCAGCGGATGACGGCGTGCAGCGCGACGCCGATCGTGAGCAGCGCCGCGAGCGCCCAGGGCCATTCGGGTGGTAGCGCGGCGTCCCGGTTGAGGTGGGTGAGCAGGTACCCGCCCATGCCGAGGATGATCGCGAAGGCGAGCATGAACGCCTCCACGCCACGGCGCTTGCGGTAGCCGACGACGTCACTCATCAGCACTCCGTGGGCGCTGCCGGGGTCGAGGTGTCGGACGGGGTGGAGCTCGGCGAGGGCGCGGCGCTGGGGCTCGGTCCGGCCGAGCCGGTCGGCTTGGGGGTGCCCTTCGCCGTCTCGGACGGGGTGGGTGTCGGCGTCGGGTTCTCCCGCTCCTGACGCTGCTGGATGCAGGCCTCGGCCTTCAGCCGCAACGTGGCGAGCGTCTCCTCGGCGGCCTGGTAGGACTCGGCCGGGAGCGTGCTGCGCACCTGCTCCTGGTAGTAGAGCGGCAGGTCGGCGACTCGGGTGGTGTCGGTGGTGACCACGTGGGACAGGGGCAGGCTGAACACGGGCTCGGGGATGCCCTGGAAGATCGCCAGGTACTCGCCGTTGGCGGCCAGGTAGTACTGCTGCTGGGTGTAGGAGTACCAGAGCCAGCCGCCGCCGCCGATCGCGAGCAGGGGGAGGAGGACGAGCAGCACGAGCTTCACCCAGGTGGACGGGCGGCGCCGCGCGAGCGGGGAGTAGCGGGCGAGTTCGCCGGCGGAAGGATCGGGACGCGGACCTGCTCCGGCGGGGAGGGCCAGTCGTGCGGTGTTCTCCGTCGGATTGTCCAGGTCGAGGTCCGCCGCTGCGCCGAGCACCTCGGTGACGCCCTCGGGCTCACCTTCGACGATGTCGGCAATGATGATCGTGATGTTGTCCTGGCCGCCCTCGTGGTGGGCGAGCCCGACCAGCGCGTGCATGACGTCTTCGCGCTCGCCGTCCATGCAGGCGGCGATCACGTCGTCGGTGACGAAGCCGCACAGGCCGTCGGAGCAGATCAGCAGGCGATCACCGGCCTGTACGTCCACCATCGCCAGGTCGGGGGTGTGCTGGGGCTGGCCGTTGACCACCTTGAGGATGAGCGAGCGGTGCGGGTGTTCGAGTGCTTCGGCCTCGGTGATCCGTCCTTCGTCCACGAGGGCCTGCACCCAGGAGTGGTCGCGGGTGAGCCGGGTGAGCTGCCCGTCGGCCCAGCGGTAGGCGCGGGAGTCGCCGATGTTGGCGAGGCCGAGCCGATCGCCGTCGAACATGACGCCGCAGACGGTGCTGCCCATGCCGTCCAGGCTCGGATCGGACGCGATCAGGTCGCTGATCGCTGCTCCGGCGGAGTCGATGGCGTCGCCGAGGACGTCGAGCATCTCCTCGCCGGAGTGGGTGCCGTCCGCCTCCTTGAGCTCCCGGACGGCGATCGCCGAGGCGAGGTCACCGGCCGCGGCGCCGCCCATTCCGTCCGCGACGACCAGCATGGTCGGGGACGTGTAGGCGGAGTCCTGGTTGTTCTTGCGGACCAGGCCGATCTCGGAGTGGGCGAGGTAGCGCAGCGCCAGCGACATCTACTTCTCCGCGCTCATCATGGTGCGGCCGATGCGCAGGGTGTCCTCGATTCCGAACGGGGTGGGTGCGGTGATCCGCTGGTTGTTCACGAAGGTGCCGTTGGTGGAGCCGAGGTCCTCGACCTGGTAGCCGGTCGGGGTGCGGCTGATCCGGGCGTGCCGGGTGGAGACGTAGTCGTCGTCGAGCAGCAACTGGCAGTCGCTGGCGCGTCCGATCAGGATGCCCTCGCCAAGGGGGAGTTGCAGGCCGGCCTGCTTGCCGTGGGTGACGGTGAGCGTCTTCGGCAGCTGGCGCAGGGCGCGCCGGGAGATCTTCTGGGGCTTCGCGCCGGGGGCACCGCCCTGGGCGGCGAGTTCAGCCGCGCTCACCTTGCGTCCGAACAGGTCGGTGCGCACGACGTTCCCGGTGAAGAGGATGAACAACCACAGCAGCGCGAGGAAGCCGACCTTGAGGCCGAGGACGGCGAGTTCAGACATCGGACACCGGCGACGTGATCGCCAACCTCGTCGAGCCGATCTCAATGCGGCTGCCGAGCGTCAGGGTCGCGTGCCGGGTGCGTTGGCCGTCGACGGTGACGCCATTGGTGGAACCGAGGTCTTCGATGGTGATCTGCTGGGCGGCACCGGTGCCGACCACTCCGATCCGGGCGTGCAGGCGGGAGATGCCGGGGTCGTTGATCCGAAGGTCCGCGTCCGTGCCGCGGCCGATGGTGATCCCGGGCGGGGTAAGGGGGTGCCGGACGCCGTTCACCTCGACAACGAGGTTCGCCGCCCGGATCTCACTGGGGCTGGCCTCCTCGGCGGCGTCCACACCCGCAACCGCAGCCGAGGTGATGGTGAATCGGCCCACCGGCAGGCTCGCGTCGAGGACGTAGTCGATCGTGACTGGGCCGTTGAAGATGTAGCCGGAGTCGCTGGCGTACTCGCGCAACTGCGGCGCGATCTCGGCGTTCAGGGTCTTGCTGTAGGGGGTGAGGCGGTCGTAGTCGTGCTGGGACAGCGCGATCCGGAACTCGTTGGGCACGAGCTTGCGGTCGCGGTCGAGCAGCTTTGCCTCGGAGTCGAGCTCGCGCTGCAGCCGGGCGGTGATCTCCACCGGCTGGACGTCGCCCTTGAAGGCGCGCGCAAAGGCGCCGCTGACGGCGTTCTCGAGCTTCTTCTCGACGCGGTCAAAGACCCCCATCCGCGCCTCCTCTCCATGCGGTCGGCGCGGTCAAGACTATCCAGCGCCGAACCTTCAGCCTACGCGACGGGCGCGGATGGTCGTTCAGGCTGGAGTCCGGGGTGAGTTCGCCCGGGACGCGGGGCCGGCTTCTGACGGCGAATCGGAGCTGGAGGGCCTCCTGTGCTACCCTCTTTCGGCTGGCTCCCCAGGGAGCCGGGCGCGAGTGGCGGAATGGCAGACGCGCACGGTTCAGGTCCGTGTGTCCGAAAGGACGTGGAGGTTCAACTCCTCTCTCGCGCACCG
>PHEV01000169.1 GCA_002843035.1 Actinobacteria bacterium HGW-Actinobacteria-5 | reverse complement strand
CTTGGGAGAAGGAGAGCGACCGCACGGACCAGACGACCCATGGGCCCGCCTCCCACCGCTCGTGACGTACCGAGGCGGATGCGCTTGCCGAGCGGCAGAAGCGGTCGTGCGCCCGGGAACCGGAGCCGCGGGGCTACCCACCTCGAACGCTCTGCGCGGCCGAATGGGGGTGTTGCGTGCGGTCGCGTTCGCCGCGATTCCCATGGGGTTGGGTGGATGTCGACTGCTCGTCTGTCATTCTGGGGTGAGTCCGAAGAACCCTGAGGAGGCGGCGTGAAGTGGGTCGGTCGCGCCGCACGTCTGGTCGTGGCTGTCGGGATCCTCCTGTGCGCGATCGCGATCGCGCTGACTGTGTTCGGCCAGATCATCACCGTGCCGCCGCTCCTACTCGGCGCGCTGTGGCTCTTCGTGGCGGGAGTGTTCACAGTCACGCTGCTCGCCCTCATACTGCTTGGCGGCTTGCGCAGTCGAAACATCGTCCGCTCGGCGGCGTCGGTGCTCGCGAGGCGGGAATTGGTCGCCGCCGCCGTGCTGGCTGCGGGCTTCTGGGTGGCGGCTGGCTTTGGGTTTGCGGGCGCTTCTGGAGGCCAACCCGTGTCGACCCCGGAATGTCCTACAGCACTCGATGATCACGGGACGATCACTTGCGTGTCTCAGGAGGTGTTCCATCAGGCCGTCGCCGCGCAACAGCTCATCATCGCCGGCGCCTTCGGGTGGTTCCTCGTCTTCGAGCTTCTCGGCAACATCATCGTGAGCCGACTCGCCTCCCCCCGACCTAGGTCCGAGCCAACGCAGGCACAGGCCCACTCGCGCTGATCCATGGCCCGCGCAGGCGCAAGCCGCCCGCGAAGGGCAACATCCTGGCCAACAACTTCGTCCACGAAGGAACCCGAGTCGAGGTCCGGATCATGCTGTCGGACTACAGCTTCCATGCTGAGGGCTGTGGCGAATGGAGACGCCCCTAACCGGCTCACCGCCGCCGGGGCCAGACGCGCCGGACATCCGGCACACAGCGGCAGAAGCGGTCGTGCGCTCGGGAACCGGAGCCGCAGGCCACCCTCGCACACACACTCTGCGCGGCAGTTCTGGACGTGGCGGAGTCAGTGGTGGGTCTTGATGACTTCGATGGTGCAGCGGGGGCCGGTGGATCTGGCGAGACGCCGATCACTGGTGAGCAAGGGCACCTGGAGCGCTTCGGCCAGGGCGACGTAGGCGGCGTCGTAGATCGTGAGGTTGTCGCGGAGCTCCCAGCAGCGGTCCAGATGGCCACCACGAGCCAGTCCGCGCCACACCGAGACCACCTCGAGGTCGATCAGGGCCGGCGCGGCGAGCTGTTCACCGCGCAGCCGGAGCCGGGCCGTGTCGCCGTCCGGGCCGTCGTCGAGCAGTGCGACGGCCAAGACGCTGGCGTCAATGACGAGCACGGTCGAACCGCAACGCGCTCACCGCATCGGCCAACGGCAGCGACCCGCCGGCTCGCCCACCGGCGCGGGCCAAGACCTCGTCCACAGTCGGGTGGGCCGCTTCGGCGATCAGCCTTGAGCGCAGGTACTCCTGCAGTGACTGGTGTGCCGCGCTCGCCCGCTGCCGCAGGACCGCGTGGGTGTCCTCGGGCACGTCCTTGATTTGAATGTTCGGCATGGAGCCATTATGGCTCCACAAGCACGAATGTGGAAGCGCGCGCCATTCGGCGGATCCGGATGTTGCTCGCGAAGGTTGGGGCACGCCGCCTGCCGGATTGCGAGGCCTGCAAAGTCGGATCGGGTCGGCGAGCTCAGGTGCGCGGCGTCGCTCCAGTCAGACCACAGACCATGGCGGCGACAGCAGCCGGATACAGCGGCAGCGACTCGTTCCTGTCATCAATCGGCCGCCAGACGACGGGGAGCACGGTCCCGTCGATCTCGGTCATCGTGGCGCCGGACTCCGCGGGCGCCGGATCGAGGCGTCCGGTGTAGACGAAGACGATCTCGTGACCCGGCTCGCCGTCGATCCGGAAGATGTTCTCGACCGGGGCGAGGAAGGTCAGGTCACGGATGGACGCGCCGAGTTCCTCGCACACCTCGCGCTCGATGGCGGCCCGGTGCGTCTCCCCGAATTCGACCGAGCCACCGATCAACCGGTGGTACCCACCGGGGTTCTCGGCGGTCGGGACGTTGAGACTCACCGCGTGCGCGGTGCCCGCGGCGTTCGGGGCGATCAGCATCGCCTTCACCCGGATGACGGAGCGATCCACGGCCATGGACGACAACGGTAGCTGCGTCGCTCACGGGCCGGTGGCATCGGCCGGGAACCCACTCCGCTTCGTCAGGTCTGCGCCGTCGGATCCCCGTCGAGGCCGGACTGCGCGAGCATGCCGCCGACCAGGCGCGAGAAGAGCTCGCCGAGCAGGTCGGGCGGCACCGCGTCTGCGTCGATGATCGACTCGAACCCGAGCCCGTTGGACAGTGCCACGACCGCCAGCGCCAGGGTGTGGGCATCCGTACCGGACAACTCGATGCCGGCCGCGTGGGTTTCCGCCTGGAAGACCTCCGCGATTCGGGCGTGCAGCAGCCGACGCTTGTCGGTGAGCCGCTGGTGGAGCTCTGGGTTCCCGTGCCCGCGCAGCCAGAACTCCAGCGACAGGCGTTGCCAGGCGGGGTCGGCCCGACCGATCGCCCCCAGCTCGGCGCCGATCCGGCGGGCGAGGTCACTGAGCCGCGGCACGAGGGGGACGTCGTCGTCCGTCCGCGCGGCTGCGGATCTCCGCAGCACGCCGATCCGCTCATCGACGATCGACTCGGCGAGTTCGAAGAAGAGTTCGTCCTTGCCGGCGAAGTTGGAGTAGACGGCACCCTTGCTGAACCCTGCGGCCTCGGCGATCTGCTCGAGGCTCACCCTGTCGAAGCCGCGGGAGGCGAACAGTTCCCGCGCGGCCGCCAGAATCCGTGCCCGGACCTCGGCCTTGCGCACCCGGCGTTGCCTCGCGACCGGCTCGCTCTGCTGCTCCACCCCCGCACAATACCCCAGGAATCTGATACTGCTGGTATTCAATACCGTCAGTATTGACTTCGCGAGACGCCCGTCCTACCGTCGAGGCATGGACTACCCCGCGCAGCGTCTCGACCTGCTCCAGTTGATGTTCGATCAGTTGCGGCTCAACGACACCCGGCTGCACGCGGTGCTTCGCTTCACCGGATCCCCGACGGTCGACCCCGACCTGCTGGGGCGGGCCGTCCGGCTCACCCTGGACGCGGCACCGATCCTGGCGACCCGGTTCGTCGATCGTGGCGGACGCAGCTACTGGACGCCGATCGCGTCCGGTCGGCTCGAGGACGCGTTCGCGGTCGTCGCCGACGAGGAGGCCCTCCAGGCGGGACTGCTCGAGCTTCCCGACGGGCCCCAGGTACGCGTGCTGGTGGACGCGTCGGCGTCGGCGATCGCCGTCACCCTCAGTCACTTCGTCGCCGACGGCGCAAGCTTCAAGGACTACCTCTACCTGCTCGCCGAGTGCTACAGCGGCCTGTCCCGCGATCCCGGCTACCGGCCCGAGGCGATGGACGGCGATCGTTCCTCGGACTGGGTCACCGCCGGTCACGGCATCGGCAGCCGGTTCGCCAGCCTGCTCTCCGCCGCTCCGGTGAACCGGGGGACGCGAGCCCTGCCGATGTCCGGGCAGGAGGCGGCGCCGTTCCTCGCCGCCCTCGAGACCGGCTCTGTCGCAGCCCTCCGCGAGCGCTGCCGTGCCCGCGGCGCGACCCTCAACGACGCCGTCCTGACCGCCTACTACCGGGTGCTCGCGGCGCAACTCGGGGAAGCGGGCGCGGCCGGAATCGGCGTGCCGATCATGGTCGACCTGCGCCGCTCCCACGAGGGCGACGCGCGCGCTCGCGCCCTGACCAACTGTTCCTCGACCACCGCCACCCATCTGGCTGTGCCGCCCGGCGAGCCGTTCGAGGCCACCCTGGCCCGCACCTGCGCGATGACCCGCGCCCTCAAGGCCGAGGACATCGGACTGAAGGGCGCCCTTCAGCTGGACGCCGCCTACACCTTCGGCAGGCGCATCGGCTTCCGCCTGGTGCGCAGCCGGCTGAGCTGGCCGCTGCTGTGCATGACGAACCTCGGCAGCCTCGATCCGGACCGGCTGGCCTTCGGCGCCACCACCCCGAGCCACGCCTGGGCGTGCGGGTCCATCAAGCATCAGCCCTACTTCCAGGTCGCGGTGAGCGGCTACCTCGACACGCTCACCCTCACCGCGGGGCTCTTCGGCAACGCGGACGACCGCACCCGCGCCGAGGCGATCCTGCGCGCGATCGCCACCGAACTGGACGGCTTCCAGGCGAGCCCCGAGCGGGACCCGGCGGGCGCGGGCACGCGGTCGGCGCCGTAGCTCGGGTCCCGCTCTCGCCCGGGTGTCCCTGGTCCGGGACGCCCCCGGGCCCTCGGAGGCGTCCCCCAGCCCTCAGCGGGCGAGCACCACCAGCGAGTAGCCGCCGGACTCCTCGCGCTCGGGTTCGGTGTGCGCGAACCGCAACAGGTGGGCGTAGCGGGTGCCGCCGGCCAGCGCCACGGCCAGCCCGCGCGCGTCCAGCCCGTCGAGCTGCCACAGCCGGGCGATCCCCTCGACCAGCGCCTCGCCGGGGTGCCCCTCGATGAGGACGCCGAAGCCCTGGAACCGGTCGAGGCCGATCCGCTCGATGACGCGCCGCGTGCCGAGCGGGGTGGCGAAGGGGTGCCGTTCGGGGTCGTCCTTGACGATGCCCAGCTCCAGCGCCACCTTCCACAGCCGCGCACTGTCGGCCACGAGCCAGCCCTTCTCCGTGCGGAACATCGTCAGCAGGTGCTGCGTGTCGCCAATCGTCACGCCCTGACGCAACGTCTTCAGCGGTGGTTCGCGCAACCGGCCGGTCCGGATCTCTCCCCTCGCCCGCCCGATCACCCCGCGCAGCATCGGCAGGACCGCCGCCCCGCCGTGGCGCAGTTCCAGCGTCCCGGTCCTGGTGACCAGCTCGCCCAGGGTGAACAGCAACTGCTTGGCATCATCGGTCCCGGCGAGGATCGTCAGGTTGCGCTGGCCCACGTGCCGGTCGTGGTTGGCGTCGAGGGTCCCGCCCCACTGGTCGAGCGGGCAGGACGCCGAGGCCATCAGGCACTCGTGTCCGGTCAGCCCGGCCGGGATGTCCCAGGTCTGGTCCAGCTCGACGACCTGCGCCGCGCCCGGCCTCGTGCGGTCGTCGAGGTTCACCATCGCCCCGCCGATCATGACGGGCTGGTACGCCGGGTTGTTCGGGTCACCGCCGAAGAACCCCGGGTTCACGTACCACGCCCGGACGTGGACGCCGATCGCGGGCAGCAGCCCGAGGTTCCAGACCCGCACGAACACCCGGTACCGGCGTCCTGCGGTCGGACTCACGACCAGTTGGGAGGTCGTGAACGGGCCCGTGTAGGCGGCGTCGATGAGCAGAATGTCCGGCGACTCCCAGCACGGGATGCCCGGCCAGGTCGGCCGCGCTCCCCGGTCGCCAGGGCTGTAGGCACGGATCATCAGGTAGGGGTAGACGTCCTCCCTGCGGGGCCGGTGCTCGCGTCCGATCTCCTTGATCAGACCCTCCGCGTCGTCCCGGTTCCCGTTGTTCGGCTGCCAGCCGGGGGCGAGATCGCCGCTGGGCGGATCGGTGTGGCCGAACGACCCGGGCGGGTTGGTGCCACGCTGCTCGCGGTCCCCCTTGTCCGGCAGGACGGGGTGCTGTTCGTCATGGTCGATGGGCATGATCAGCCTTCCTGGTGGTCGGCGCGCTCGCGCCACTTCGGGTCCGTGTTCGGTTCGTGCGGCCTCGTCCGGATGCACTGGTCCGGGTTCGGCCCGGGCACGTAGTGCACGTTCAGGTCGAGCGCCTCGACGTACCAGCGCCCGGGCTGGGCGGGGAAGTCGTGGTCGGCGTGGAAGAACTGCGGTGAGGTGCACGGCAGCGGATAGCTGTAGTCCTCGGCCCCGACCGGGTCGATGTCCGGGACGCAGGTCCGGTCGCTGCGGTCCCAGTCCCAGGTGTGCCAGGCATAGCCCCGGTCGGAGTCCAGGTTGAAGTCAGGGACGCCGAACTCCGGCTGGCCCAGCTCAGCAGCCATCCGTCCGACGAGGTAGACGCCGTAGTCGACGGGACCGCCGAGGTGCTGGTCGGCGGGCAGCCGGACGTCCAGGACCTTCTCGGTGTCGGCCGGCGTCGCGGCCTTCTCCAGGTCGGCCCGAGCCCCGTCGTCGCCGACCAGTCCGGACAGCAGGACGGTCGAGTTCGAGCCCACCAGGTACGGGCCCGCATGGGTCCCAGCCCCCTCCTGGGCAACGCCGTCACCAGCCTGGTTCGTCAGCGGGTAACGCCACGGCGCCACCCACTCCGACGCCTTGAACTCCTCGCCCGCGGCGTCAGCCCGGTAGCGCAGCGGTCTGGTCAGGCCGAGCGCGCCGGAGAGGTCCGGCCGCCCGATCGCCGAAGGGAGGTCCCGCACGATGCCGCGCGGGTACGCGTGGTCGAGGCCCTGCGCGTCGGTGGCGTGCAGGCGTCCGGACGGCTCGGTGATCGGCGGCGGCGTGGTGGGCAGCCCCAGCGGGTTGTCCAGCGCCGAGGCGATGTCGTAGCTGCCCTCCCTGCCCAGCGTGGTCAGGCCTGGACTCACCTCGGCGGGCTTCGGCATCGCGAAGCCGGACATCACCAGCGCCCTGCGGGCCAGAAGGTAGAGGTTCCACGCGGGCACGATCACGGCCCAGTAGATGACCTCGCGGGCCGGGAAGGTGGCGACGTCGAGGATCAGGCCCGGCAGGACGGTCGCGAGCCAGATCACGACCTGGGCCAGATAGACCGCCCAGGCGAACAGGGCGAGCAGCAGGTCCAGCAGGGTGAACGAGTCGTCGTCGTCGACGTCTGCGCCGCGGGCCGGATCGTCATCGATCCCCGAGCCCCCGCCTCCGGGAGGGGTAGGGAACGAGTGATCGGTGAACACCGAGGGCGGCGGCGGCAGGCGCAGGCTGATCGCGTCGCTGCCGGTCAGCTTCAGGTACCGGTAGACGATCTCCCACATCTGACCCATCGCCGCGTCGTTCGGACGCCCGTCCGGCTGGTTGGTGCCCGGGTCGTTCGCCGAATAGGCGGGGTCCTGCAACAGGATGTGCGGTCCGTCCGCTCCGTACACGTCGTGCATGGCAGTCAGCAGCCCTTCGACCAAGTGGTCGGGCAGGGGGCCCGTGTCGAGATCGAAGAAGGTGTGCCGGTTCGCCGTCGCCGTCGGCCCGTCGCCGTTGTCGTAGGCGGGGAAGCCGCTCCAGTAGTCGTAGGCGGGGGCATCGTCGCGCCCGTTGTACGGCGCGTCGCTCCGGTGTCGGAAGGCGAGCCGGAAGTGCAGCGCCGACGTGCCGTACTCGCCGTACAGGGCACCGGGATGGCGGGCGTCGTAGTTCTCGGAGTCCATGTGGTTCTCGACGAGGTGGTGGCGCTGCCAGTGGTCGCGGTAGGGGCCACCGGACTTCGCGTTGGTGAACGGGTG
>PHEV01000168.1 GCA_002843035.1 Actinobacteria bacterium HGW-Actinobacteria-5 | reverse complement strand
GGAGCGCA
Source organism: Actinobacteria bacterium HGW-Actinobacteria-5 (assembly GCA_002843035.1). Taxonomy (GTDB): domain Bacteria; phylum Actinomycetota; class Actinomycetes; order Propionibacteriales; family Propionibacteriaceae; genus Propionicimonas. Next base: position 7,847 of record PHEV01000168.1, on the reverse strand, counting down.
CCGGCTGCAGGTCCTCGCGCTTCAGCCAGACCGAGGCCCCGGTCGCGGCGCTGAGCCGGTCGTTGAACTGCAGCGGGCTCCGGATGATGACACCGGCCAGCCTTTGCGCGGCCTCATCCACTGCCCGGGCATCGATCGTCACCGGCTCATTCTGGCACCGCGCCGGGTCGGCGGTCGCCAGCCGCTGCCGGTGTCGGCCCCCGGCCACCGGCCGCGTCCTGGGCTGATCCCCCCGCCACAGGGGGCCGGTCAAGGGGCTTGATCGCCCCAAGCAGCGGCGGTCAGGCGGTCTGGGCGTCCGACCGAGCGGAGGTTGGCGTCTCGGTACTGAGCAGGTCGTCGAGTTCCGGCTGGGGGCGGACGAACAGATCGTCGGCGGAGCGGGAGCGGCCGATCATTGGGGCGACGCCGGCGGCGTCCTCGACGAGTTCCGCGCTGGTCAGCGGGCGCACTGCGGCCTCGGAGGCGTTCACCGGGGCCAGTTCCTTCTCGATCACCTTCAGGTCGCGCAGTTTGCGCGCTGTGGGGAACACCCGGCCCTCGATCGAGCCGACGGCCTCGTTGTACGCGCTCACGGCTGAGGTGAGGGAGCGTCCGACCTTGTCGAAGTGCTTGCCCAGGGTGCCGAGCCGGTCGTACAGCTCGCGACCCAGGCCGAACACCTCCTGCGCGGACTCGGCCAGCGCCGCCTGCCGCCAGGAGTAGGCGATCGTCTTCAGCATCGCGATCAGCGAACTCGGGGTGGCGATCACCACGGCCTTCTCCGCGGCATCCTCCAGCAGCCTCGGCATGCGGTTGAACGCCTCGAACGCGAGCGCCTCGCTCGCCAGGAACAGCACCACGAACTCCGGGGTGCCACCCCCGTCGGCCTTGTAGTAGTCCTTGCGGGAGAGCTGGTCGACGTGGCTCTGCACGTTCTTCGCGAACTGGCCGAGCAGCCGGTCGCGTTCGGCGTCGTCGTCGGTCTCGTGGGCGTCGAGGAACGCGCTCAGCGGCACCTTGGAGTCGACGTAGATGAAGCGGCCCTCGGTGAGCGTCACCTTCAGGTCGGGACGGATCGTCGCCCCCGCGGTGGTCTGGGTGGTCTCCTGCAGCACGAAGTCGCAGTGCTCGCGCAGACCGGCCAACTCGACCACGCGCTTCAGCTGCAGCTCGCCCCAGGCGCCCCGCACCTGCGGCTTGCGCAGCGCCGTGACCAGAGCGGAGGTCTCCCGGCGCAGGTTCTCGCCGGTGAGTCGCACCTCGCTCACCTGGTTGCGCAGGTCGACCGACATCGCGACCCGTTCCTTCTCCACCTCGGTGAGCCGGTCGTTGAACCGCTGCAGGCTCTCGCGTACCGGCGTGAGCAGCTGGTCGGTGGCCTTCTGGCGGGCCTGCGCCGACTCGTCCAGCTGGCGGGTCTGGCGTTCGACCGTCTCGGCCGAGAGCGCCCTGAACTGGGCGAGCAGCTGCTCGCGGTCGGCGGCGATCTCCTCGGCACGCTTCACCGCGGCGTCGCGCTCGGCGACGGCCCCGGCGGCATCGGCACGGGCGGACGCGAGTTCGGCCATCGCCTGGGCGCGTTCGGTGCGCGCGTCGGCAGCGTCATTCTGCGCGACCGCGACGGAGAGCTGGACGTGCGCGGCATCGGTGCGCGCCTGCGCGGCCTCGGCGCGGGCAGACGCGGCGTCGGCGCGGGCCTGTGCCGCGTCCGCCGTGTGCTCGGACTGCCGGGTGCCCGCTTGTGCGCGCAGCACCAGCCAGACCGCGCCGCCACCCAGGACGACGCCCACCACCAGCCATGCCAGGAACTCCATGCCCACGATCTTGCCGGGCCGCACTGACAGTGCCCCGCAGGCTCGCGCGGGGTGGACCGAGTTCGGAACCGTCCCCGACTCGGTCCGCGTCCGTGTACCGGTTGGTCGAGCCTGGGTGGACCGAGTTCGGAACCGTCCCCAATCCGGTCCGGCCGTCCGTGGTGATCCGGAGTGCCGGGCGCCATGGGCGCATCCGCGATCGGGAAGGGCGAAGTCCGCACGAGTGGCGGGCGCCGAGCCATCAGGGGCAGACTCGCCGCATGGACGACGACAAGCCCGCAGGGGCGCTGCCGACCGGGATGGTCGAGTTCCCCGAGCTCGGTGAGGGCGTCGTCGGCACCCGGATCGCGGAGTCGGCGCGCTGGCTGCTGTGGGCGAAGGGTGTGGGGTGGCTTGTCGTCGCGGGCTTCGCGGTGTGGCTCACGGCCCAGGCGATCGGCTCGGTGGCCGGGCTGCTCCTCGGGCTGGTCCTGGCCGCGTCCTGCGTGTTCATGGCGTCGGGCAATCTCGTGCTCGCGCGGATGGGGACGCGTCCCGCCCTGACCGTCGACGCCGAGCAGGTGCACTGCCATGTGCCGCTCAACCGGGCGTCCGTGAGACTCGCGGCCATCACCCGCGTCGACAAGGTGCGCCGCGACCTCCTGATCGAGGCGCGCGGCGGGATCTTCCGCTCCGGGCGACCGTCCAACGCCCGGTGGCTGGGGATCAGCGGTGCGCACACCTTCGAGGTGAAGCGTCCCGACCTGGTCGCCTACCTGTCCGGACGGGCGACCGCCAGCCGGACACCGCACTGACCCGGATGCCGCCCTGTCGGTGACCGGGTGCAGACTGGGGCGCATGCCCGAGATCGCACACGCAGAGGACCTGGCCGCCTTCGTCTCCGCCTCCCCGTCCAGCTACCACGCCGCCGCAGAGGTGGTGCGCCGGCTGGACCGCGCCGGCTTCACCGCGCAGGCCGAGACCGATCCGTGGCAGCCCGGCGGTGCCCACTACGTGGTCCGGGACGGGGCGGTGATCGCCTGGCGGGCGCCGCAGGACGCGTCCGGCCCGGTCGGCTTCCGGATCGTGGGCGCGCATACGGACTCGCCCGGTTTCAAGCTGAAGCCCGAGCCGTCCGCGTTCGCCTACGGGTGGTCGCAGGCCGGCATGGAGATCTACGGCGGGCCGCTGCTGAACTCCTGGCTCGATCGCGAGTTCGGGCTCGCCGGACGGGTGGTCGCCCGCTCCGGCGAGGTGCACCTGGTCTCCACCCCGGCGTGGCTGCGGATCCCCCAGGTGGCGCCGCACCTCGACCGCAGCGTCAACGAGAGCCTGCATCTGGACAAGCAGGTGAACCTGAAGCCGGTGTTCGGCACCGCGTCGCTCGACCTGCTCTCGGCGGTGGCCGGCAGCGTGGGACTGCACCGCGACGAGATCGACGGCCACGACCTGTTCGCCGCGGTCACCGAGCCGCCGGCGATCATCGGAGTGACCGGGGAGTTCCTCGCGTCCGCACGGCTCGACAACCTCTCCAGCGTGCATGCCGGTGTGGTCGCGCTCGCCGCGGCGGAGCCGTCCGGCCAGGTGCAGGTGCTGGCCTGCTTCGACCACGAGGAGATAGGCAGCTCCACGCGCAGCGGCGCGTCCGGACCGTTCCTGGAGAGCGTGCTGAAGCGCATCGCGGACAGCCTCGGCTGGGGTGCGGACGGGTACGAGCGTGCGCTGGCGGCGTCCTTCGTGATCTCCGCGGACGCCGGCCACGCGATCCACCCGAACTACCCGCAGCTGCACGACCCGGATCACCGCCCGAGCGTGAACGCCGGGCCGCTGCTGAAGGTGAACGCGAACCAGCGCTACACCACCGAGGGGCCCTCGGCCGCCCGCTGGTTGCGGATCTGCCGGGCCGCGGGCGTGCCGACCCAGCCGTTCGTGTCGAACAACGCGGTGCCCTGCGGGTCCACCATCGGGCCGCTCACCGCCACCCGGCTCGGCATTCAGAGCGTCGACGTGGGTATCCCGCTACTCAGCATGCACTCGGCCCGCGAGCTGTGCGGGGTGGACGACCCGCGCTGGCTCGGCGCCGCGCTGGAGGCCTTCTTCGTCGGCGCGGACAGCTGAGGCCTGCCGCACCGCCGGTAGCCGTGGTGAGGGTGGAGTCGGGTCAGGGACGCTGGACCGCGGCGACGCGGTCCAGCGGGAGCGGCGCGAACAGGTGCGGGTAGCCGTCCTCGACAACGATCGGCAGGTCGGGGTCGGGATCGAGCTTGAGCAGCACCAGCTTCGCGTTCGGTACGTCGCCGTAGAACCGGCGGCGAGTCCCGTCCACCTGGTCGGCGAACGAGCAGTGGACGAAGCCTTCGGCGTTGTAGTCGGCGTCGCGGGTCGACCAGGGGAAGCCGCCGGACGCGGTGGCTTCGGCCCACCTGCTGCGCAGCGTCCAGTGGAAGATCGGCTCGGTGACCCGGGCGCGGTCTGCGAGCAGGCCGAGCCCGACCAGATCCTCGCGCAGCTGGGCCGCGGAGGTGAAGTGGAGTCCGTGCAGGCCGAACTCGTCGGCGGCGTGCACATTGGCGGGCGAATCATCGATGAACACGGCCTCGCCGGGGTGGATCCCGAGGCGCTCGCAGGCGAGCCGGTAGATCTCGGGGTCGGGCTTCACGACGCCTTCTGTCCCCGAGACCACAATGTCGCCGAACCGCGTGAAGACCCCGAACCGGGGCCGGGCCAGCGCGAACATGTCGGCGGCCCAGTTCGTGAGCGCGCCCAGCCGGACCCCGGCCTGACCGAGCTCCGCGATCACAGCGGGCGTCCCGGGGACCATCTCGGTGACCGTGCGCAGGAAGTGCTGCCGGTAGCCGCGGATCCGGTCCGCGTCGGCGGGGAAGCGGGCGACGAGCTCGTCCTCTGACCCCTCGATGCTGGCGAGCGCGTCGTTGGCGCGGTTCCATCCATCGAAGCCGATCCGCTTCATGAATCCCGGCACCTCGTCCGCAGGCATCACCTGCTCGTACGCGCGTTCCGGCACCCAGTTCAGGACGACTCCGCCGATGTCGAAGATGACTGTGGACAGTTCCATGCCTCCCACCCTCTCGCAGCGGGGCACGAAGGAGCGAATCGGGGTGCCTGGCTCCGCACTTCGCCGTGGTGGGGGAACCCGCCGCGCCTGCCGTAGGCTTGGCCGACGTGGCTCTCACCATCGGCATCGTCGGGCTGCCCAACGCGGGCAAGTCCACCCTGTTCAACGCACTCACCCGCAACGACGTCCTCGCGGCGAACTACCCGTTCGCGACGATCGAGCCCAACGTGGGGGTGGTGGGCGTGCCGGACGACCGGCTTGCGGTGCTCTCGGAGATGTTCAACTCCGAGCGGATCGTGCCGGCCACGGTGAGCTTCGTCGACATCGCCGGCATCGTGAAGGGCGCCTCGCAGGGTGAGGGCATGGGAAACGCGTTCCTGGCCAACATCCGTGAGGCGGACGCGATCTGCCAGGTCACCCGGGTCTTCCGCGACCCCGACGTCACCCACGTGGACGGTGCGGTGAATCCCGGCAGCGACATCGAGACGATCCGGACCGAACTGATCCTGGCCGACTTGCAGACCCTGGAAAAGGCGCTGCCGCGGCTGGAGAAGGAGGCCCGGTTCAAGAAGGAGCGCCAGAGCGAACTGGACGCGGCCCGCGAGGCGCAGAAGGTGCTGGACGGCGGCGTCGGCGTCCATGCGGCCGGGCTCGACCTCGCGCCGCTGCGTGAGCTGTTCCTGCTCACAGCCAAGCCCTACCTGTACGTGTTCAACTGCGACTCCGACGAGCTCGCCGACACCGACCTGATCGAAGCCATGAAGGCGATCGTCGCGCCGGCCGAGGCGATCTTCCTGGACGCCAAGATCGAGTCCGAGCTGGTCGAGATGGAGCCGGAGGAGGCTCGCGAGTTCCTGGTCGAGATGGGCATCGCCGAACCCGGTCTGGACACCCTCGCCCGCGTCGGCTACGAGACCCTCGGCCTGCAGAGTTACCTCACCGCCGGCCCGAAGGAGTCGCGCGCGTGGACGATCCGCAAGGGCGCGACCGCCCCGGAGGCCGCCGGCGTGATCCACACCGACTTCCAGAAGGGCTTCATCAAGGCGGAGATCGTCAGCTACGACGACCTGATCGCCGCCGGATCGATGAACGCGGCCAAGGCCGCAGGCAAGGTGCGCCTGGAGGGCAAGGACTACGTGATGGCCGACGGCGACGTGGTCGAGTTCCGCTTTGGGAAGGCATGACATGCCGAACACCAGATTGTCGTTGGGGGATTGGGTCGACGAGCCGGAGGCTCTCCGGCGCGTCTACGAGCTCTCAATGCAGCGACTCATTGAGGCTGATTCCAAGATGTGGCAGGTCCCGGGGCTGTCGCTCACAGCCCATGCCAGCTGCGACCGGGTTCTTCTCGAGCAGATCGAAGCAATGGGCGTCGTGCCTCCGATGGTCCTCCGCGAGGGCGTGCCCGGGGCTCCTCACGCCAAGGGGTTGGCGCGCCTCCGAAGCACACTGGTTTGGGTGGCAGCGATGTGGGCCTTCGTGCTGGTGGATGCCCTTGCTGCGGCGTACGCCCTTGCCGGACGATGACGGAGCACGACGTCGCCGAGTCTTCCCTCAACAGCTGATCCGCCGCAGGCCAGCGTCCTGTTCGTACGCCCCCACATCTGCCGCCGAGGGCCAGCCTTGGTGCCGAAGGCCCCGCCCAGGGGCCGAGCCCTCGGCGAGAACGGTGGCCATCGGTGGGCCTGGTGAGGCTCGCCAGCCCCGAGTTCGGCGGTGCGTCGCCAGATTGTCGGCGTGGCCTTGACGGCACCCGGGTGAGCGCGCTCGAGCGTGCGGTACCCTCAGTCAGCGGGGAAAGCCGGCTCGGCGGACGGACTGGTTCGGCCGTCCCTGTACCAGCACCGCTGAGCTTCTTCCGGGGGAGCCTTGCCGCCTCGTCTGCCGACGACCGCCCCAGTACTGTCCGGGTTCTCCTACCTGCGACCACTGGGGTCAGGCGGCTTCGCCGACGTCTACCTCTACGAGCAGGACCTGCCGCGCCGCCAGGTCGCGGTGAAGGTGCTCCCTGCGGGCCTGCAGGGCGCCGATGTGCGCCGCATGTTCAACGCCGAGGCCGACGTGCTCGCCCGGCTCAGCGCACACCCCTCGATCCTCACCGTCTACCAGGCCAGCGTCTCCGCGGATGGGCGTCCCTACATCGTGATGGAGTACTGCCCCGCCTCCTACGGGGAGCGCTACCGCAGCGAACGCCTCCCTGTACCCGAGGTGCTGCAGGTCGGAATCAAGATCGCCAGCGCGCTGGAGACCGCCCACCGCGCCGGCCTGGTGCACCGCGACGTGAAGCCGTCCAACATCCTGATCACCGAGTTCGGTGCGCCCGTGCTGGCCGACTTCGGCATCGCCGCCTCCCTCACCGGGGACAGGGCCGAGCGCCTGTCCGCCATGTCCGTGCCGTGGAGCGCGCCCGAGGTGACCGGCGAGCACACCGCCGGCAACGTCGCCTCCGAGGTCTGGGCGCTGGGGGCCACCGTCTACTCACTGCTGACCGGGCGCAGCCCCTTCGAGCGCGACGGCGCCGGCCAGAACACCGCCGAGCACCTGAAGCGCCGGATCGGGCGCGCCGTCTACACCCCCACCGGACGCCGCGACGTGCCCCACGAGCTGGAGACCGTGCTCGCGACGGCCCTGCAGCGCAACCCGCAGGCCCGCCAGGCCAGCGCCAGGGAGTTCGCCGAGGCCCTGCAGTCGGTGCAGCGCAGCCTGGGCCTGGTCCAGACGCCGCTGGAGATCGCCCCCGACAGCTGGGCCGCCGGCGGCCAGGCGATCGACTTCGCCGACAGCGAGCTCCGCGGCCCGGTGCGCGCCAGCGTCCCCTACTCCAGCGCGCGCAAGGCCCGGACCACCGACGGCCCGAGCGCCCGCAGCGCATCCAGCGACTCCCCGGGGCCGGTCGCGCCCGGAACGAAGGTGCGTTCGAGTTGGCCCTGGATCCTCACCGGGCTCGCCGCGACGGTGCTGCTCGTCGTCCTTGCCGTGCTCCTGCACCTGTGGCG
>PHEV01000167.1 GCA_002843035.1 Actinobacteria bacterium HGW-Actinobacteria-5 | reverse complement strand
TTCCCGCTGTTCCAGAACTGAGATTACTCACACAATTTCCGATTTGTACAATCATTCGGGGAAAATGGTACGAAAGTCATTCTTACGGGTGACCTTCAGCGAGCTGACTAGCTCAAATGTGTCATTCTTGCGGGTGACACACGTGCGGGTGACACCCGCCCGGCGGGCCGGATTCCTGCATTTCTCTCCCTGCCTGGGCGTGCCGCCACCACACATATCTCCCGGGCGCAGCCAGAGGCCGGACGGCACTCGGCGCCCGGGCCCGAACCGTTGACCTGAATCCCGAGCGACGCTAGGTTCTTGGATCAACGCGATGGGTGGTGATGCTGCCGACCCATCACGCGACACCCCTCAACCCCTCCCGAAGGAGCTTCGATGAAGAAGCTGCGCATCTTCGTCACCATCGCGGTGACAGCGCTCTCACTGCTGGCACTCTCCGCCCCACAGGCTGAGGCGAAGCGGCATCCGTCCACACCGCAGGACTCCGTCCCCTTCACCCTCAACGCGAGCGTGCTGGACAGCGGCCAGCAGGTCGTATCGCTCACCCTCGACACCGGGCGCTTGCCGGTGCGGGCGTCCAGCCTCTCGAAAGGCACCTTCAGCGTGCATGCGAAGGGCACCAATCCCCTGCCGGGCGCCGAGCCGGTCTACGGCACCTTCGATGCCGACCGGACGGTCACCGGTGTCCACCTCGACCGGCGGGGCCGGATCGTGATCGAACTGGAGCACGGCTACAACGTCGCCGGCGCCTCCACCTTCGCCTGGGGCACCGGAATGGACGCCATGGGCCGCAACGTCATGCTGGACCTGACCTACACGGTGACCCAGAACCAGCCGATCCAGCTCCGCAACGGTGCCTCGGTCACGTTCTCCTCCTTCACCCAGGGCCACGTCGTCGATCCCGAGGTGGACGCATTCGGCTACGGCTCCGCCGCGGGCCTGAACTACCGGCTGTACACCCCGCGCGGGTGGGGCAAGCGTCCGCTGATCGTGTGGCTGCACGGTGGCGGCGAGGGCGGCTGGGCGCAGGCGCAGGACAATGACCTGCCACTGATCGCCAATCGCGGGGCACTGGGCTTCGCCACCCCGAAGGCGCAGTCCATCTTCGGTGGCGCCTACGTGCTCGCCCCGCAGGCCACGGACTACTGGCTGAACGACCCGGCGATGGGCTACTCGGCCAAGCTCAAGACCCTGATCGACGCCGTCGTGAAGAAGCACCACATCGACACCAGCCGCATCTACGTCGTCGGTGCGTCGAACGGTGGCTACATGACCCCGCGCCTCGTCGTCGACAACCCCGGGTTCTTCGCCGCCGAGGTGCCGATCTGCCCGGTGGTCACCTTCGGGGGCGCCACGATGCTCACCGACGCCGAACTCGCCTCCGTGAAGACACCCACCTGGGTGGTCCAGGCGAAGTCCGACGACACGGTGCCCTTCCTGTCCAACGGCCAGCACATTGCGGACACGGTGCCCGGCTCGCTGCTCTCGGCCTACGACGACGTCACCTGGGCCGGCGTGACCTACCCCACGCACTGGTCGTGGATCTACGTCGCCCGCAATGCCCCGACCACGGACAAGGGCCAGCACATCTGGCAGTGGATGGCCAAGCAGAGCCTGAAGCACGGCCACCACAAGCACCGCTAGACCCGGAACAGCTGGGCGGCGCGCCCGGTCCGGACTACGCTCAGCAGCGTGTCCAGGTCCGTCCGCGCCGCCTGTGCTGCGTTCGTCCTCGCGCTCGCCCTGGCCGGCTGTACCGGTACCCCGCCGACGCCGTCAGCCGCGACGAGCGCACCCGTGGGGGCCACGCCCACGCCCACGCCGAGCGTCGCGGCTCCGATCACCGCGGGCCAGATGCTCACCGCCCCGGTGCCGCGACTGTGCAAGCACCCCGCGGGAACCCTGACCAACGGCGAACTCCGGGCGAAGGACCCGCACGACGGGGGCTCGCGGATCGCGCTGTACCCCAACGCGGCGTGGCAGCGCCTTTCATTCCGAGCCTGGGCCGGCGAGGACGGCGCACCGTACGCGGCTCTCGTCATGGACTGCGACCGCGGCGGGGTCGCCTGGCCACCGCACGTGGTCTTCTACCGCTCCGGACCGCAGGTGCTCGGCGAGATCGACGTGTCCAGTGTCGTCGGCAACGGCAGGCAGGGTGTCGCCGCCCTCGCACCGGTGCCCGGCGGCGTCCGGCTCTCCCTGGCCAACACCTACCAGAAGGACGAAGACGGCTGCTGCGGCACCCTCGACGTGGTCGCCGACTTCACCTGGGACGGCAGCAGGGCTCGAGGAGAGGTGGTCAAGCGGATCACCGAGAAGGCCACGGCGAAGCAGGCCTTCCTCGCGGCGCTCGAGGGCGACAAGTCCCTGGTCGAGAAGCTGTTCGATGCGAAGGGACGCGCCGAGGCCCTGCACACCGAGTTCTTCGTCACCGACCCGGGAGACTGGCGGGAGGACTTCACCTGCGGCAGCGCCGCTGCCGACCAGCTGTTCGAGGGCGAGGGACGCGATTACGACCGGGTCTGCTACTTCGGAGCGAAAGCCGCCTACGTCGCCGCCTTCGTCGCGATGAAGCGGGTCGGGTTCGGCACCTGGAGGGCCGCCGGCATCCAGGTGACTACCACCGATTGAGCGCCTCCGACCGAAGAGCCCGGGCTGGACCGGGGGTTACCCGGAGCCGGTGGGCTTGGAGGGGACCGTAGATTGGGGTCGACATGACCGAGCAGACCGTCCTCGCGACCGACAGCCGCCCGGAGATCGGGTACGAGCTGCTCGAGAGCGACCCGCGACGGCTCGACGGGATCTCGATCAAGCGCCGGCTCCGTCCCGGGCACATCACGCTGGCCGAGTCCGCCAAGCCTCTCCCGTTCTTCGGCGTCGCGCCGGGCCGTCAGCCGAACAGCGATCCGGTGCTCCTCACGGTGAAGGTGGCCCGGTTCATCGGTGCCGACCGTCGAACCCTCGGGCCGATCGCGGAGAACTGCCTCGCGGAGGAGAAGACCTGGGCGCGCGCCGAGGACCTGTTCCACTCCGCCGGCGAGGACGCCACGTACCGCTGGGTGGCCCGGCGGTTCATCCAGGGCGTGCCGATGAACCGGCTGGACGCGTCCACCGGTGTCGAGCTCAAGCGCCTGTACGCCGACTACCTGCTGGCCGAGATCGCACAGCTGCACACCTCTGGCGAGGCCCATCTCGACATCAAGCCGAGCAACGTGATCGTCACCCCCACCCGCACCTGGCTGATCGACTTCGAGTCGTCCCGCGACGCCGACGCGAGCACGTCGCTGCCGATGCTGACCACGGCCAGCTTCGCCAGCCCCGAGCAGGTGCTGCCCCGACCCGGGCGCAGGGTCGGACCGCCCTCCGACCTCTTCAGCTGGGGGCTCACCGTGGTCTGGTTGTTCCGACCCGACTACCACCCCTACTGCGAGGGGCGCTTCGACCCGGTGGCCCTGGCCGCGCTCGGTGATGCGCCCGGCGGCCCGCAGAAGGTGCTCGATCTCGGCTGCATCCCGGACCCGGCACTGCGCGAGGCAGTGCGCAGGGCGCTGGCCTGGGCACCGGAGCTGCGCCCCTCTGCGACCGAACTGCGACAGCAGCTGTCCGAGCACGCCACCGCGGTCATCCCCGAGATGCCGGTCACGGTGGTGCTCGACCCCGCCGACTTCGCTGTGGCCGAACCCTGGTGGCGGACCGCACTGCGCTACGCGGGGCCCGACGGGCCGTTCGGCGACAAGCACGTGCCGGCCCTGGTGCGCGCCACCGCCTACCTCGGCGGCGCCGTCGTGGCGCTGTTCGTCGCCGTGCTGCTGCTGTGGCTGATCGGGGTGGTCGTGTGAATCACGAGTTCCGCGCCCTGCAGCAGACCGCGCGCGAGAGGCAGGCCAGAGTCGCCCGCTGGAACCGCTACCGCGGCCGTGCCTCCGCGCTGCTCATCTTCATGTTCGTGATGCTGTGCTTCTGGTCACTGGTGCTGACGAGGCACTGGCAATGATCCTGTGCCCCATGTGCGCGGAGTTCCACGACTCCCGCGCGTTCGTCCTGAGGGATCGTGCCGGCACCGTCCTCGCCCAGCGCAACCCGCTCCCGGTCGACGACCTGATCCCCCGGTTGCCCGCTGCGGCCCAGCAGTGGCTGCACAACCGGCGGGTGGCCAACGCGCGGCAGCGGCTCGAGCTGGGCGCCAACTGGTACTGCCCGAAGGGCCACCAGCTGCCGGAGGACTTCGCCGAGACCCGCACGATCGTGATCGGCCTGATCGGTTCCCCGCAGACCACGAAGACCACCTACCTCGGCCGCCTGGTCTCTGAGGTCGTGGACCACGCCCGGCTGTCCGGCCTGGGCATCCACTGCACGCTGGCCGACGACGAGTCGCAGGACTACTACAACAAGAACATGGCCAGGGCCCTGGAGCAGGGGCTGGCGCCGGCCGCGACGCAGCCGCTGAGCGGTGAGGCGACCACGCGTCCGCTGGTGGTGCGGCTGGTCGCAGGAGAGGAGCGGGCGAACCTGCTGTTCTTCGACGCGTCCGGGGAGAACCAGCAGAGCACCCAGGTACTCGCCCAGCACAACCCGTTCCTGCACGCGCTCGACGCGGCGATCGTGTTCGTCACCCCGAAGGCGCTCACCGACCTGCCGGCGGGCTACCCGCTGACCGGCATGGAGGCCACCGGGCCCCGGCAGATGCACCAGGTGGTGACGAACCTCGAGCGGGTGCTGCGCGCCCATCCGCGCTACCAGGGACGCCACCCCGCCCGCGACCTGCCGGTGGCGCTCGTGCTCGCGAAGGCGGACGAACTGAGTGGCCTGCTGGCGACCCGAACCTCGGGTGCCAGGGCCTTCAACTCCCTCCCGCTCGACCGCGGCCTGTACTCCGGGATGCAGCAGAAGCTGGACGCGCAGGGCGACCTTCCCTACGACCTGCTGACAAGCTACGGCGCACGCGGCATAGTCGAGGCCGTGTTCAACCTCACCGACGTCAGGTCGGTTCACGCGGTGTCGGCGATGGGGTGCTCCCCGGACGCGGAGGGCCGGTTCGCGACCGCGCGCCCGCTGAACGTCACCGAGCCGCTGCTCGCGATCCTGTGGGCGTTGCGGATCGTGGGAGACCGCGATGCCGACTGAGGTCGCAGCCGAGCAACTGGTCCTTGCGTGGTCACCGTCCAACCTGCTCGGCGTCAGCGGGATGGGGCCCGTGGCCGCGTCCCCGGGCTGGGACCTGCCGCCGCGGGACAGTTTCGCCGGGCTCGGCGCCGCTGCCCGCTACCTCTCCGACGACGCCACCCTGCCCGCGGGCACGGTCCCGCCGGTGTGTCTGGAGTACCGGCCGGACCCCTCCGGAGCCCTGCTGGTGGCGAAGACGTACTCGATCGCGAGCCGGCGACCGGGCCAGTACCAGGTGCACGCCATCCGGGCGGGCCAGGGACTGTCGCCGTGGGACCTGTGGGCGCTCGCCGACGCCGCGGTGCTGGTGGTGGAGGAACTCGCCGAGCACCCCGCCGACCTGGCTGCGCTCAGCCTGACCCCGGTGCGGCGTCCGCGGGTCCAGCGCGACCCCGACGACGTGGCCGAGTTGGCCCGGCTCCTGCAGTGCCTGAACGAGGACCGGCCCTACCTGGTCGGCGCGCACGACCAGGACCAGGGCGTGGACGCGATCCAGACGCTCCTGGCCTACCTGCCGATCGGGTTGGCCCGTGACGTCCCGGTGTCGACGTTCGTGGCGTCGGCGCCCAGCTGGACCTCGGGGATCGGCCTGCTGGTCCGTCCCTTCTCCACGAACGGTGCCGCACTCGACCTGGACCTCGACCCGGACCGGCCGTCCTCTGCCCCGGCGAGCGCGGCGTACCTGCCGCTGGCCGACCAGCTGGTCAACGGCGGCTCCGGGTTGCCGGCGCTGCGGATCCGCTCGCTCGGCGACCTGAAGGCCCTGCTGGCCCTGGAGCGTGCGGACCTCGCGTCGGTCGACCTGCCGACCCTGGCGAGGGCGCTCGGCACTCCGTTCTTCGACGCGGTGCTGGCGAAGCTGGCCGCGCACGCCCGCTGCGACGAGGTGCTGCGCCGCATGCTCGCCGACAGCGACACCGAGGAGGTGCTGGCCGCGCGACTGCGCAGCGACGGGCCGGAGCACGCCGACCTGGTGGCCGCCGTGGTCCGGGTGCTGGGTGAGACCGGAGCATCGGGTGGCCGCGGACCACTGCAATCGTGGGTGTTGCAGGCCGTCGGTGCCGACGCCTTCGCGAACTACGTTGTACCACCGCTGGTGGCGGAGGCTCGCGAGGGCGGCGTCCACGTGCATGCCGCTGACCTGGCCTCGCTCCTCGGG
>PHEV01000166.1 GCA_002843035.1 Actinobacteria bacterium HGW-Actinobacteria-5 | reverse complement strand
CGATCACCCGCCGCGACCGGGCCGCGAAGGCCGCTGCGGCACCGGCACGGGTCGCGCCCGCCGCCGTGGCCACGCCAGCCGCGGTGCCGGCCGCTCCGGTGCCGGCGCAGACCGGCGAGCTTCTCGGCGACGACAAGATCCGCCGGATGCGGGTGGCGACGGCGAACGTGATGAACGCCAGCGCCGTGATCCCCCAGTTCACGGTCTTCCGGGTGCTCGACCTCGCCCGGCTCGCCAGGGCCCGCGAGACCTCCCTGAAGGGGGTCAGCTGGACGTCCATCCTGGTCCGCGCGTACGCGCTGGTGCTGAGGGAGATGCCGCAGCTGAACGGGTACTGGGTCGGCACCGGGGTGCAGGGCAACGAGCACGTGGGCATCTCGCTGGCCGTGGACACCCCGCAGGGCCTGCTCGCGCCGGTGATCGCCGACCCTGACCGGATCACGCTGCGGCAGCTCGATCGGGCCGTGCGCGACCTCGCCGAAACGATCAAGGGTGGCCAGATCGACCCGAACCTGTTCGCGGGCGGCACGGGCACCGTGTCCAACCTCGGCGGGATGGGTGTCGACCGCTTCAACGCGCTGCTCACGCCGCCGCAGGCCACCGCGCTGTCGCTGGGCAGGGTCGGTCGCCGACCGGCCGTGGACGCGGACGGGGAGCTGACCGTGCAGATCGCGTGCGAGGCGGGCCTCACCGTGGATCACCGGGCTGCCGACGGCGCCGACGCGGCCCGTGCGCTCGACCTCATGCAGACCTTCCTCCAGGATCCCGTGCTGTTGCTCGCCTAGTAGGCTGCGCAGGCCGGTCCGACGAAAGGGGCGTGAGGGCAATGCCGTCCACGCGGTCGCTCGACGTGTTGGTCGCTGCCGCCCGGATGTACTACGAAGAAGGACGTTCGCAGCGGAATGTCGCGCGCGCCCTCGGGATCTCGGAGTCCGCAGTGTCCCGCACCCTGGCCGCCGCCAGGGACGCCGGCGTCGTGCGGATCCTGATCCACGACCCCCGGCTCGAGGTCGACCGGTCGGCACACCTCGAGGCGCGGCTGGAGCGGACCTTCGGGCTCGCCGGGGCGTGGGTGGGCACCGGCGCAGGCGAACTGGGCCCGACCGAGGTGGTGGCGAAGCTGGGTGCGCAGCTCTTCGCCGACCGGCTCTGGTCGATGCGCCGGGTCGGCCTGAGCTGGGGATCCACCATCGCGCGACTCGTCGAGGTGGTCGAGCCCCAGGCCGCACCGACCGATCTCGAGCTGCTGCCCCTGGTCGGTGGGTCCTCCGCGCTCGAGACCGCGCCGTCGGGGACGACCTCGCTGTACACGCTCGCGCAGAAGCTCGGCGTCCGGGCCCGCCGGATCGATGCGCCGGCGATCACCGAGTCCCCGGAGACCCGCGCCGCCATCCTGCGCGAGTCCTCGATCCGCGGCGCCCTGGAGTCGGCCACCACCGTGGACACGGCCTGGGCCGGAATCGGCTCGGTCGGGGTCTCGGGAGGCAGCAGTGAGCGCCTGCTCGCGGCGATGCGGCTCACGTCCGAGGAGCGCGACGTGGTGCGGCAGGAGAACCCCGCCGGGGACTTCTGCGGGCGGTTCTTCGACGACGACGGAGTCCCGCTGACCGGGCCGACCTCGACCCGGGTGATCGGCGTCGACTTCAACGACCTGCAGCGGATCCCCACCGTGGTCGGGCTGGCCGGCGGCATTGCGAAGGTTCGCGGGGTGCTCGCAGCGCTCCGCTCGGGGGTGATCGATGTGGCCGTGCTGGACGCCGAACTCGCCGCCGAGGTGGTGCGCAGGGCGGCCAAGGCCTGATCCACGTCATCGGGTCGGGCGGGTCGCGCGCCCGCCTATACTGCGAGTCGTGTCTGAACCAGTGGTGGCGGTCGTCGTGGCCGCTGGGTTGGGCCGGCGCTTCGGGGGCACCAAGCCGAAACCGACGCTGCGGATCCTCGGAAGGGCAGTGGTCGCGGTAGCCGTCGAAGGTCTGGCCGCAGGCGGATGCACGGACGCGGTCGTGGTGATCAACGGCAACGTCTCCCACCTGTTCAAGGCCGCGCTGATGGGCTCGCCCATTCCCGTGATCACCACCCCCGGCGGCGACACCAGACAGCAGTCCGTCCAGCGGGGCCTCGACGTGATCCGCGAGCACCCGCGGCTGTCGAAGGCGAAGGTCGTGCTCGTGCACGACGCGGTCCGCCCGATGATGCCCGCCTACGTCGTCGAGAACGTGATCAACGCGGTGCGCGAGGGCGCTCCCGCGGTGGCGCCGGTGGTTCCGGTGACAGACAGCATCAGGGTGGTCCCCAACGGCGAAGAGGGAGCGAACGCTCCCTTCGACCGGTCCAAGCTGCGGGCGGTGCAGACCCCGCAGGGCTTCGACCTCCAGGTGCTGCTGGACAGCCACGCGAAGATGGCCGCGCAGGGGCTCGACTTCACCGACGACGTGTCCTGCTGCGAGAGCAACGGGCACCCGGTGACGCTCGTCCAGGGCTCCCGGATGGGCATGAAGATCACCGAGCCCGCCGACCTCACCGTGGCCAGGGCGCTGTGGCGGGTCCGGGCCAGCCTCGGGCACCACTCCGGCAAGCGGTTCTGGCGCCAGCGGCGCAAGGAGCTCCCGCAGTGATTCGGGTGGGCGTCGGCACCGACGTGCACGCCTACCAGCCCGGCGTCCCGATGTGGGTCGCGGGCCTGTCGTTCCCCGATGAGCCGGCCGGGCTGGCCGGGCACTCGGACGGCGACGTCGCGGCCCACGCGGCCTGTGACGCCCTGCTGTCAGCCGCCGGGCTCGGCGACATGGGTTCGAACTTCGGCACCGACCGCCCCGAGTGGTCCGGCGCCAGCGGGGTCGCCTTCCTCATCGAGACGGCGCTACGGGTGCGGGCGAGCGGCTACCGGATCGAGAACGTGGCGGTCCAGGTGATCGGCAACCGTCCCCGTCTCGCCGCGCGGCGGGCCGAGGCCGAGGCCGTGCTGTCGTCCGCAGTGGGTGCTCCGGTGAGCCTTTCCGGCACCACGACCGACGGACTCGGGCTGACCGGACGCGGCGAGGGCCTGGCCGCGATCGCGACCGCCCTGCTCAGCGCGGACTGACCCGCCCTCGAGCGCTCAGCGCACCGACGTGGTCGGCGCAGTGTAGGTGTTGCACTTTCCGATCAGCGTGTTGGACTGGCCCGTCGTGAACCAGGCCTTGCGTGAGCGCCCCAGTCCGTGGTCGCCCTGGATGTTGCTCTCTCCGCTGAGCACGTCGTCGCCGAGGCTGTAGAACACGTTGCGCAGGTTCGCCAGGTTGGCCTGGCTCAGGCCAGAGGACGGCCCGGCCGCCTGCGTGAACATGCCGGCGAAGCAGTCGGCCTGAACCTCGAGGCGGCGGGAGTAGATCCTGCCCTCTGCCTCGGTTCCCTTCTGCTCGAAGGCCATGGACGAGATCAGGATCCCGGTGCGCGCCTGAATGGTGTGGCCGAACTCGTGCGCGATCACCGACTCGACCACGAACGGCATGGAGCGCTGGTCCGCCGGGAAGATCTTCCACAACGGCTTGGCGTAGTAGATCCGCTGGTCGGCGGCGCAGTAGACCGCGTTCACGTCGTCGAGCTTGCCGCAGCCGGTGGTGATCGGCTCGGTGTACACCGTGACCGGTGGACGCGGCAGCTCGTAGCCGGCGGACTCCAGCGGACCCGACCAGACCCGCCACAGGCAGGCGGTCAGGTCGTTCAGGTGGCTGGTCAACTCGCCCACCGGTGCGGTGGTCATGTCGATCCTCGGCACGCTGCAGTCGGTCGGCACGGGCGCCGATTCGTCGTAGACCGGGTTGGCGGTCAGCCACTGCTGGGCCTGCTCGTAGGTCTTCGGCTGCGGGATCTCCGGTGGGCTGGGGTCGGGGTCGGGCACAGGAGCGGTGTTCTGCTGCGTCGGGCCGGTCGTCTGCGTTCCGCCGGGGCTGGCGACGTCCGTGCTGCCGAGGTAGTGCATCAGCGAGATCGCGAAGAAGGCGATGCCGACCACAAGCACCAGGCCGAGGATCACCCCGCCGAGCGGGCTCTTCCGCCGCGGGCCCTGGGGTGCGGGCCGGAAGCCGCCCGGCGGGCCGTAGGACGGCTGTCCGAACGGAGCCGGGGGCGTCTGGTACTGCTGCGGGTACTGCGGCTGTGGTGTGCCGGCGGAGGGGTATTGCCCCGGAGGCCCGTACTGCGGCGTCCCCCACGTCTGCGCCGGACGGTTCCAGCTCTGCTGGGCCGGCCACTGCCCACCCTGGCCCGGCTGCTGCCCCGGCGTCCCCCACTGCTGCGTCACGCGGTCAGCGTAGTTGGTCGGCTGGCGGTCACGGGAGGTGGTAGCCCTACCTGTGGCGCAGGGGTGGCGCGCCGCTAGTCTGTAGCCACCTTTGGACGACGGGGGAGCAGGCATGGCGAAGTGGGCTACCGGATTCCGGCGGCTGGCGGCGGTTCTGGTCCTGGCGGTGGGTGCGCTGACGTGCCTCGCGCCGTCCGCGCGAGCAGCGGACGCGGTGGCCAGCTACGTGGTGAAGGCGACGATCAACGCCGACGGCACCCTGGCCGTGAAGGCCGCCCTGACGTTCAGCGGTGCGGCTCCCGACCAGGTCGAGCAGGTGTTCGGCACCCTGACCCGCACCGCAGACCGCATGGAGTACCACTACACGCTCACCGACGTGACCGCCTCCACGGGTGGCAGGGATCTCGGTGCGACCGTGAACGCGGGCCCGGCCAGCACCACCGTGACGATTCCCACCGGTGGCGCGAGCACGGCGATCGAACTCTCCTACACGGTGCACGGCGCGGCGATGGCGACGGCCAACGACACCACCACCGTCACCTGGGCGTTCCTGCAGGGGCTGAACCTTCCGGTGACCACCTTCGACGCGGTGGTCGCTGTGCCCGGCCTGCCCACGCTGATCGACTGCGCGGCCGGCGATCCCGCCTCGCCGGGCGCCTGCACCTTCTACAGCGGCGCAACGCACGAGAACTTCAACCCGACCTTCCACCACGAGTCGGCCGGTGCCGGCCAGGTCGTGATCGGCACGGTGCGCTTCCCGAGCGGCGTCGTCGCCGTGAACCAGGATCTCCGCGAGACCTGGTCGCTCGACCGCGCGTTCTCCGCCGCCCCGTTGCCGCTGGGTAGCGCGCTGGGCCTGCTGGTGCTCGGCGGCCTGGCCCTGTGGGCCGCGCATCGTCGGATCGGCAGGGACGCGACCGTCGGCGGTGACCCCGTCCTGGTCGCCGAGTTCGCCCCGGTCGGGCCGGGGCAGGCCGAGTTCCGGGTGCTGGACGGCGTCCGTCCCGGCGAGGTGGGCACGCTGGTGGACGAGCGGGTCGACCCGATCGACGTGACCGCCACGCTGCTCGACCTGGCCGTGCGCGGGCACCTGCTGATCACGGAGTTGCCCCGCCCGTCCGGGCACGCGGCGAGCGACTGGACCTTCGCCCGGCGTACCGGCACCGACGCGCTGCTCGACTACGAACACACCCTGCTCGACGCGGTCGCGCCGGTGCAGGGCGACCCGGTACAGGTCTCGAACCTGGCCGGCAGCGTCGGTGCGGTGATCGGCGACGTGCAGTCCCAGCTGTACGACGAGGTCGTGACCCGCGGCTGGTTCGTCCGGCGGCCGGACTCGACCCGCAACCAGTGGGCACTGATCGGCTGGATCGGCCTCGGCGTGGCGGTGGTCGCGACGATCCTGCTCGCTGCGTTCACCCACTTCGGCCTGGTCGGGCTCGCCCTGATCGCCCTTGCGCTCGGTGTGGTCTTCGTCGGGCAGGAGATGCCGGCGCGGACCGCGACCGGCACCGGCGTCCTGACCGGGCTCGACGTGCTGCGCGGCAACCTGCTCACCCAGCCGGTCGACACGCTGCCGACCGGACAGGGCTACCAGCAGATGTCCTCGCTGCTGCCGTACGCGGTCGTGCTGGGTGGCAAGGAACGCTGGTTGCGGGCGATGGCCGACTCCGATGACGACGACCTGCCCGACTCCACCGATCTGGACTGGTACCACGGGCCGAACAACTGGCGCCTGGCCGATCTCCCCGCGTCGCTGGCGAACTTCGTCACCACGGTGCAGGGCACGCTGTTCAGCCGCTGAACCATGCTCCGCATCGCCACGATCGGCACCAGCTGGATCACCACGCAGTTCGCGGACGCGGCATCGCGCGTGCCCGGCGTGGAACTCGCGATGGCGTACTCCCGCGACGCCGACCGGGCCAGGGCTTTCGCCGCCGAGATCGGCGCGGCGGGATCGGCCGCCGACCTCGACGGGCTGCTCGCTTCCGAGGAGGTGGACGCGGTCTACATCGCCTCGCCGAACAGCGTCCACTTCGGCCAGGCGCTCGCGG
>PHEV01000007.1 GCA_002843035.1 Actinobacteria bacterium HGW-Actinobacteria-5 | reverse complement strand
GGACGCCGTCTCGCGATCCCCCGTGAGCAGGTATGCGGTGCGCGTCAGCGTCGGTGTCGCCGAGCGCACGAACGCCGTGAATTCGGCGTCCTTCGCGGGGGCGGGTCCAAACATGACGCCTCTCTGGTCGACCTACACCATGTCGTACGAATGCCGGACCGGAAGGGTTGCCTGCCCTCTCGGACAAAGTCATACACCCGTCCCCGTGAACGGGGTACGGACCCGAAGACGCACCGATCAGCGGTAGCGGCCGACGCTCCAGCGATCGGCGTCCGCCGCCCCCGGCACGACCCGCCAAGTTCCTCAGCGCACCCGCTGAACGACCGGACCGTCCGCCTCGTCGGTGTAGCTGATCGAGCGCACCATGCCCGCCATCGTGTCGGAGGTCCCGCTGACCACAACGACCGTGCGCCCTGCCACGCCCAGCGTCGTCCACGTCGCGGACGCGTCGGCGAGATCCACCGCAGGGTCGGTCGCGTTCCAGGGCAGCAGGGCCACCGCCATCGAACGCGTCCCTGCACTGTCGTGCGCTGAGGCGAAGTACGGCCGGTACCGGCTCCCGTTGGCCTCGAAGGAGAAGGAGTTCCCGCTGTCGGCGTGGAACGTGAGCCGGGTCCTGTCGTTCAGATCGGTGAAGAAGAACGTGCCCCGGTGCCCGTCGAAGTCCAGGTCGGTGTGGGCGGGACTGCTGCCGTCACTCTGGTACACCTCCCCGTCCGCTCCTGGCCAGCACACGCCGTCGAACTGGGAAGCACCGCCGGAGCTGAAGGTGGCCAGGTACGCCGACTGACCCCCGGAGGGGAGCTTCCGCACGTCTGTGGTGACGGCGGCCGTGCCGGAGGTCACGGGCAGGATCCAGCGAGGGTCGCCCGGGACCAGCCCGAGCACGGCGGGCACACCGACATCGATCGTGGCCCCGTGCGCAGTCACGTACACCGCGGCGATCGAGGTGGTGAACCTGACGTCACCGCTCGCGTCCGTGCCGGACATCCACACCGTGCCATCGGTGGTCAGCGTCACCTCGAGCCGGGCGTAGTCGGCCCCGTTGACTCCGGTGAGATCGAAGGTCACCCGGTTCATCGCCACCGTGCTCGGCGCAGGGCTCGGCGTCGCCACGACCCCGGGCATCGCGCCGCGTCCGAGGGCGCCCGCCAGTCCGGCCCAGCCCAGGGCACCGGCGACGACCGCCGCGGCTGCGGCCACTGCCACGCGCCGCAGCGAGCGCTGCCGCAGGGCCCGGCGTCCGTCGGCCAGAACCCGGTCGTGGTCGATCCGGTCGGTCCAGCCGTGCGCGGACGTGGCGAGTTCCTCGCGCACCTGCTCCTCGAGCTCGTTCGTCATTGCCCTTCTCCTTCCGGGACGCGCGCGAACCGGGAGCGCAGCGTCGCCAGCCCGCGCGAGGCGGACGACTTCACCGCGCCCACACTGATGCCGAGATGGTGGGCGACCTCGGCCTCGCTGAGGTCGTCGTAGTACCGCAGCACGATCACCCGGCGCTGCTGGGCGGGGAGGGTGGCGAGCATGCGAGTGGCCTGGTCGCGATCGTCGACGCTCTGCTCGGCGTGGCGTGGCTCGATCCCGTCGATCCGGTCGGACGGCGTGGTGTGCGCGCGCCGGTGGCGGTCGACGTTGAGGTTCACCAGGACCCGGCGCGCGTACGCGAGCCCCTCCCCCGAGCGCACCCGCGGCCAGGCCACGTATGTCTTCACCAGCGCCGCCTGGACCAGCTCGTCGGCCAGGTCGGCGTTGCCGGTGAGCAGCCAGGCCGTCCGGCCGAGGGACAAGGACGCCGTGCGCATGAACTCGGCGAACTCGGCATCCCTGGTCGGACTGGATCTGAACATCGGGGCCTCTCTGGTCTCCCCCATTACGCCTCAGGCGGGCCGGGGGTTGCAGCCGATTCGTGGGAATCCGCTCACGCCGTGACACGCTGGAGGCATGCGGATCGCCCTCGTCCAGGTCGCGGCCACCACCGATCCGGCCGCCAACCTCGAGATCGTACGGACGCGCGCGGCGCAGGCCGCGTCCCTGGGCGCAGAGCTCGTGGTGTTTCCCGAGGCCACGATGTGCTCCTTCGCCCGCCCCCGCACCGACGCGGCGGAGCCGTTCGACGGGCCGTGGGCGAGTGGCGTCCGGGAGATCGCCGCCGAGCTGGGTGTCACGATCGTCGTCGGCATGTTCACCACGACGGACGGCCCGCGGGTCCGCAACACCCTGCTGGTCACCGGCGGCGTCGAGGCCCGCTACGACAAGGTGCACCTCTTCGACGCCCTCGGTTATGCCGAATCCCGCCAGATCGAGGCGGGGACCCGGGCCGTCACGATCGAGCTGGGCGGGCACCCGATCGGGCTGGCCACCTGCTACGACGTCCGCTTCCCCGCCCTGTTCACCCACCTCGCCGGGCTCGGTGCCGAGCTGATCCTGCTGCCCGCGTCCTGGGCGCCGGGCGAGGCGAAGCTGCACCAGTGGCGCACCCTGGTCACCGCACGCGCCATGGACTCCACCTGCTTCGTGGTCGCGGTCGACCAGTCCGTCCCACCGATCGCGACGGACGGACGCACGCCCACCGGCATCGGCCACTCCCTGGTCGTGGACCCCACCGGGGCGGTGCTGCTCGAACTCGGCGATGCCGACGAGGTGGCGCTGGTCGACCTCGACCTGGCCTCGGTCGCCGGCGTCCGGGAACGCCTGCCGGTGCTGCAGCACGCCGTCCGGTTCGACGACGCGCGCCCCTGAGCACCCGCTTCCACCCCACCGACTCCGACGAACACACCCACTTCGGGGGCTGACTCGCGAGGGCGCCCACGGTCCCGGTAGGCTTGTCCACGGTTCCCCGCGCGGCGGTACCTCGCCCAACTCCCCCAGGGTCGGAAGACAGCAAGGGTAAGTGAGCTCTACCGGGTGCGCGGGGGCCGCTGCATTTCCGGCCCCGGCATCGGAATTGTCACCGGCTACCCGTAAGGTTCACCCCGTGGACGAGCGCGACGAAGACCTGTTCGAAGAGGAGCCCCTGGAGCTCTTCGAACAGGACGGGCCCGACCTCTTCGGTGGCGAACCGGACGACTCCCCGGCTGTCGAGGACCTGCCTGCGGACGCCGACGAGCCGCTGTCCGCAGGGGGCCCGCACCGGCGCTCCGAGGATGAGGTGACCGCATCCCTGATGGAGGCGGTGGACGCGTTGCGCGAGCCCGCAGCCCAGATCACCCGTCCGGAGACCCCGCTCGCGCTGTACCGCCGCTACCGTCCCGACACTTTCGCCGAGGTGATCGGGCAGGAGCACGTCACCGAGCCCCTGCAGCGGGCGCTGGTGAACAACCGGGTGAATCACGCCTATCTGTTCTCCGGTCCGCGCGGCTGCGGCAAGACCACCTCGGCCCGCATCCTCGCCCGGTGCCTGAACTGCGCCGAAGGTCCCACGCCCACGCCGTGCGGCACCTGCCAGTCGTGCCGCGACCTGGCCCGGGGAGGCCCGGGCAGCATCGACGTGATCGAGATCGACGCGGCATCCCACGGCGGCGTCGACGACGCCCGGGATCTGCGCGAGCGGGCGTTCTTCGCGCCGGTGCACAGCCGCTACAAGATCTACATCATCGACGAGGCGCACATGGTGACGCCGCAGGGCTTCAACGCCCTGCTCAAGGTCGTCGAGGAGCCGCCGCCGCACGTCCGGTTCGTGTTCGCCACCACCGAGCCCGACAAGGTGCTGGGCACGATCCGCTCCCGCACCCACCACTACCCGTTCCGGCTGGTGCCGCCGAAGACGCTGTCGGCCTACCTCGCCACGCTGTGCGACGCGGAGGGCATCGCCGTCGAGCCGGCCGTGCTGCCGCTGGTCGTCCGTGCCGGCGCCGGTTCGGTGCGTGACTCGCTGTCGGTGCTCGACCAGCTGCTCGGCGGCGCCGGGGAGGACGGGGTGAGCTACGCGCAGGCCACCGCCCTGCTCGGCTACACCCCAGACACCCTGCTCGACGAGATCGTGGACGCCTTTGCCGCGGGCGACGCCCAGGGCGTCTTCGCCGCCGTCGACAAGGTGATCGAGGTCGGCCAGGATCCCCGCCGCTTCGCCGAGGACCTGCTCCGCCGACTGCGTGACCTGATCATCGTGGCGGCCGTCCCCGAGGCGTTGAGCAGTGGCCTGGTGGACGTGGCCGGCGACCAGGCCGAGCGGCTCGCCGCCCAGGCCACGGCGATGGGCCCCGGCGAGCTGACCCGAGCCGCCGAGGTGATCGCGGTCGGCCTCACCGAGATGCGTGGCACCACGGCTCCACGGCTGCACCTCGAGTTGATGTGCGCCCGCGTGCTCCTGCCCGGCGCCGACGTCGACGGGCGCGGCGTCCATGCGCGCCTTGACCGTCTCGAGCGGCGCCTCAGCGTGGGCGCAGGACCGGTCGCTGCGGAGCCCGCCCCGGTTCCGGTGGTCGAGCCTGTCGAGACCCCCGCGCCCGAACCGCCCACAAAGAGGTCGGCCAGGAACGCGTCGGCATCACAGGGTGCCAGGCCCCCCGCGCCCGACCCGGTCGCCGAAGCACCCGCTGGAGTTCCGGCGGTCGAGCCTGCCAACACCCTCGCCCCGCAGCCGCCACCCTGGGAGGACCCGGCGCCGGAACCGGCCCCCGAGGAGCAGCCGGTGGAGAGCAGACCGGTCGCATCACGAAGGGCTCCACAGCCGGAGGAACCCGCCGCGAGCACACCGCCCGCCCCACCCGCCACGAGCGCACCTGCCGCCCCACCCGCCACGAGCACACCCGCCGCCCCACCCACCGAGGCGGCAGCCCCGTCCGGCCTCGGCACGGCCGATGTGCGCCGGTTCTGGCCGCAGATCCTCGAGAACGTCAAGAACCGGCGCCGGTTCACCTGGATCCTGCTCAGCCAGAACTCCCAGGTGGTCGAGGTACGCGACGGCGTCCTCACCCTGGGCCTGTCCAACGGCGGCGCCCGTGACAGCTTCGGCCGCGGCGGCAGCCCGGACGTGCTGCGGGAGGCGATCCTCGAAGTGCTCGGGGCCGCCCTGCACATCAACCCGATCGTCGACGCCGCAGCCGAGCCGACACCCTCCGGCACCCTCACCCAGGCACCGAGTTCTCCGGCCAGCCCGCCCCGCTCACCGGCCGCGGAACAGGCCCGGGCGAACCTGCGTCCGACCCGGTCCCAGGCCAGTCCCGCCGAGGAAGAGCCCGAGGTGGAGCCGAGCCGTGACGACGCCGTGGTCGCGGAAGACTCCGCGTCCGCCGACGAACTCATCATGAAGCACCTCGGTGCCGAACTCATCGGCGAGGACGACGAGTGAACGACCCTTCCCAACTACGATGAACAGCCTGCACAACTGAGGAGCACACGATGTTCGATCCCGGCAGCATCGACCTGCAGGGCCTGATGGCCCAGGCGCAGGCGATGCAGGACCAGCTGGAGCAGGCGCAGGCCGCGCTCGCAGCCAAGACCGTGAAGGGCACCGCCGGCGGCGACCTCGTCGAGGCCACCCTCACCGGCACCGGCGAGCTCGTCGGCCTGGTGATCAAGCCCGAGGCCTGCGACCCCGAGGACACCGAGACCCTGGCCGACCTGATCGTCGCCGCCGTGCGCGACGCCAACCACCAGGCGATGGCGCTGGCGCAGGCGACCATGCCGCCCATGCCCGAGCTGGACTTGTAGGTGTACGAAGGCCCGATCCAGGACCTGATCGACGAGCTGGGCAGGCTGCCCGGGATCGGTCCGAAGGGCGCGCAGCGGATCGCGTTCCACATCCTGCAGACCGACAAGGCCGATGTGGAACGGCTGGCGGCGACCCTGCGCGAGGTCACCGAGAAGGTGCGCTTCTGCGAGGTGTGCTTCAACATCTCCGAGGAGGAGACCTGCCGGATCTGTCGCGACGCGCGCCGCGACCGCACCGCGATCTGCGTGGTCGAGGAGTCCAAGGACGTGATGGCGATCGAGCGGACGCACGAGTTCCGCGGGCTCTACCACGTGCTCGGCGGCGCGATCAGCCCGATCGACAACGTCGGCCCGGCCGACCTGCGGATCAGCGAGCTCTGCAAGCGACTCGCGGACGGCACCGTGACGGAGGTTATTCTGGCTACCGATCCCAATCTGGAGGGCGAGGCGACCGCCACGTTCATCTCGCGGCTGCTGATCCCGATGGGCGTGACTGTCTCCCGGCTCGCCAGTGGCCTGCCGGTGGGCGGTGACCTCGAGTACGCGGACGAGGTGACGCTCGGCCGCGCCTTCCAGGGCCGTCGTCAGTTGACCGCCTAGCGGGTCTCGATGCCGGGCGCGCCAGCGGCCGACGAAGAAAGTGAGCCGAATGACCGCAAGCACCGCCACCCGAGCCGACCGTCCGACCCCGACGCGCCCGATCCGGCTCGTCGCCAGTGACATCGACGGCACCCTGATCGACTCGCGCGAGCGGCTCAGTGCCCGCACCGCCGACGCGATCGGGGCCGCCGTCAACGCCGGCCTGTGGGTGGTGGCCGCAACCGGCCGCCAGATCACCCAGATCCCCGACGCGCTCGAGCCCTGCGGCCTGACCCACGTGGTCGGCAGCAACGGTGCCATCGCAGTCGACCTGCCCAGCGGCGAGGTGCTCTTCGAGGAGTTCCTCGCCCCCGCGGCGATCGCCGACATCGTGGCCCACCTCACGGCCGAACTGGAGGGCGTCCGCTTCTCCGCCGTCCGCGACCGGGGCACCCGGCACGCCGCCGAGCCCGGCTACCTCGACCTGCTCACGCCGCGCGAACTCGGCTTCTGGAGGGTCGAGACCAGGAGCCTCGCCGACCTGGTGACCGAGCCGACGCTGAAGCTCACCGTCCGCCATCCCGAACTGACTGCCGACGCCCTGCTCGAGGTGCTGGACGCGTCGGGCCTGGACGGCTTCCACGCCACCACCTCAAAGGCTCCGTTCCTGGAGGTCGCCGGCGCCGGCGTGACCAAGGCGAGTGGCGTCGCCCGGCTGTGCGACCTGCTCGGGGTGGACGCGGACCACGTGCTCGCCGCCGGCGACGCGAAGAACGACGTCGAGCTGCTGGCCTGGGCCGGCCTGGGTGTCGCAATGGGCAACGCCGTGCCAGAGGCGAAGGCCGTGGCGTCCTGGGTGACCACGTCCAACGACTGCGACGGAGTGGCCCTCGCGATCGAGCAGGTTCTGGCGGGGCAGGAGCGCTGATGAACGACACCGACACACCCAGCTCCACCGGCGTGATCCCGGCGGACGCCTTCATCCCGGGTCACGACCGGGACGAGGTGAACGGTGACCGCCACCTCACCGGCTGGGCCGCCGAGAGCGCCGCTCGGGCCCTGTCCGGCTTCGGCGAGCAGGGCGCCGACGCGCGGGTTCTGGCTGCGCTGACCGCTGCCCGCGCCTGGGCGGACGGCTCCGGGGATGTGGACGCCTGCCGGGAGGCCGCCTTCGAGGCCCAGTTGTCCGCGCGGGACGCCCAGGACGATGGGTACCGGGCATTGGCCACCGCCTTCCGGGCCGCGGCCAGTGCCGCGGCGAGCGTCGATGATTCCCGGCTCGCCACGGACGCCGCAGCGCTGGCCGCCGAGGCGATCACGTCGAACAGTGCACCGTGCGAGCAGGACTTCAATGCGGGCACCGAACGGCGCCGCCAGTGGGAGGCGCTGCCGGAGACGCTGCGTCCGTCCGTCTTCGCCGTCGAGCCGCCCGATCCGGCGCCTGCGGCCTGCGCAATCGAGGTGGTGTCACCCGGGCAGTGACTTACGCCCCACCGCGCGAAGGGCCACACTAGGCCGTGTTCGGCAGCCTGTGACCTGACTCTCAGGTACTCACAGCCTCGGCACAGGTCACGGACGCATGATTGGTGGCACTGAGTCATCCAAGGAGGTTCGAATGCGTCATTTCCCCGGTCCAGGGGGCGGCATGTACGGCGGCAACCTGCTGTGGGGCTTCACGGGGTTCATCGGCACCCTCGTGGTGCTCACCCTGATCGCCCTGTTCGTGCTCTTCCTGGTCAAGAAGGCCAAGGGCAAGAAGTTCGGTCCCGGTGTGCCCGGCCCGATGGGTCACTACCACCGTCCGCCGATGCCCCCGGCCCTGCAGATCCTCGACGAGCGGCTCGCCAGGGGCGAGATCGAGGTCGAGGACTATATGACCCGCAAGGCGGCCCTGCTCGGCAGCAGCGGCCCCGTCACGAACGAGTGGACGCCGCCGGCGCCCACCCCGCCGCAGCCCGAGTCCCCCAAGCCGGAGGGTGAGGGCGAGTCGGGCAGCTGAGCGGCTGACAGGCAACCGAAGCGTGCGGCGAGCGCCACCTCCTCGCCGCCGCCGCCTCGGCGTTGGACCCGGACGGGCTGGACCGTCCGGGTCCTGTCTTGTCCGGCCACGGTGCGCTGGGGCGGACCAGATTGGGGACGGTTCCGAACTCGGTCCAGCGTGGAGCGGACCGAGTTCGGAACCGTCCCCAACTTGGTCCAGCGCGGGTGCGCTTGGAGGCACCGCCGGGCCAGCGTAAGCTGTGCGGGTCCGCAGGGCACTGATGGGGCGATCACCCCGGAGCTGCCGGAAGAACAGAGCGCGAGCTCCCACTAGACCCGGCCGCGGCGCAACGAAGTGGGGCGTCCCCGGACGCCCAAGAAGGGTGGTACCGCGGGCTCGCGCTCGTCCCTTCGTCGGACGAGAAGACGAAGAAGGACGCCAGATGACCACCGATTCGGCCCCCGACGTGCGCCGGACCTACCGCGCCGTACCCCCGATGCTCGACCTGCCCGCCATGGAGCGCGAGATCCTCGACTTCTGGGCGGCCAACGACACCTTCTCGGCTTCGCTGAGGCGCACCGAGGGCGGGCGTCCCTGGACGTTCTACGAGGGCCCGCCCACCGCCAACGGCATGCCCGGCACCCACCACATCGAGGCCCGGGTGTTCAAGGACGTGTTCCCGCGGTTCAAGACCATGCAGGGCTTCCGCGTCGACCGCAAGGCCGGCTGGGACTGCCACGGCCTTCCCGTCGAACTCGCCGTCGAGAAGGAACTCGGCTTCAACGGCAAGCCCGACATCGAGGCCTACGGCGTGGAGGCGTTCAACGCGAAGTGCCGCGAGTCCGTCTCCCGGCACGTGGACGCGTTCACCGAACTCACCCACCGGATGGGCTACTGGGTGAACCTGGACGAGGCCTACTGGACGATGGATCCGAGCTTCGTCGAGTCGGTCTGGTGGGCGCTGAAGCAGATCCACTCCAAGGGCCTGCTGGTCGAGGACTACCGGGTCGCGCCCTACTGCCCCCGCTGCGGCACCACCCTGAGCGACCACGAGCTCGCCCAGGGCTACGAGGACGTGAAGGAGGACTCGGTCTACGTCCGGTTCCCGCTCACGTCCGGCCCGTTGGCGGGCAAGGCATCCCTGCTGGTGTGGACGACCACGCCGTGGACGTTGGTGAGCAACACCGCGGCCGCCGTCCACCCCGACGTCACCTATGTCGTGGCCAGCAACGACTCCGAGTCACTGGTGCTCGCCGAAGCTCTGGCGGAGAAGGTGCTGGGCGAGGGCTGGCGGCTCGGCCAGACCTTCACCGGCAAGGAGATGGAGTTCTGGAGCTACGCCCGCCCGCTCGACCTGGTCGAGTTCCCGGACGTCATCGGCGGCACCCACCAGGTACTGCTGGCCGACTTCGTGACCACCGAGGACGGCACCGGCGTCGTCCACGAGGCACCCGCCTTCGGCGAGGTCGACATGGAGCTGTGCCGCGCCTACGGGCTGCCGATGGTCAACCCGGTGCGGGCCGACGGCACCTTCGAACCCGACCTCGACCTCGTCGGGGGGCTGTTCTTCAAGACCGCCGACAAGGTGATCATCGACAACCTCCGCCAGCGCGGCCTGATGTTTCGGGTGCAGCCCTACGAGCACTCCTACCCGCACTGCTGGCGTTGCCACACCCCGCTGCTGTACTACGCCCAGCCGTCCTGGTACATCCGCACCACCCAGATCAAGGACGCGCTGCTGCGCGAGAACAAGGCCACCAACTGGTACCCCGAGCACATCAAGTGGGGGCGCTACGGCGACTGGCTGAACAACAACATCGACTGGGCACTGTCCCGCTCGCGCTACTGGGGCACGCCGCTGCCGATCTGGCGCTGCCCTGCCGGCCACCAGACCTGCGTGGGTTCGCGCGCGGAACTGTCCGAACTGACCGGACGCGACTACGCCGAGCTCGACCCGCACCGTCCGTTCGTCGACGAAGTGACCTTCGCCTGCCCGAACTGCCAGCAGACCGCGCAGAGGGTTCCCGAGGTGATCGACGCCTGGTTCGACAGCGGCTCGATGCCGTTCGCCCAGTGGGGTTACCCGTGGGCCGAGGGTTCCGCAGACGAGTTCGGCGCCGCCTACCCCGCCGACTTCATCTGCGAGGCGATCGACCAGACCCGCGGCTGGTTCTACTCGCTGATGGCCGTCGGCACGCTGGTGTTCGACCAGTCCTCGTACAAGAACGTGCTCTGCCTGGGCCACATCCTGGCCGAGGACGGACGCAAGATGAGCAAGCACCTGGGCAACATCCTGGAGCCGATCCCGCTGATGGACACCCACGGCGCCGACGCGGTGCGCTGGTTCATGGCGGCCGGCGGTTCGCCCTGGGCTTCCCGGCGGGTGGGCCACCAGACCATCCAGGAGACCGTCCGCAAGGTGCTGATGACCTACCTGAACACGGTTGCCTTCCAGAGCCTGTACGCGCGGGCGAACAACTGGTCGCCCGCCCTCGGTGACGCGGAACCAGCGGGCCATCGCGAAGGGCCGTCCCACGTCCTCGACCGGTGGCTGGTCAGCGCCCGCAACGACCTCGTCCGGCAGGTGACCGCCGCGCTGGAGGACTTCGACACCCAGCGTGCCGGCGCGCTGCTGGCGAGCTTCGTCGACGACCTGTCGAACTGGTACGTGCGGCGCTCGCGGCGCCGGTTCTGGGACGGGGACGCCGGCGCGCTGCAGACCCTGCACGACACGATCCACGTCGTCACCCGGCTGATGGCGCCACTGGTGCCGTTCCTGACCGAGCGGGTGTGGCAGGACCTCGTGGTCGCCACCGACCCCGATGCCCCGGCGTCGGTGCACCTGGCCGAGTGGCCGCTCGCCGATGAGGCGGCGATCGACGACCGGCTCGACGAGGCGATGCAGCTGACCCGCCGGATCGTCGAACTGGGCCGCTCGGCGCGCTCCGAGGCGAAGGTGAAGACGCGGCAGCCGCTCGGCAGGGCGTTGATCCCGTCCAGCGCGTTCGCTCTGCTGGACGCCGAGCTGCGTGCCGAGGTGATGGCCGAGCTGAACGTCGAGCGGGTGGAGTCGTTCGCGTCCGCTGGTGACCTGGTCGACCACTCCGCCAAGGGCAACTTCCGGGCGCTCGGGAAGCGGTTCGGCAAACAGACCCCGCTGGTGGCGGGCGCGATCGCGTCCGCCGACGCTGCGGTGCTCGCCGCCGACCTGGCCACCCACGGAAAGGCGTACGTGCTGGTCACCGACCTGGGCGAAGTAGAGGTGAGCCCTGAGGACGTGATCGTCTCCGAGCGCCCGCGCGAGGGCTGGTCGGTGGTGAACGAGCAGGGCGAGACCGTAGCCCTCGATCTCGAGCTCACCCCCGAACTGGTCCAGGCTGGCGTTGCGCGGGAGTTCATCCGTGCGGTGCAGGAGGCGCGCAAGACGTCCGGCTTCGAGGTCTCCGACCGGATCCGGCTCACCTGGGCGGCATCGGACGCCGACACGGCCGCGGCCCTGCGCACCCACACCGCCCTGATCGGGGACGAGGTGCTCGCGCTCGAGGTGAGCGAGGCGGAGCCCGCCGACGGCTGGTTCGCCGACGAAGACCTGGGCTTCCGGTTCGCGGTCACGCGCGTCGAGCAGCCCTGATGTCCGACCAGGTCCGGCCGACGCCGGTCGTCTTCCTGCATTCGGCGGGGTTCACGCCCCAGATGTGGCAGTCGCAGGTGGAGGCGGTCGGCGCGTCGGGCGCGGAACGCCAGGTGATCGCACCCTGGCTGGCCGGGTTGCGTCCCGGGCGTCCCGGCGAGCTGTCGCTGAGCCTCGCCGCGGCCGAAGTGGTCAGCACGCTCGACCGCTACGGGATCCAGCAGGCGGTGCTGGTCGGTCACCAGCTCGGCGCGATGGTGGCGCTGCAGGTTGCGGCGTCCGACGCTGATCGCGTCGCTGGCCTGGTGCTGTCCGGGGCCTTCGCCGCTCCGGGGAAGCTGGCCCTGCGGCTGCAGAAGTCGCTGATCCGGGTGATGCCGAACAAGGCGCTCGCCGACAGTGGCGCCACCAAGGACGACCTGATCCGGGCTCTCGAGTTGATCGCCACCGCCGACTTCGGCAGCCGGCTGAACCAGCTCAACGTCCCGGTGCTGGTGGTTGCCGGAGCGGCGGACCCGGGCCTGCCTGCGGCACGCCAGCTGGTTGCGCAGCTGCCGGACGCCCGGCTCGAGGAACTCGCCGGCGCGGCCGCGAACCCCAGCCTGGAGGCGCCCGCTGAGTACAACCGCCTGCTGGTCGGCTTCCTGGCCTGATCCCAGCGGGGCGGGCACCAGTAGGGACGTCGGGCGTCCTGGCCTAGGGTGTGCGCGTGCCTGATCGTCCAGACTCCGCCGCGCTCGACTCGCGTGGGCTGGCGTTCGCCTTCGCCGCGTACTTCCTGTGGGGCTCGTTCCCGCTCTACTTCGAGGCGCTGTCGGCGGCCGGCGCGTTCGAGATCATCGGTCATCGCGTGTTCTGGACGTTCGTGTTCTGCCTCGCCGGCGTCCTCGTGTGGCGGGAGTGGAGCCACCTGCGCGAGGTGCTCGCGGACCGCAGGCTGTTCTGGGGGCTGACCGGCGCAGGCGTGCTGGTCACCCTGAACTGGTCGATCTACGTCTGGGGCGTGCTGAATGACCACGTCGTCGATGCGGCGCTGGGCTACTTCATCAACCCGCTGGTGACCGTCACGCTCGCCGTGGTGGTGCTGCACGAACGCCTGCGTACCGCCCAGAAGCTGGCCCTCGGCGTGGGTTCGCTCGCGGTCGTGGTGATCGCCGTGGGCTACGGGCAGATCCCCTGGGTGGCGCTGTCGCTGGCCGCGTCCTTCGGGCTGTATGGGCTGGTCAAGAAGCAGGTGGGCGGACGGGTGACGCCGCTGGTCGGGCTGACCATCGAGACCGCCATCCTGGCGCCGGTCGCCCTGGCTTTCCTGGTCTGGCTGCAGGTGTCGGGGACGAGCAGCTACCTCGCCCACGGGCCGGGGCTGACCATCGGGCTCAGCCTCGCCGGCGTGGTCACCGCCATCCCGCTGCTGCTGTTCGCGGCCGCGTCCGCCCGGATCCCGTTGAGCATGATGGGGCTGATCCAGTACCTCACCCCGTTGATCCAGTTCTCGATCGGGGTCTGGGTGAACCACGAGGCCATGCCCACGTCCCGCTGGATCGGGTTCGGCCTGGTCTGGGTGGCCCTGATCGTGCTGACCGTGGACAGCCTGCGCAACGCCCGCCGTCCGATGGAACTGGTGGGCGACCCCGAGGTGATGAACTGATCAGCCCTGGCCGCCGGAGATGTTGAACATCCACTCCAGCCCGAACTTGTCCATGGCCAGGCCGTACAGGTCGCCCCACACCTGCTTCTCCAGCGGCATGCCAACCCTGCCGTCCGCTGCGAGGGCGGCGAACCAGCCCTGCATCACCTCCACCTCGTCGCCCATGAAGGACAGGTAGACCCGCGTCCCGCCCCAGGTGGCGTCGGCCCCGGGCATCGCGTCGGAGGCCATCAGGGTGAACTGGCCGGTGACCAGCTGGGAGTGCATCGTGCCGTCGGCCGGCATGCCCTCCATGCCGAACTCGCTGAAGGTGTTGATGGTCAGCTCACCGCCGAAGATGCCCTGGTAGTAGGTCATCGCCTCCCGGGTCACGCCGGGCGGGAAGTTGAGGTAGGGAACGAGGGACAGCGACATGGCGGGCTCCTAATGTTTACGTTGTTCACATCCGACGCACACGAACGTACGCTGAGCCCGTGAAGGCGGGGAATACGCGGAGTTACCACCACGGTGACCTGCGCGCGGCACTGCTGTCGGCGGGCTACGAACTGGCCCGGGACGGTGGCGCGGAGGCGGTCACGCTGCGCGCGACCACCCGGCGGGCCGGCGTGTCTCCCGCCGCGGCCTACCGCCACTTCGCGTCGCATCAGGAGCTGCAACTGGCCGTCGGCGCCCTGGCGATGGCCGACCTGGCCCGCTCGATCGAGACGCACCAGGCCCGCGCCGACGACCCCGGATCCGCCGCCCGCGCCCGGCAACGGCTGGTTGGCGTCGGCGAGGGCTACATCGCGTTCGCGCTGGACTCACCGGGCGCGTTCGACATCGCCCTGTCCGGGCTGTTCACGATGGAGCACGCCTTCGCGCCGGAAACGATGGGCGAGACCGGACGGACGCCGTTCGAGTTGCTCACCGACGCCATCGCCGATCTGGTCGGCCTGGGCCTGCTCCCCGCCGACCGGGCGGAGCTGGCCGCCATCACGTGCTGGTCCACCGTCCACGGCTTCGCCACCCTGGCCACGCGGGGGCCGCTGCGCGCGCACCCGCGTCCCGAGCTCGACGCCCGTGGCGCCCGCATCGTCCGCGGTCTCGTCGACGCCCTCCTCCGCTGACAGGGGACAGCCCCGCGCCGTGGACGAAAAGGGGACGGTTCTCGTTCTCGGCCACCGCTCGCTCCCGGCCACCGCTCCGCCGGG
The DNA here is from genome assembly GCA_002843035.1 of Actinobacteria bacterium HGW-Actinobacteria-5. GTDB lineage: Bacteria > Actinomycetota > Actinomycetes > Propionibacteriales > Propionibacteriaceae > Propionicimonas. The sequence continues at coordinate 26,889 of PHEV01000007.1, read as the reverse complement.
TGGACGAAAAGGAGAACCGTCCCCTTTTCGGCCACCGCTCGCTCCCGGACGCCGTCGATGCCTTCGTTACCAGCCGAGCTCGCTCGGGTAGTCGACGACGGGGGGTTCCTCGGCGGCCGCAGCGAACGCGGCGAACGCACCGAGGGCGTCCAGCAGCTCCTGGCGGTGTCGCTCCGGCATCGCCTTCACGATCGCCTCGATCGCCTCGCGGCGCCGGCCGGTCACCTGTGCAACCAGTTCGCGGCCTTCGCCGGTAAGGCCGACCACGACCTCACGGCGATCCCGCTCGGCAGGCGTCCGCTCGACCAGCCCCGCCGACTCCAGCCGGTCCACCGACCGCAACGCCGTGGACGGACCGACCCCGAGGCGTTCCGCGAGCTCGACCATCCGACTGTTGCCGCGGGAGGAGAGCACCACCAGGGTGCGGAACTGCGCCGGGGTCACACCGATGTCTGCCAGGGAGCGGGCCGACACCCCGACCAGGACCCGCGACGCCGTCAGGATCCCGTTGATGATCTCGTCCAGGGCCGCCACGCCGGGGACGTCCGGGGGACCTGAATTTCGTTGCATAGGACAATCATTGCATAATGCAATTGTGCCCGCTCGCCAGATCATGAAGCATCCCCGCCCCCTGTGGCCGCTGCCGCTCGACCGGCAGACCTGGGTCTCCCTCGGCGTGAAGCTCCGCACCAGCAACTGGGGCCAGATCACCCTGGCCATGCTGATCGGCGCCGGCGCCGCCCTGTTCGCCGTCCTGTTCCGCTGGCTGATCGCGAGCTTCACCTGGATCTTCACCGGACACCCCGACTACGCAGCCGTCCCCGGCGCCGGAAACCCGAACCTGCCCTGGCTCGGCGCCTGGTTCGTCGTCCTCGCCCCGGTCGTCGCCGGGCTGCTCTACGGGCCGCTCGTGCAGGCGTTCGCCCGCGAGGCCCGCGGCCACGGCGTCCCCGAGGTGATGTACGCCGTCTCCCAGCAGGGCGGACGGATCCGGCCACAGGTCGCGGTGGTCAAGGCGCTCGCGTCCGCCCTGTGCATCGGCGGGGGCGGATCGGTCGGACGCGAGGGGCCGATCGTCCAGATCGGCTCCGCTCTCGGTTCCACGCTCGGACGGGTCGTGCACGCCTCGGAGTCACGGCTTCGCGTCCTGGTCGCGTGCGGTGCTGCCGCCGGCATCTCCGCCACCTTCAACGCGCCCCTCGCCGGCGTGTTCTTCGCCCTCGAACTGATCCTGCTCGACTTCACCGCCAACGCCTTCGGGCTGGTCGTGATCGCCTCGGTTACCTCCAGCGTGATCGGACGCGCGATCCTCGGCAACGCGCCCTTCCTCTCCCTTCCCGCCTTCAGCGTCACCAGCCCCGTCGAGTACCTGCTCTACGCCGTCCTCGGCGTCGTCGCCGGAGCGGTCGGCGTCGGCTTCAGCAAGGTGCTCTACGCCGTCGAGGACCTCTGCGACCACCTCTGGCGCGGGCCGGAGTGGCTGCGACCGGCGGTCGGCGGCATCGCGCTCGGGCTGCTGCTGCTCGTCCTGCCGCAGATGTACGGCGTCGGCTACCCCGTGATCGATCAGGCCGTGCAGGGCAACTACGCGATCGGCTTCCTGATCGTCCTGGTGGTCGGCAAGATGGTCGCCACCTCGCTGACGATCGGCATCGGCGGCTCCGGCGGGGTGTTCGCACCCAGCCTGTTCATCGGCGCCGCGCTCGGAAGTGCGTTCGGCCTCGTCGCCGGGCAACTGATGCCCGGCCAGGTCTCCCCGATCGGCGCCTACGGCCTGATCGGCATGGGCGCGGTCTTCGCCGGCGCCGCCCGCGCCCCGATCACCGCAGTGCTGATGATGTTCGAGCTCACCGGCGAGTACTCGATCATCCTGCCCCTGATGGCCGCGATCGTGCTCGCCACCACGATCAGCCACGCGCTCAGCCCGGACACGATCTACACCCTGAAGCTCCGCCGCCGCGGCATCGACCTGGAGGCCCCCGCCACTCCGTCCCGCGCTCGCGTTCGGCTCGCCACCGTGATGCGTCCGCTCCCCGCCGGAGTGGACGCCCGCACACCGCTGCCGAAGGCCGCCGACCAGCTCTCCCACACCCCCTACGGTGTGCTGCCGGTCACCAACGTGGACGGCAGCTTCCTCGGCATCCTCACCGCGCGCGCCGTCGCCGAGGCCCTGGCCGCAGGCGAGGACACCACCCGGAAGGCGGCGATCATGACCGAGTTCCCGGCGACGGTCACCGACGCCGATACCGTCGAGGAGGCGATCCGTGCCCTGAACCTGAGCGGGTGCGGCGGCATCCCCGTGTTCGGCTCGTCCGGCGCCTCGGTGGGTTCTCCGGTGGGCTGGGTGACCTACCGGGACGCGCTGCGCACGGTGAGCGTGGACGCGCCGCCGGCCGCACCCACGACGATCACCGGCCCAGCTGGCTGAGCACCTCGGCCATCACCTGCTGGACGGCGAGGGTGTCGTCCAGCGGCATCACGGGGCTCTCCGTGAGCCCTGCGGCCAGGCACTCGCCCACGTGGGCGAACTCGTGGCTGTAGCCCGCCCCGGTCCTGGGGAAGGACAGTTCCTGCGCCGGTTCGCCGAGCAGGTGCACCGAGAGTTCCTCGGCCCGGTGGAAGCGCGGCTTCACCTCCACCCAGCCCTTCGTGCCCGCCACCACCTGACGCCCCGGCCCGGGCGCGGTGAACCCGATCGCCTGGGTCGAATAGCGGCCGTCCGGCCAGCCGAGCAGGATGCCCACCTCGCCCTCGACACCGTTGGGGAACAGCCCGCCGACCGCGTGGACCAGCGCGGGCGTGCCCAGGAACTGCTGGGCGAACGAGATCACATAGACGCCCAGGTCGAGCACCGCTCCCCCGCCGAGCGCCGGGTTGAACAGCCGGTCGGACGGATCGAACTCCCGGAAGGCGAGCAGGTCGCCGTACACGGCCCGCACCTCGCCGAGCGCTCCAGTCGCGACGAGTTCCCGCAGGTGCGTGACCGCAGGCAGGAACCGCGTCCACATGGCCTCCATGCAGAACACGCCCCGGCTTCGGGCCGCCGCCACCACCGCCTCCGCGTCGGCGAGGGTGGTGGTGAACGACTTCTCGACCAGGAGCGCCTTGCCCGCCTCGATGGCGGCCAGGGCCAGCTCGGTGTGCTGGCCGTGGGGGGTGGCCAGATAGATCGCGTCGACGTCCGCGGCGAACAGCTCCGCGTAGCTGCCGTACGCCTGCGCGACGCCGAACCGCTCGGCGAACGCCTGCGCCCGGTCGAGCGAGCGCGAGCCGACCGCGACCAGCTCGGCGTCCGGCAGGTGCGCGAACTCGGTGGCCACGGTCGCCGCGATCCGGCCCGGTCCGGCGATTCCCCAGCGGACCCTCATCGCAGCTCCTCCCGCCGGTGATGGGCCTCGAACTCGGCGCGCGCCTTGCGACGACGGTCCAGTTCCGCCACGACGGCCCCGAGGACGCCGCTGGCGAGGATGGCGATCACGATGTTGGGCACCCAGTTGCCGATACCCAGCAGCGCGAACGCGATCATCACCACCCACGGCAACCCGCTGAGCACCTTCAGGGTCGACTCCAGGCCGGACGGCGGCGGTACGGCGACCGGGTGGGGCGCGACGGGCACCAGCGCCTGGCCGGACGCGTCGGCGGCCTCGCCCTGGCCGGACGCGTCGAACCCCGGCTGCTGCCAGTGCTGTTCGGCCTCGTCCGAGGGCACGGTGTCACTCACCCGATCATCGTAGGGCGCTCAGCGCAGGTCGGCGCCCTGCTCTGCGGACGGAGCGGAGTGCATCGCCAGCCGCCTGCTGGCGAGTTCCCAGACCCGGCGCCGCAGGATCGCACTGACCACGATCGCCATGACCAGCAGCGGCACCCAGTGGCCGCCCGCGATCGCCAGCACCAGGGCGACCGGCCAGACCAGCCGGCGGATCAGCCGAAGGGTCGCCTCCTCGGAGGAGGGCCGGGCCACCACCACCCGGCGCACGCCCGGCACCATCGAACCGGAGAGCACCTCACCGGTCACCGGCGGAGTGGTCGCTTGGGTGAAGGTGGGCTGTTCCCAGTACTGCTCGGACGGACTGTTGGTCATACCCACAACGGTAGGTCCGGGATCCAGGATCGCCCATCAGGTGAGTCCACGATGCTTCCCTGACTCCGGATCTGGCACAGTGGTGCGGTGCGGGTGGTTCAGAAGTTCGGCGGCTCCTCGGTTGCAGACGCCGAGAGCATCAAACGGGTGGCGCGGCGGATCGTCGCCGCGCAGGCCGACGGCAACGAGGTGGTCGTGGTCATCTCGGCGATGGGTGACACCACCGACGAGTTGATGGATCTGGCGTTGCAGGTGTCGCCACAGCCCCGTCCACGGGAGCTCGACATGCTGCTCACCGCCGGCGAGCGGATGAGCGCGGCACTGCTCGCGATGGCGATCAACGACCTCGGCGCGACCGCGCGGTCGTTCACCGGCTCCCAGGCCGGCGTGATCACCACCGGCACCCACGGCAATGCGCGGATCATCGACATCACCCCGGGCCGGATCGTCTCCGCGCTGGCGGAGGGCGACGTCGTCATCGTCGCCGGATTCCAGGGCGTTTCGCAGACCTCGAAGGACGTGACCACGCTGGGCCGCGGCGCGTCCGACACCACCGCTGTGGCGCTCGCCGCCGCCCTGGACGCCGAGTACTGCGAGATCTACTCCGACGTGGACGGCGTATTCACCGCCGATCCCCGGATCGTCCCCGGCGCACGGCAGATTCCGCAGATCGGCTACGAGGACATGCTCGAGCTGGCCGCGAACGGCGCCAAGATCCTGCACCTGCGCTGTGTCGAATACGCCCGCAGGGAGCACGTGCCGGTCCACGTCCGCTCGTCGTTCTCGGACAAGCCGGGCACCTGGGTGAAGGACATCGACTACGAGGAGGGTGGCATGGAGCAGCCGCTGATCGAGGGCATCGCGCACGACCGCAGCGAGGCCAAGATCACGATCGTCGGTGTGCCGGACCGGGTGGGCGAGGCCGCGGACATCTTCAGCGTGGTCGCGGACGCGGACGTGAACATCGACATGATCGTGCAGAACGTCTCCCGGGAACACGAGGAGGCCACCGACATCTCGTTCACCCTCGCCCAGGCCGACGGCCCGAAGGCGATCGCCGCACTGCAGGCCGCCCGGGAGCGGATCGGCTTCGTGGACGTGATCTTCGACGACCACGTCGGCAAGGTGTCCGTGGTGGGCGTCGGGATGCGCTCGCACCCGGGCGTGACCGCACGGTTCTTTCGGGCCCTGGCCGCCGCGGACGTGAACATCGGGATGATCTCCACCTCGGAGATCCGGATCTCTGTGGTCGTCGACATCGACGACGTGGACAAGGCAGTCCGCGCCGGCCACACAGCCTTCGGGCTGGACGCTGACGGCGAGGCGATCGTCTACGGCGGCACCGGACGCTGACCCCGTCCCCCCCAACGCCTGTGCTCCGGCCGAACGCCCGCAGCCAGGTACGGGCCTTCGACGGTGTGGGGGCGTTCGGCGCTGTTGTGGTCTCAGGGAGGCTGCAGAGGCGTCCCGTAGACTCGGCGCGTGATCTTCAAGCGCGTTGGTGAGTCCCGCCCCTACCCCGAGCACGGCTACGTGCAGAAGCAGTGGGCGGCGATCGCGCCCCAGCAGGTGCGGCTCGACGAGCTGGTCACGACCAAGCGCAACCTCGACCTCGAGGCTCTGCTCGAAGAGGACTCCACCTTCTACGGCGACCTGTTCGCCCACGTCGTGCGATACAACGGCGAGCTCTACCTCGAGGACGGGCTGCACCGGGCCCTGCGGGCGGCGCTGCAGCAGCGCCAGACCATGCACGCCCGCATTCTGGAACTCAAGTAGGCTTTGCCGGGTGCCCTTCGTCGTGAGGAGAGTCCAGGAGTGAACGTGCGCAAGGTGATCCGGGTGTTGAAGACGCCGGTGACGCTGCTGCTGCTCCTCGGCATCCTCGGCTACGGCGCGTACTGGGGCTACAAGCAGGTCACGATCGACAACTCCCGTCCGGCCGCAAGCTGCGTCAGCCAGGACGTGGGCAAGGAACTCACCTCCGACAAGATCTCGGTGCGAGTGCTCAACGGCGGCGAGAAGCCCCGCGCGGCGAAGGACACCCGGTTCGTCCTGCTGTCCTTCGGCTACCACATCGTCACCTACGGCAACTCCGACCGGGACGTCGACGTCGTCACGGTGGTCGGCAATGCCCCGAACGACCCGGAGGTGCGCCTCGTCGCGCAGGCGTTCACCAGCGAGGTGGCGACCGAGGGCGACGGGCGGCAGGACCATGTCGTCGACGTGCTCCTGCCGACGAAGTTCCAGATGCTCAAGACACCTCCCACCTCCATCGCCGTGAACGGCCCGGTCTGCCTGCCGGCAATCGAAGCCGCCGCGACCACCGGCCCTTCTCCGGACGACACCGCCACGCCGAGCCAGACTCCGACGGCGAAGGCGTCCAAGAAGAAGTAGGGAACTCAGCCCTCGTTCACCCAGCGGGCCAGGCGCCCGCCCTGGGAGATGCTGCGCAGCCGGCTCTCCACCACGTGCCGGTCGGCGTCGTTGGTGACGATCAGCAAGTCGTCCCCGGTGCGCACGATCTGGTCCGGGGTGGGCGTGAACGGCTCGTTCTCACGCACGACCAGGGAGACCACCGAGTTCCTCGGCAGCCTCAGCTCGCGGATGGTGACGCCGTGCAGCCGGGAACCCTCCGGGACGTGCACCTGCATCATGTCGGCCTTGATCGTGTCCAGCGGCGCGAACTCGATCGAGACGTCGGTGGCGTCCTCGCCCGTCGAGACCTTCAGGAGCCGCGCGACCCACGGCAGCGTCGGCGCCTGCAACAAGGTGAACACCACGACGAACGCGAACACGAGGTCGAACAGCCCGGCCGCGCCGGGCGCATTGGCCGCCAGAGGCACGGTCGCCATGATGATCGGCACCGCGCCGCGCAGCCCCGCCCACGAGATGAAGGCCTGCTCCCGCCACGGGATCCGGAACCAGACCAGGCAGAGGAACACCGACAGCGGACGGGCCACGAAGGTGAGCACGGCACCCGCCCCGATACCGGCCAGGATCGTCGGCCAGGACTCGCGTTGCGGCTCGGCGAGCATGCCGAGCATCACGAACAGGCCGATCTGGGCGATCCAGCCGACGCCCTCGGCGAACGACCTGGTGGCATGGCGGTGCGGCAGTTCGCCGTTGCCCAGCACCACCGCCGTGACATAGACGGCGGCGAAGCCGGACAGGTGCAGCCAGCTGCCCAGGCCGTAGGCCATCACTGCCCAACCGAGCCCTGCGAGCGGGTACAGGCCGGACGCGGGCAGCGCGATGCCGCGCAGGGCCCGGACGCCCACCCAGCCGACGATCAGGCCGAGCAGGGCGCCGCCGAGCAGCTCGAAGAGGATCAGGCCGACCATGAGCAGCGGTCCCTCCTCGCTGCCCCGGCCGAGCGAGAGCTCCGTGGCGGTGGCCACCAGCAGGACGATCGGTGCGTCGTTGAAGCCCGACTCCGCCTCGATGATGGCCCGCAGCCGGGACGGCAGCGGCACCTTGCGGAGCACGGAGAAGACCGCCGCGGCGTCCGTGGGTGAGGTGATCGCGCCGAGCAGGATCGCCGTCGTCGAGTCGAGCCCGAGCACGAAGTGGGCGAAGCCGGCCACCACAGCGATCGAGATCCCGACGCCGACCGTGGCCAGGAGCAACGCCGCGGGTAGGGCGCCCCGGATTTCCGACCAGCGGGTGTTGAAGCCGCCCTCGCCGAGGATCAGGACGAGCGCGGCGAAGCCCAGCGCGTGGGCGAGGTTGGCGTCCTCGAAGTCGTAGACGATGGCGCCCAGCAGGACGCCCAGACCGAGGAACAGGATCAGGGACGGCAAGCCCATCCGCGTCCCCAACCGGGCCGCGACAACCGCGACGAGCAGGACAACCGAGCCAAGCAACAACACCTGGTCCAGTTGCACGCGTGGCCTCCCCTTTTCGGGGATTGTAGACGCCGACCGCCGCGGCCGCCTGCGGCCATGGCGCCCGGACCCGTGACCAGCGCCGAGGCGCGCACCGCGAGGACCGGTGAACCCGCCTCACCAGCGGCCGGACAACACACCGGGGACGGTTCGTCGCTGCGGACGGGACGAACCGTCCCCGGTGCCTGGCGATCGCACGGGGTCGAGGTCGGCCCCGCGAGGTCGCCAGCCCTCCGAAGGGTGTCTCAGTTGAACAGTTCGCGAGCTCGACCGGCGGCAACGACCGCGTCGAGGTCGCCACCCACCTGGGCGGTGACCGCTGCGGCTACCGCGCCCTCGACGAGCGGGCCGTCGGCGAACCGCACATGTGCCGACTCGTCTTCGTCGAGGAAATCGAGTACCGACTCCACCGTCATGGTGGCCGAACCGAGGTCGGTGAGGATCGCGACGTCGTGACCGGCTGCACGCAGCTCGGTCACGGCGTCGTTGACCTTGTCGAACGAGGTGCCGATGCGCCCGTCATCGGTGCCGCCGGCCGCCCTGAGTGGCACGTCCTTCGCCATCTGGGCGGCCAGCTCCACCACCCCCTCGGCCAGTTGCACCGAGTGGGAGACGATCACGAGAGCGACGCCCACCTACGCCTCCGCTGCGTCCGCGGCCGCGCCGAGGATGTACGCGGTCGAGGTGGCCCCGGGATCCTGGTGACCGATCGAGCGCTCGCCCAGGTAGGACGCCCGGCCCTTGGTCGCCTGCAGCGGGATGGTGGCCTCTGCGCCCTTCGCCGCGGCGTCGGCCGCCGCCCGCAGGGTCGCAGCTGGAGTCGCCCCACCCTCGGCTGCGGCCTTCGCCGCCTCCAGGGCCGGGGTCCAGGCGTCCACCATGGTCTTCTCGCCCGTGGTCGCCTTGCCGCGGGAGACGATGCCGTCCAGGGCGCCCTCGATCAGCGCGACCACCCCACTGCTGTCCACGTCACCGTCGCACGCCTTCGCCGCCCGCAGGAACGCCGTCCCGTAGAGCGGGCCGGCCGCGCCGCCGACCTTGGACATCAGGGTGGACGCCACCACCTTGAGCACACCCTGGACATCGGCGATGCCGCCCTCGTCCAGCTTGGCCACCACGGCCTTGAAACCGCGGTCCATGTTCTCGCCGTGGTCGCCGTCACCGATCGCCCGGTCGAGGTCGATCAGCTCCATGCGATGCTCGGCGAGGACGGCCTGGGCATCGCGGATCCATGCCTCAGCCCAGGCGAAGGACAGTGTGTCGCTCACGTGCCGCTACCTCACAGGCCCCGACGGAGCGCCGGGGTCAGCACCGGGGCGTCCCACAGGGCGGTCAGCTCGTCGTCCAGCTTGAGGACGGTGATCGAGCAGCCCTGCATCTCCAGCGAGGTGATGTAGTTGCCGACCAGTGAGCGTGCGACCTCCAGCCCGGCCTCCTCCAGGACCTTGCGGGCGTGGTTGTAGACGATGTAGAGCTCGGCCTCCGGCGTGCCGCCCATGCCGTTGACGAACAGCAGCACCTTGCTGCCGGCCTCAGGCTTCATGTCCTCGAGGATCGGGGCGACCAGCATGTCGGTGATCTCGTCGGCCGTGGCCATCGGGACACGATGCCGGCCCGGCTCGCCGTGGATGCCAATGCCGATCTCGATCTCGTCCTCACCCAGGTCGAACGACGGCTTGCCGGCGTGCGGGACGGTGCAGGCGGTCAGCGCCATGCCCATCGAGCGGACGTTGTCGTTCACGCGGGTCGCGATGGCCAGGACACCGTCCAGGTCGTCGCCGCGCTCGGCTGCCGCGCCGGCGATCTTCTCGACCATGACCGTGCCACCGACGCCACGGCGTCCGGCGGTCCAGGTGGAGTTCTCGACGGCCACGTCGTCGTTCACGACGATCGCCTTGACCTTGATGTCCTCCATCTCGGCCATCTCGGCAGCGGTCTCGAAGTTCAGCACGTCACCGGTGTAGTTCTTCACGATGTGCAGAACGCCCGCGCCGCCGTCGACGGCCTTGGTGGCGTCGAGGATCGGATCGGGAGTCGGCGAGGTGAACACGGCGCCCGGGACAGCAGCGTCGAGCATGCCCTTGCCCACGTAGCCCGCGTGCAGCGGTTCGTGGCCCGAGCCGCCGCCGGAGACCAGTCCGACCTTGCCCTTGACCGGCGCGTCCGCGCGAACGACGTAGTCAGGATCGAAGTGGACAGTGACCAGATCGGCGTGTGCTGCCTGGAAGCCAGCCAGGGTTTCGGCCACGACATTGGCCGGGTCGTTGATCAGTTTCTTCACAGGGGCTCTCCTTTGAGGCGCGTTGTGGGTGGGCACTGCCAACTCTGCCGCGTCCGTGGGCCCCGGGAAAGGGGCGCCGCCACGCACTTTCGTGCACCGACCGTGTGGGCGGATGAACGAGTGTCAGCGCCAACTTCGTAGTCGGGACCGATTCCCCACGGTTCACCGACCGGCCCCAGAGACGGAAACCGGCGAACCCCCGTCCCGGGAGTTCGCCGGTTCTCGATGCCGGAAGACATCGCCTGGCGGTGGCGGAGGGATTTGAACCCTCGGAGGGTTGCCCCTCACGCGCTTTCGAGGCGCGCTCTTTAGGCCGCTCAGACACGCCACCGCGCAGGAGTGTACCGAGCCTTGGTCAGGACGGGCGAATCGTGCCGCCTGCACAGGTTGCGTGCCGCGGGGCGGTCGCGATCCGTCCGCGAACCGGGCACCACACGTCTCTGCCGTCACACCACGCGGCCCGCGTGGCCGGATCGCGACACGGCGCGGTCGTCAGCGCTGGGCGGCGAAGAACTCCTGCAGGACCGCGCCGCACTGGTCGGACAGGATCCCGCCGATCACCTCTGCACGGTGGTTCAGACGAGGGTCACGCACCACGTCCCACAGGGACGCCACCGCGCCGGCCTTCGGGTCGTAGGCACCGAACACCAGCCGGCGCACCCGGGACAGCACCACGGCTCCCGCACACATCGTGCACGGCTCCAGGGTCACCACCAGCGTGCAGTCCTCCAGCCGCCACGAGCCGAGCCGGTCGGCCGCGCGGCGCAGCGCGAGCACCTCGGCGTGCGCGGTCGGGTCGCCGGTCAACTCGCGCTCGTTGTGGGCTCGGGCCAGCTCGGCACCAGAGGCGTCGAGCACCACCGCGCCGATCGGGACATCACCGTGGACCGGCGCGAGCGCAGCCTCTGCCAGCGCTGCGGCCATGGCCGGCTGCCAGCGGTTCACTCGAAGGAAGCGAGTGCCTTGGCAAACTGCGCCTTGAACCCCAGCTTCGCCGCGATCAGCTCCAGCAGGGTGGTGGAGTCCTCCTCCTCGTCCTCCGCCATGGCCTCCAGTTCGAAGTCGGGCAGGCCGGCGTCGGAGAGGATGTCGGCGTCGCCGATCGGGAAGGGCTCGTCGCTGTCGTCGTCCGGCAGCTCCGCCTCGAGGAAATCGGCCACGTCGCGGGCGATCGGCCAGTCGTCGGCGGCCAGCGCGTCGGAGCAGAACACCTGCACCCGCTTGCCGCGCACCCGCACCAGCACGAACACCTCGTTCGCCACCGACACCATGCCGATCGCCCCGGCGTCGCCGGGAATGCGGCGCAGCTGCTCGATCAGCGCATCGAGATCGTTGGCGAGGTCGAGTTCCAGCGGCGTGGCGACCGGCTGGCCATCCTCGCGGTAGCAGGCGATCACCAGGTCGATGTCGTCCTCGGTCGCGTCCTCGGGGTAGTCGTCGTCATCGTCCTCGTCGAGGTCGTCGTCGGCGTCCAGCTCCTCGCCGGTGACCAGGTCGTCGAGATCATCCAGGCCGGGGCGGTCGTCGCCACGGTTCGGCATCTCGAACTCCTCGTCCGTCGTGCTCATCGCCGCCTCCTCCGCCACACCACGTCCCCCATCGTGTCAGATGGAATCCACTGAGCACAGTCCGGTCAGGTCATTTGGGGTCCCCCGGGGTGTGGGAACCTATCCGTCGTGGAACTTCACGTCATCGAACATCCCCTCGTCGCCCACAAGATCAGCCTGCTGCGGGACGAGAACACCGCCAGCGCAACCTTCCGCCAGCTCGTCGAGGAGCTGGTCACCCTGCTCGCCTACGAGGCGACCAGGGAGGTGCGGGTCGAGCCGGTCGAGGTGAAGACCCCGATCACGACGACCACGGGAGTCGAGCTCAGCCGTCCGCGGCCGCTGGTCGTGCCGATCCTGCGGGCCGGGCTGGGCATGCTCGAGGGCATGATGCGACTGATGCCGACCGCAGAGGTGGGCTTCGTCGGCATGGTCAGGGACGAGACCACGCTGCAGCCGTTCACCTACGCCGAGCGCCTGCCCAAGGACCTGTCCGGACGCCAGTGCTACGTGCTCGACCCGATGCTCGCCACCGGCGGCTCGCTGGGCGGCACCGTGCAGTTCCTGGTGGACCGGGGCGCCGACCACATCACCTGCATCTGCCTGATCGCCGCACCCGAGGGTGTCCAGCGGATGCGTGAACTGGTCGACCCGATCGGCGTGCCGTGCACACTGGTCTGCGCGGCGCTGGACCACCACCTGAACGAGGTGGGCTACATCGTGCCCGGCCTGGGCGACGCCGGCGACCGGCTCTACGGCCTGGCGCAGTGACGACGCTGGCGGAGGCGTTCCCTCCGTTCGGCCTGCGGATCGAGTCCGGGCCGCTGGTGCTGCGTCCGATCACGGACGAGGTGATGCCGCAACTGATCCAGCTGGCGCTCTCCGGCATCCACGCCCCAGAGGCGATGCCGTTCTTCGTGCCGTGGACGGACGCACCGGCCCCCGAACTGCCGTTCAACTACGCCCAGTACCACTGGGGCCTGCGCGCCGGGTGGCGGCGGGAGGCTTGGAACCTGGAGTTCGCGGTCGAGTGGGACGGCCAGATCGTCGGCTGCCAGGGCTTCTTCAGCGAGCACTACCTGGTCATGCGCACCGGCGAGACCGGCTCGTGGCTGGGCCGGGGATTCCAGGGGCGCGGCATCGGGACAGCCATGCGCAAGGCGATCTGCGCGTTCGTCTTCGACCACCTGGACGCCGAGCAGATCACCTCCGCCGCGTACGCCGACAACCCGGCCTCGAACGCGGTGAGCCGCAAGGTCGGCTACCTGCCCAACGGGATCTCCCGCAAGACCCGGCGTCCCGGCGAGTGGCAGGACAGCCAGCAGTGGCTGCTCACGCCGGAGAACCTCGTCCGCGGACCCGAACTCACCGTCACCGGAGCCGAGGCGTTCCGGTCCTTCATCGGCCTGGACTGATCAGCCGATGTCTCGGGCGAGGTCGTCCACGCGCTCGGCGGTGGGTAGCTTGAGCAGGTCCGCTCCGGCCAGCAGCAGCTTCGCCCTCCTGCTCCCGGCCCCGATGCACACCAGGTCGGTGTCGGCGACCGCGCCGTCCACCCAGACCGGCCAGTCCGCGGGCAGGCCGACGGGCGTGATCCCGCCGTACTCCATGCCCGAGCGCTCGACCGCTACCTCCATCGGGGCGAACGAGGCCTTGCGGACGTCCAGCCGACGCCGGGCCACGTTGTTCACGTCCACCCGCCGGTGCGCCAGCGTCATGCAGCAGGCGTAGCGCTCCTCGCCGCCGCGGCGGCCCAGCACCAGCACGGCGTTGGCCATCACCTCCAGCGGCAGTTCATGGACTGCGCACAGAGTCTCGGTGTCGGCGTGATCGGGATCGATCTCGAAGACCTGCGCGTCCGGCACATGGTCGCGGACGGCGGCGTAGACCGTTGCGGAGAGCAGATCCGGTCGGTCAAGGGCAGGGACGGGAGTCAGCGTGCCGAACATGAACCCGGAGTCTAGGGCCCGGACAAGATATTGCTGGTTGAGCGCCCGGCACCAGTCCCCCCGAACTCTGTCCGACGCTCAACCAGCAGAACGACTCTGTCAACACCCCCCACAAGCTCGACCCGAGTCGCGGCCCTGAAATCCTCTTCCAAGGATGCTTCGACCCTAGGGGCGGGGCCGGCGACCCGCCAGAGCACGGACGTGCGCAAGCTTGCGCATCTTCCCAATCGGCTCCCTCAGCGGAGTATCAGTAGTAGTAGGGGAACCTCGACCAATCCGGCGGACGCTTCTCCAGGAACGAGTCCCTGCCCTCGACGGCCTCGTCGGTCATGTAGGCCAGCCGGGTGGTCTCGCCGGCGAACACCTGCTGGCCGATCAGCCCGTCGTCGATCGCGTTGAACGCGAACTTCAGCATCCGCTGCGCGGTCGGGCTCTTCGCGCAGATCTTCGCCGCCCACTCCAGTCCCTCGGTCTCGAGGTCGGCGTGCGGCACGACCTTGTTCACCGTGCCCATCTCGTAGGCGCGCTGCGCGTCGTAGGTCTCACCGAGGAAGAAGATCTCCCTGGCCACCTTCTGCCCCACCTGACGGGCCAGGTAGGCCGAGCCGAAGCCGGCGTCGAAGGAGCCCACGTCGGCGTCGGTCTGCTTGAACCTGGCGTGCTCGGCGCTGGCGAGGGTGAGGTCACAGACCACGTGCAGCGAGTGCCCGCCACCCGCGGCCCAGCCGTTGACCAGGGCGATCACCACCTTGGGCATGAACCGGATCAGCCGCTGCACCTCGAGGATGTGCAGGCGTCCGCCCTCGGCCGCCGCGCGCCGTGCGTCCACCGTGTCGGCCGTCTCTCCGTCCGCGTACTGGTAGCCGGAGCGGCCCCGGATCCGCTGATCGCCGCCGGAGCAGAACGCCCAGCCACCGTCCTTCGGGGACGGTCCGTTGCCGGTGAGCAGGACGCAGCCCACGTCCGGGCTCATCCGGGCGTGGTCGAGCGCGGTGTACAGCTCGTCCACCGTGTGCGGACGGAAGGCATTGCGCACCTCGGGACGGTCGAACGCGATCCGCACCGCCGGCACGTCAACCGCACGGTGGTAGGTGATGTCGGTGAACTCGAAGCCGTCGACGGGCTGCCAGCGCTCCGGCTGCCAGGGGTTGGTCATGCGCTCAGGTTAGTGCGCGGAAGCCCACCCGCCCTGGTCGTACAGGCGCCGCGCGACACCGGGGACGTCGGTGAACACCGCGTCCACACCCCACTCGAACATGCGGGTCAGCCGGGCGTCCGCGTTCACCACCCAGGGACGCACCGCCAGACCCGAGGCGTGGGCCTTGCGGACGTAGCGGCCGGTGAACAGGTAGCGGGCCGGCGGGTGCAGGGCGCCCACCCCCAACCGGGCGGCGTACCGCCACGGCTTGTACAGCGGGTCGGTGTAGAGCATGCCCAGTTCACTGGTCGCACCCAGGTGTTGCAGCTTCTTCAGCGAGTAGTGGTTGAAGCTGGACAGCACCACGCGATCGGCGATGTCGTGCGCGGCCAGTGCGGCGAGCACCTGCTCCTCCAGGCCCGGGTACTCCTCCTCGGAGTTCTTCAGCTCGATGTTCAAGGCGAGCCCGGTCGGGACGAGGAGTTCCAGCACCTCCTCGAGGGTCGGGATGCGGGAGCCGGCGAAACCCTCCCGGCCACCGGACGCGTCCAGCCGCTGCAGGTCGGCCAGGCTGAATCCGACCACCGGCCCGGTGCCATCACAGGTCCGGTCGACCGTCTCGTCGTGGATCACCACCACCGTCCCGTCGGCGGTCAGCTGCACGTCGAACTCGACCCCGTCCGCACCCTGCTCGACGGCGAGTTCGAAGGCGGGCAACGTGTTCTCCGGCGCGTCGCGCCGCGCCCCGCGATGGGCCCAGATCCGGGTCATGGCACTCCTGGTGGCTGAGGGTTAGGGTCGGGCTTGTGACTGTACGCCAGCCGACTGCCATCGACGCCATAGCGGACTCCTACACCAACAGGTTCGCCGAACTCGACCCCCTGGATGCCACCAGCATGGGGATCGCGGGCCATGACCACCTGATGACCGACCTCTCCCCAGACGGCCACGCCGAACGCGCCCACCTGGACCGCGTCACCCTCGCCGAGCTCGCGAAGGCCGAGCCCACCGATGACGTGGATCGCGTCACCCTCGCCGCCATGACTGACCGGCTGCGACTGGGCCTGGAGCTGGAGGAGTCCGGTGAGCTGCTGGCCTCCCTCAACGTGATCGCGTCCCCGGTGCAGGGCCTGCGCGACGTGCTCGACATCATGCCGACCGCCACCACCGACGACTGGGCGAACATCGCCTCCCGGGTCAGCCGGGTGCCGTGGGCCGTGCACGGCTACATCGAGTCGCTGCGGGCCGTGGCCGCGCGCGGGCTGGTGGCCGCCGAGTTGCAGGTGGAGGAGTGCATCAAGCAGGCCTCGGACCTGGCCGACCCCGAGTCGTCGTTCTTCGTCACGTTCCTGGCCGGGGCGCGTCCGGACGGGCAGCCCGCCGGTGGAGCGCTCGCCAACGACCTCGCGATGGCCGGACGCAAGGCCGCGGCGGCGTACGGCGAACTGGTCACCTTCCTCGAGGACGAGTTGATCGCCCGGGCTCCCGCCAAGGACGCCGTCGGACCGGACCGGTACGGGCTGTGGTCGCGGATGTTCGTCGGCGCGGCGGTCGACCTGGACGAGACGTACGAGTGGGGTCTGGAGGAGCTCGCCCGGATGGCCGCGGAGCAGGACGCGATCGTCGCGGAGATCGCCGGGCCTGGGGCGTCCATCGCCGATGCGATCGAGAAGCTGGAGCGCGATCCGGCCCTCGTCCTGAACGGCGCCGATGCACTGCAGCGCTGGATGCAGGAGACCGCCGACGCCGCGATCGCCGCGCTGGATGGCGTGCACTTCGACATCCCCGAACAGATGCGCACGATCGAGTGCCGGATCGCACCGACCGAGAACGGCGGCATCTACTACACCGGCCCATCGGACGACTTCAGCCGTCCCGGACGGATGTGGTGGTCGGTGCCCAAGGGTGTCACCGAGTTCAGCACCTGGCGGGAGAAGACGACCGTCTACCACGAGGGCGTCCCCGGCCATCACCTGCAGATCGCGCAGGCCGTGCTGAACCGGGACGAACTGAACTCGTGGCGCCGCCTGGCCAGCTGGAACTCCGGGCACGGCGAGGGCTGGGCCCTGTACGCCGAACGGCTGATGGAGGAGTTCGGGTTCATGGACAACCCCGGCGACCGCCTCGGTCTCGTGGACGGGCAGCGGCTGCGGGCCACGCGCGTGGTCGTCGACATCGGCGTCCACCTGCGCAAGAAGGCGCCGGAGCGCTGGGGCGGGGGCACCTGGAACGCGGAAAAGGCCTGGGACTGCCTGAAGGCCAACGTGAACATGGACGACGCGTTCCTGCGCTTCGAGCTGAACCGCTACCTGGGCTGGCCCGGCCAGGCGCCGTCCTACAAGATCGGGCAGCGGCTCTGGCAGAACTACCGGGCCGACGCCCAGCGTCGCGCGGGCGCAGCGTTCAGCCTCAAGGACTTCCATACCCGCGCCCTGAACCTCGGCTCGGTACCCCTCTCGGTGCTCCCGCTGGCGCTCGGCCTGGAGGCCTGACTCTCGGCGGGAGCGCGCCGTCACGACGGGATTGATCCGCACGGCTCCGGTTCGGGTCAGGGCAGGTGCGTGCGAGGGGCCAGCCGGGGGCCGCGACGGGGTGGGGCGATCCGGGCCATCCCGACCAGGCGTTGCACGCGCAGCCGGTGCGGACGGTAGGGCTCCAGCACCTCGGCCAGGCCGGCGTCGTCGAGCGGTTCGCCGAGCAGCGCCCAGCCGATGTCGCGGGCGATGTTGTAGTCGCCGAAGCTCACCGCGTCCGCGTCCCCGAGGGCGCGTGCCCGCACCTCCGCGCTGGTCCAGATGCCGACTCCGGGCAGGCTGCGCAGCCGCGCGTCCGCGGAGGCCGGGTCGGCGGGCAGGACGCGCTCGAGCGTGGCGGCAACCCTCGCCGCACCGACGAGGGTGCGCGAACGGGCCGGGTCGATGTGTAGCGCGAGCCACTCCCACGACGGGATCTGCCGGACCACCTCGGGTGTCGGGAACGCCCTCAGTCCGAGGTCGGCGCCCGGCCCGGGGGCGGGCTGCCCGTGCCGGGCGAGCAGCGCACGGATCCCGAAGGTGGCCTCCTGGCCGGTGACCTTCTGCTCGATCACGACCGGGACGAGCGCGTCCCACACGCTCGCCGTGCGGGCCAGCCGCCAGTGCGGGCGTCGCCGGTACAGGTCGGCCACCAGCGGGTGCAACGGGCGGAAGCCGGACGGGTCGTCCTCGGCGCCGAGCATCGTCGGCGTCGCGGCGAGCGCGCACTCCGCACCGGGTCCCCACGCCTCGGCCGCGATCACACCGCGCGGGTCCAGCGGACGGATCGCCAGCGTCGCCACGCCCTGCGGGGTGTTCAGCGCACGCCAGTGGCGTCCGTCCTGCACCCGGTAGGTCGGGTCGGCCGCGCCGCGCTTGAACGTGCCCCACACCTGCTCCACCGGACACGGCCAGCCGGGTCGCCAGTCGCGGGTGCGGGCGGACTCCATGCCCGCAACCTAGCCCGCCACACCCACACCGGGAGCCAGCCGCCGCGCCGACCGCCAGCCTTGAGCGCTGGCGTTCGAGGGCGTGGGTGGCCCTCGACGTCGGGCTTCCGGGATGTCAGTGCCGGCGCCCATAGTGGACCCATGCTGTTCGACCAGGTGGTGCAGACCTCGACGAGGGTGGCCGCAACGAGTTCCCGCACGGCCAAGGTGGCTGCGCTCGCCGAGACCCTGGCTGCCGCGACGACCGACGAGCTCGAGATCGTCGCGCACTACCTGTCCGGTTCGCTGCGCCAGCGGCGTACCGGGGTCGGCTGGCGCGCACTGGTGTCGCGTCCCGAACCGGCGTCGGCGCCCACCCTGACCATCGCTGCGGTCGACGAGGCGTTCGCCGAGCTGGCGATGCTGTCCGGCGAGGGCTCGCAGGGGGTACGCCAGGGGCTGCTGGCGGAACTCCTCGGCGCGGCCACCGGGCCCGAGCAGGCCTTCCTGGCCGGGCTGGTCACGGGCGAGACCCGCCAGGGCGCACTCGAGGGACTGCTGTTGCCGGCGATCGCCGCAGCGTTCTCGGTACCGGCGGACGCGGTGCGCAGGGCCGCCATGTTCGCGGGTTCGATCCCGGTGGTAGCGGTGGCCGCGAAAGCGGGCGGCGAGCCGGCGCTGGCCGCGATCACGCTGCAGGTCGGACGCCCGGTGCTGCCCATGCTGGCCTCGAGCGCGGCCACGATCCGGGAGGCGTTCGAGCGCTTCGGCGACGCCCCGGTGTCGGTCGAGTCGAAGCTGGACGGGATCCGCATCCAGGTGCACCGCGACGGGGACGACGTCGCGGTGTACAGCCGCAGCCTCGACGACATCACCGCCCGCCTGCCCGGCGTGGTCGCCGCGGTGGGCGCCCTGCCGGCGCGGCGCCTCGTGCTGGACGGGGAGGCGCTGGCGCTGCGGCCGGACGGGCGTCCGATGCTGTTCCAGGACACCGCATCCGCCGGGTCCGTGCTGCGTCCGTTCTTCTTCGACCTGCTGCATGTCGACGACCTCGATCTGGTCGACGAGCCCGCCTCGGTGCGCGAGGCGCGTCTGGCCGCGCTGGTGCCGCCCGCGCTGAGGGTCGAGCGCCTGGTCACTGCGGATGCCGGCGAGGCTGAGGCGTTCTGGCACGAAGTGCTCGCCGCGGGGCACGAGGGTGTCGTGATCAAGGCGCTCGACGCGGGATACGCGGCCGGCCGTCGCGGGGCGGCCTGGGTGAAAGTGAAGCCGGTCCACACCCTCGATCTCGTCGTGCTCGCCGTGGAGTGGGGCAGCGGGCGGCGACGCGGGCGGCTGTCGAACATCCACCTGGGCGCGCGCGACCCGGCGTCCGGCGACTTCGTGATGCTGGGCAAGACGTTCAAGGGCATGACCGACGAGATGCTCGCCTGGCAGACCGAGCGCTTCCTCGCCTTGGAGACCCGCAGGCAGGGGCAGGTGGTGTTCGTGCGTCCCGAGCAGGTGGTGGAGGTCGCCTTCGATGGCGTCCAGCGCTCGACGCGCTACCCCGGTGGCATGGCGCTGCGATTCGCCAGGGTGGTGCGCTACCGCGAGGACAGGACGGCCCAGGACGCCGACACGGTCGAGACGGTGCGGTCACTGGCGCGCTGAGCCACTCCGGACGCTCACGGCCGCTGCCGGTCGCAGCCGTCCGGTGTCCGGGCTCCGGGCTGCTCATTGTCACCCGTTGGGGGTCAGGTGTTCCGCTCGCGACACCGCTAGCGTGGAGAGGCACCATCGCCCACCCCGGAGGAACTCCCGCACATGTACGCCACGGGCCGAGCCGCGGCCGCCCTTGTCGCCGGTTCGGTACTGCTCTCCGGCTGCTCGGTCCTCGGCCTCGCCCCCGAAACACACCAGTCGGTGGTGGAGGCGTGCGCCACCTTCGACAACAAGAAGCTCGCTGCAGCCGGAAAGACCCTGGAGAAGGCAGCCACCGGCAGCGTCTCTCCCAAGGCCGCCGGCAGCGCGATCGACTCGTTCACCAAGGTCTTCGAGGACCGGATCGATGAGGTCGAGAATCCGGACGTCCAGCTACGGGCGCAGCTGGCGTCGATCTCGATGAGGAACTTCGGTGCCGAACTCCGGACGTTCAAGCCGACCCAGCGCCACCGCGACGCGGTCAAGGCCGACTTCGCGGAGCTGAAGCGGCAGCTCACCAAGCTCTCCAAGCTCTGCGAGTGGGCCTGACCTGTCAGCGCTCGACCACCTGAACTCCCCCGTGACCGCGTACACGGTGAACGGGAGCCCATCCCGCTACAGCCAGAGCGCGAGGACGGCCATCAGGGTGAAGCCCGCAGCGGTTGCCCACCACTTCAGCGCGGCGTCCTCGGGTGCGTCGAACTCGGTCTTGATGATGTCCAGGGCCGCGATGTAGAGGAAGGTCCCGGCGCCGAGGGAGTCGAAGACCCCCTCGAAGACCTGGGCCGCCTGCCCGGACAGGGTCGCACCCACGGCGGCGCCGAGCACGATGCCGAGCGGCGTCATCGCTGAGAAGAGCGCCAGGCGAGGCAGCGCCGCGCGGTAGCGGAGACCGGCCCGGTGGAACCCCACACCCAGGGCAGCACCAGCAGCGCCCTTGTGCGCGATCACGGCGAGGAAGACGATCAGGGCCCCGGCCCAGCTGCTCTGTGCGCCGAGCGCCGTGCCGAGCAGGATCGAGTGCACCGAGAGGACGACCAGGAGCACGATCGGATAGACCACCGAGCCCGCGCCCTGGGCGTGCCCATGAGCCTCGTGCTGAAGGGTGGCCGGACCCGAGGTGGCCGGTGAGTCGTGGTGGCCCGGGTGTCCCGGCACCAGGACGGCCTCGATGAAGAGGATCAGCATGAAGCCCGCGCCGGCGAGGACCAGTGCGATCGGGAAGCCAACCTCGGGCAGCGCCGTGCTGAACATCTGCTGGCCGGATCCGAGCAGGTGGATCAGCCCCGCACCACCGAGGACACCCGCGGCGAAAGTGTCAGCGATCGCCAGGGTGCGATCGTTGGCCGAGCGCCGGCCGAGCAGCCACGGGACGGCGGTGCCCGCGATGCCCACCACTCCGACCACAACGGCCAGGGCGAGCTTGGTCCACAGCAGGATGTCCGGCGTCATCGTCGACTACGCGGACGCACCGAGCCACGCCTTCGCGGCCGCCACCAGGGCGGCGATGCCGTTGTCGAGAGTGGGCTCGATCACCGGCGCGTAGAGCGGGGAGTGGTTGGACGGGATGCCCTCCATCGCTCGCACCATGCCGGCCGCACCGACGGCTCCCGCGAAGGCCGCCGGATCGGCCCCGCCGAGGATCCAGTACACGCAGGGTGCCCCCGCGGCGGTCGCGAACTCGCCCACGTCCTCGCTCCCGGTGACCGCACCGGCGTCGACCACGGCGGCCGGGCCGAAGACACCGGCGAGAGCGGCGGCGGTGCGCGCGGACGCGTCCGGGTCGTTCACGACCACCGGGAAGGTGTCTGTGTGCACGATCTCCGGCGGACGGGGTGCGCCCGACGCCTGCGCCTCTGCCAGCGTGATCCGCTCGATCGCGGCGAGTACGCGCTGACGTACTTCTTCGTCGTACGAACGGACGTTGACCTGGAGCTCCGCGGTGCCGGGGATGATGTTCACCTTCGTGCCCGCGCGCAGCACGCCCACGGTGACCACAGCGGTGTCGGCCCCGGCGACCTCGCGTGCCACGATCCCCTGCAGCCGCATCACCAGGGACGCCGCCATCACCACCGGGTCGACGCAGGATTCCGGACGCGACCCGTGGCCGCCCCGGCCGTGCAGCGTGATCGTGAGCGAGTCTGAGGTGGCGAACGCCGGCCCGGGGTGCAGCCCGATCATTCCCGCGGGCAGCGGCCCGACGTGCTGGCCGAGCACCACGTCCGGGGTACCGACCCGGTCGTACAGGCCGTCGGCCACCATCGCCTTCGCCCCGGAACCGACCTCCTCCGCGGGTTGCCCGACGAGCAGCAGCGTGCCCGACCACCCCGGGTCGCCGGCCAGCGCGCGGGCCGCACCGAGCAGGCAGGTGACATGCACGTCATGGCCGCAGGCGTGCATCACCGGGACCTCGTTGCCGGCGGGGTCGGTGCCGCGGGCAGTACTTGCATACGGCAGCCCGGTCGCCTCTTCGACCGGCAGCCCGTCCATGTCCGCGCGGACCAGCACCGTCGGGCCTTCCCCTCGCCGCAGCACCCCGACAACCCCGGTGCGGCCGATGCCGGTGAGCACCTCGTAGCCGAGCCCGGCCAGCGTCCGCGCCACGATGGACGCCGTCCGCTCCTCGGCGAAAGAGAGCTCCGGATGGCGGTGCAGGTCCCGGTAGAGCGCAGCGAACTCCTCCTGGCCCGAGGCCCCGTCGATGATCACCGGTTCGCCCATCACGTCGTCCTTCCGTCCGGGCTCGACCCTACGCGTCCGATCGCTCGCCCGGACGCCGCGACCGCCTCGGTGATGACGATCCGCAGCGCCTGTCGCGATCCGGCCTCTCTTTCGGTCTCACCAGCCGCCCCTGTCACCTGTAAGGGGTCCAGCGCCTGGATCGCGACACCGGCTAGTTTGAGGATCTCCACAATCACCCCCAGAGGAGATCAGAGTGACCACCCCGACCTGCCGCACGCACCCCCGCTGGCAGAGCGTCCTCGGCGTTCTCGTCCTGCTCGGTACGCTCGTCCTGGCCGGCTGCACCCCGGCCGGCAACACCACCCTGCCGGCCACGAGAGTGCTGTTCATCGGCAACAGCTTCACGTTCTACAACGGTGGCGTCGACCAGGTCCTGCACGGCCTCGCACCGAACACTGAGGCGGTCAGCGCGACCGCCGGTGGCTACAAGCTGTACGACCACCTGCGCGACTCCTCGACCATGGACAGGCTCCACGAAGGCGGCTGGGACGTCGTGGTACTGCAGGAGCAGAGCCAGGGCGCGGTGTGGTTCTACGGCCAGTTCATGACCTCGGCCCGACGGTTGGTGGCCGAGTCGCGCAAGATCGGCGCGAAGCCGATGCTGCTTGAGACGTGGGCCCGTCCCGACAGCAAGGGTGTCACTACCCGAGCCCTCGAGACCGCTTTCGCGAAGGCGGCAAAGAGCCTGAAGGCGGAGGTGATCCCCGCGGGCAGCGCGTTCGGCCGGTCGCTCTCCCTGCACCCGCACATCGTTCTCAACCAGCACGACGGGCATCCGACGCGGGAGGGCACCTATCTCGCCGGTTGCGTCGCTTACGCGACGATCTTTGGCGTGAGCCCGGTCGGCAACGGGTTCACTGGCGGCCTGGACGGCGATACCGCTCGCCTTCTGCAGCAGATGGCCGAGCAGGCGGCTCACCAGTGACTGACGCGATCCGACCAGGGCCGCGCGGGGATGTGACGTCTGGGCACAGTGGGATGCCTTGCGTGGCCGGATCGCGACAACGCCTGTGCGGCCCTGGCGGGAGGACCGCCCGACCTGCCGTGGTGCGCGCGGGGACCGTCGTCTAGGGTCGGTGGTGCGACTCACCTACCACGGGAGACACCATGCGACACCTGATCCGAACCGCTGTCGGCCTCGTCGCCGGCTTCGTCCTCCTTTCCGGCTGCTCCGCGCTCGGCGGCATCATTCCCGGCGCCGGTCCGGCCACCACGGCCACCACAGCCAGCACCGACACCAGCTCGGCACCGGCGACCAAAGACAGCTCCGGCCAGTCGACGAAGGACGCGTGTGCCGCGCTCGGCACCGCGATGAGCGAGGCCTCGTCGACCTTCGAGACCGCTGTGCAGGACGCCGGCAGCGACCCGGCGAAGGCCGTCAAGGCCCTGGAGACGTTCAAGGACTCCCTCACCAAGGCGTCCGCGAAGGTCGACAACGCCCAGGTGAAGGCCCAGGTCCAGAAGCTGGTGGACGCCCTCACCAAACTGATCCCCCTGCTCGAGGACGGCGTGAAGGACCCGACGAAGATGGCCGACGCGATGGCCGCGATGACCGGCTTCCAGAGCGAGCTGTCCGCCTTCGCCACGCTCTGCACGGGGTAGTCGCCGGCTTCGACAGCCGGTCGGGGCTGCGGCGTCAGCTACCCAGCCACCCCCGCAGGTTGACCGCCATGCCGACCGCAACCGAGATCATGATCGCGGCCACCGCGAGGTCGAAGACCCGCCACGCCGCCGGACGGGTGAACAGCGGACGCAGCACCCGCGCACCGAACCCGAGCCCGGAGAACCAGACCACGCTGGCGAGCATGGCGCCGAGTGCGAACACCCAGGGCTCGGCGTGGGTGGACGCGACCGACCCGACCAGCACCACCGTGTCGAGGTACACGTGGGGGTTCAGCCAGGTCAGGCCGGCAGCCGTCAGGGCGACCGTGGCCAGCCCGGCGGCCTCACCGGTTCCGTCCGCGTCCAACACCTCCGGGCGTACCGCCCGGCGCACGGCCTGGATCGCGTAGGCGATGAGCACCGCACAGCCGAGGAGGGTCACCACCACCAGCAGTGCCGGGTGGGCCTGGACCACAGCGCCGACGCCGGCGGCACCCAGGCTGATCAGCGCGATGTCGCTGAGCGCGCAGATCGCGACGACGACGCCGATGTGCTCGCGGCGGAGGCCCTGGCGCATCACGTACGCGTTCTGCGCGCCGATGGCGACGATCAGGCTGAAGCCGAAGCCGAGGCCGGAGAGGGCGGTGGTGAGCACGGTTCGACGCTAGGGGTTGGACAACCATCAGTCCAGCGAATGTTTCTACGCCTTCATTAGCACGGCTTAAGATGAGCCATGGACTGGGACCTGGCCCAACTACGTGCATTCGCCGCCATCGTCGACCACGGGACGCTCGACGCCGCCGCCACGGCCCTGCACCTCACCCCGTCCGCGGTGAGCCAGCGACTCAAGGCGCTGGAGAAGTCGGTGGGCGCGGTACTGCTGCGGCGGAGCCGCCCGGCCGTCCCCACGCAGGCGGGCCAGCCTGTGCTCCGGCTGGCCCGCCAGCTGGCCGCCCTCACCTCGGACGCGGGTGTCGTCCTTCCGTCCACCGGCTCCGGGCTGCCGGAGGTGCGGCTCGCGGTGAACGCGGACTCACTGGCGACCTGGACGCTGCCCGCGCTCGCGCCGGTGGCTCACGAGGTGCGCATCACCTTCCTGCGCGAGGACCAGGACCACACCGCCGAACTGCTGCGCGACGGCACCGCGATGGCCGCGATCACGAGCCAGCGGCTGCCGGTGCAGGGCTGCACGGTCGAGCCGCTCGGGGCGATGCGTTACCGCCCGGTGGCATCGGCGGAGTTCGTCGCCCGGTGGTTCGCGGACGGCGTGAGCCCGTCCGCCTTGGCCGTGGCTCCGGTGGTGGTCTTCGACACCCGCGACCTCCTGCAGACCGACCGGCTCGTCGAGGCCGGCGTCCCCTCGGACGCGCCGCCCGTGCACACGGTGCCGGCCAGCACCCAGTTCTCCGAGGCGGTCCGCCATGGCTACGGCTGGGGCATGCTGCCCGACCTCGAGAACCGGACCTGGCCTGGCGTGGACCTCGCCGCTCTGCCCGGCTCGGCGCTGCGTCCCTTCGACGTGGCGCTGTTCTGGCAGCAGTGGGCGCTGCACACCGAGAGCCTGGACGCCGTCGCCGACGCGGTCCGCGCCGGCGCGGCCCGGTCACTGCGGCGTTGAGGCCTCCGGTTGTGGTGCCGCGGGGACCGCGCCGCTCAGCCCTTGCGCAGCCGATCCCGCAACCGCATCAGCTCCTTGCGCTGCGCGTCGGTGAGGCTCTGGATGCCGTGGTCGTTGATCTGGTCGAGCAGGGCGTCCAGCTGTTCGCGGTCGGACGCGCGCCGCTGCTCCTGACGCACCCGGGAGCGAGGCTCGTGCCGGGTTCGGGCGGGCGGAGCCGTCCGCACGGCGGGCTTGCCGGGGATCCAGTCGTAGGCACTGAGCAGGCCGAACCGCCGCGCCATGACGGCAACGAGGACGAGGCTGAACAGCATGCTTAGCAGCCCTCCGTAGTCGCGCATGGCAACCATGCTCAGGGCCTGTAGGGCGAGGATCACGGTGCCGAAGATCCAGGCCGGGATGCCGAAGAAGAACGGCCGGTTCGGGTATTCGGCGATCCACAGCAACATGATCGCGAACTGGATGAGGCCGAGCCCGGCGAGGTAGGACCCGCTCAGCGCGGGCATCAGGGCGACCAGCGTGAAGGCGATCGTGAGCCCCGCCCAGGTGCCGATGATCAGCCAGAGCATCCGGAGCCGGCCGACCAGGCGTTCGAGCTCGGTGCCGAAATACCACAGGATGATCGCGCTGAGCACGACCCAGATCGTGTTCGCGAGCGGCCAGGTGGCGATCCGCCACGCCTGGCCCGCGACGACGAGGCTGGGGTGGTAAAGGAGGAGTTGGTAGATGTCGGGGACGATCACCCACACCACGCCGGACACCACGCCGATCAGCCCGACGAGCACGGACGTCGACACGTCGAGCCGGCCGAGCCGGAACCAGGGGTCCTCCGGGGACGCGAAGTGTCGATTCACGCACCCAAGCGTGCCAGACGGACCACAGGACGCCGCAACCCGGCAGGGAGAACAACAACGCCCCCGGG
>PHEV01000006.1 GCA_002843035.1 Actinobacteria bacterium HGW-Actinobacteria-5 | reverse complement strand
GCCACGATGTCGACGGTCGTTCCCGGGTCGTCGACCCAGTCCACCGGTACCTCGTGGATCCGCAGCCCGGCCCGTTGTGCGAGCACCAGCAGTTCGGTGTCGAAGAACCAGTTGTTGTCCTCGACCAGCGGCAGCAGCCGCTGCGCGACGTCGCTGCGGACGGCCTTGAACCCGCACTGGGCGTCGGAGAAGGTCACGCCGAGCGCCGTCCGCAGGATCAGGTTGTAGCTGCGCGAGATGAACTCCCGCTTCGGCCCGCGGGTCACCCGCGAGCCCCGGGCGAGCCGCGATCCGATCGCCAGGTCGGAGTGCCCCGACACCAGCGGCGCGACCAGCGGGAGCAGCGCCTTGAGGTCGGTGGACAGGTCCACGTCCATGTAGGCGACCACGTCCGCGTCGGAGGCGAGCCAGGTCTGCCGCAAGGCCCGGCCGCGGCCCTTGGCGTCCAGGTGCACAGCCCAGACGTGGCTGTTGCGGGCGGCCAGCCGCTGCGCAACCGGCCAGGTGCCATCGGTGGACGCGTTGTCCGCGATCACCACCCGGTAGTCGTACGGGAAATTGCCGGCGAGGTACTCCTCCAGCCTCTGCACCGACGCGGCCAGATCGTCGACCTCGTTGTAGACCGGGACCACCACGTCGACCAGGGCGGTACGGACGGACGGCCGGACCTCGGCGCCCGGGACGGGAAGCGCGCTCATCGCTGCCACCTCACTTCGCCGCGGTCAGGTCGTAGACGGTCGCGTCGCCGACGGTCGTCGCCGTGTAGTTCTGCTCCACCCACTCGGTGATCTGACTGGAGACGTCCGAGCCACCGTTCGATGCGCCGATGCTGTTCGCGATGAAGTAGTGGATCCTCCCCTGTGCCACGTCCTGCTGGAACTCCGCGAGGGTCGGGGACGGGTCGGAGCCGTTGAAGCCGCCGATCGCCATCACCGGGTCGCCGGTGGCCAGCTGGTAGCTCGCCGCGTTCTGGGAGCCGACGGTCGCTGCCACCCAGGTGTAGGGCGAGGCGTTCGTCTCGAGCAGGGCGACCAGCTCGGAGGAGGTGGACGCGCCGTTCAGCAGGCCGCCCATGCCGCCGCCGCGGCTCTGGCCGGGGCTCGTCGTACCAATCGACGTCTGTGCCTGCGCCTGGCCCGGGGGTTGTCCGCCGCCCGGGCGTCCGTCGCGTCCGCCGAAGCCACCCCCGTCACCGGGGCCACCGCCGCCGCCGAAGCTGGACACCGGGCCGGCGGTCACGATCGAGCCGGTGTGCGCGGTGGCAGCGGTGTTGATCGAGTAGGCGTAGGGACCGGCCAGCGCGGCCACGACCGCAGCGGCGAGAGCGGTGGACGCGAGCGTCCTCGGCAGCTGGTCGGCCCACATCAGGGCGAGACCGGCCGCGACGGAGACGCCGAACACCGACCAGCCGAGGACCGTGTACCAGGAACCGGCCTGCTGAAGGAGCACCAGGGCCCACGTGCCGGTGCCCACGCTGGTCGCAGCCAGCAGCAGCCGCGCGGCCAGCCTGCCGCGGTGGGCCCACAGCGAAGCGCCGCCGAGCGCGACCGCCCCGCCGATCGCCGGAGCGAGCGCGATCGTGTAGTAGTCGTGGTAGATGCCGGCCATGAAGCTGAAGGTGAGCGTGGTGACGACGAGCCAGCCGAGCCAGATCACCACGCCTGCGGCGAGTGCCTGGCTGGGGGTCTGCAACCGGCGTCCTTCCCCGTCCGCGGAGGGCGCGAGCCTGCGGTGCGCGAACGCGTAGCCGAGCGCGCCGAGCGAGAGCACCAGCGCGGCAGGGATCAGCCAGGAGACCATGCCGCCCGAGACACCCTCGAACATGCGCAGGATGCCGGTGGATCCCCAGTTCCCGCCTCGGCCTCCGCCACCGCCCACCGAGCCGACCTCGGACCCGGTGATCCGGCCGAGGCCGTTGTAGCTGATGATCAGTTCGAGCAGCGAGTTGGTCTGCGAGCCGCCGATGTAGGGCCGCAGGGACGCGGGGGTCAGCTCGACGACGGCCACGTACCAGCCGAAGGACGCCACCATCGTCACGAACGCGATGAACAGGTCGAGCAGCCGCTTCTTCCAGGACGCGGGGGCTGCGATCCAGTAGGCCACGACCAGTGCGGGCAGCACCAGGAACGCCTGCAGCATCTTGGTCAGGAAGCCCAGCCCGATCGCGACGCCGGCCAGCGCGAGCCAGCCGCGGGAGGCGGTCTCCGACGCGCGGACGGTGAAGTAGCTCGCCACCACCATCGTGAAGACCAACAGGGCGTCGGGATTGTTGAACCGGAACATCAGCGTCGCTACCGGGGTGAGGGCAAACACGGCGGCACCGACCAGGGCCGCCCAGTGCACGTTGCGTGCGGTCAACGGGTGGGTGCTGCCCGGGGCGTTGCGCCAGGACAGCAGGCTGCGTCGCACGGTGGCGTACAGGACGCCGACGCTGGCCACACCGAGCAGCGCCTCGGGCACAAGGATGCTCCACGAGCTCAGCCCGAACAGGCGCACCGACAGCGCCATCAGCCAGATCGCGGCCGGCGGCTTGTCGACGGTGATGCTGTTCCCGCCGTCCAGCGAACCGAAGAACCAGGCCTCGAGGTTGGTCGACCCGGCTTGCGCGGCCGCCGAGTAGAAGGAGTTGGCGTACCCGGAGGCCGACAGGCCCCAGATGTAGAGGAAGGCCGTCGCGACCAGCAGGGCGATCACAGAGCCCCGCACCACCCAGTCCGGGCGGTCGGCGACGTAGCTGAAGTAGTGGCGCACCGGTCGTGCGTCCGCGGGTCCGCCCGTTGTGGCCGGCGACTCGGTCTCGATCAACGTCATGCGTTCATGGAACGCCACCGTGCTGGGCGGCCCATCGGTCACTCCTGTGTGCCTCGTGTGACCTGTTCACCGTGCGGACCGAGTTGGGGACGGTTCCGAACTCGGTCCACCTTCGGGACGTGGACCGAGTTCGGAACCGTCCCCAACTCGGTCCGGGCTCAGGCGAGGGGAATCCGGATCGAGAACGTGGTGTGACCGGGCGCGCTGTCGAGGAGCACCTGGCCTCCGTGGGCGTTCACCACGGCGGACACGATGGCCAGCCCGAGCCCGGTGGACGAGCCCCCGGCCTGACGGACGCGACTCGAGTCCGCCCTGGTGAACCGTTCGAACACCGAATCGCGGATCTCCTCGGGCACGCCGGGGCCGTTGTCGGTGACCGAGATCACCGCCCAGCCGCCCTCCGCCCGCAACGTGGTCTCCACCCGCGTGCCCGGAGGGGTGTGGGTGCGGGCGTTGGCCAGCAGGTTCGCCACCACCTGGTGCAGGCGGTGTGCGTCCGCCCGCGCCGTGACCGGGTCCTCCGGCAGGTCCAGACCCCAGGTGCGCTCGGAGCTGGCCGCACGGGCATCGCTGACCGCGTTCAGGACGAGCTCGGTGACGTCCGTGGGTTGCAGGTCGAGGGTGGGCTCGGAGTCCAGGCGGGCAAGCAGGAGCAGGTCCTGGACCAGCGCCGACATCCGCTCCGACTCCGCCTCGATCCGGCCGAGCGCGTGGGCGGCGTCCTCGGGCAGCTCCTCGCTGCCACGGCGGGTCAGCTCGGCGTAGCCGCGGATGGAGGCCAGCGGGTTGCGCAGTTCGTGGGACGCGTCCGCCACGAACTGGCGCACCTTCGTCTCGCTGCGGTGACGCACGGCCAGTGCGTTCTCGACGTTGTCGAGCATGTGGTTGAACGCCAGTCCCACCTGGCCGACCTCGGAGGCGGGGTTGGCGTCCTGGGGGGCTACCCGGATCGGTACCAGCCCCTCGCCGCTCTCCAGCGGCAGGTTCGACACCTGGTTGGCGGTCGCGGCCAGCCGGGTCAGCGGACGCAGGCTGGTCTCCACGACCCGCCGGGCCGCGACGTAGGACAAGACGACGGCGCCGATGGTGAGCAGCCCGGCCATGACCAGCTGGCTGGTCATCGGCGAGGTCACCTCGCTGTAGGGCAGCCCGACCATGGTGGTCACGGAGTTCGCGTCGGTGCGCACCTGGACGCGGTAGAGGCCGCCGCCGTTCACCCGCACCGTGAACGGCGCAGCGTTCACCCGGTTCGCCACGGCGGCGAGCAGCTGGACAACGGTGGCCCGGCTGATGCTGTCCGGACGGGTCGGATCCCGGTACAGCGTCACGACCAGGTTGCCGGCGGCGTCCTGGCCGAGGGTGGCGTCGACCCGGATCAGCCCTGAACCGCCGGGGTCGCCGGGCGAGGTCTGCTCGTCAGTGCCGGTGTTGGTTCCGGTGCTGCCCGGCCGCGACCGGAACGCGGGACGCTCGATCGCCGACTCGAGCCGGCTGTCCAGCTGCTGCTGCAGGATCTGGAAGCTGGCCAGCGCGGTGAACATGCTCAGCGCCACGGTGACCAGGGCCACCAGGGCGGTCGTGCGCAGCACCAACTGCCGGCTCAGCGTCCCCTTTCCCATCGGCGTCGGAGCCGGGGCCGGCGCCGGGGGCGTGGTCGGAAGGGTCATTCGGTGGCGGGTTTGAGGACGTACCCAGCCCCGCGCATGGTGTGGATCATCGGGGCGCGGCCCGCGTCGATCTTCTTGCGCAGGTAGGAGATGTAGAGCTCCACGACGTTGGCCTGGCCGCCGAAGTCGTAGTTCCAGACCCGGTCGAGGATCTGGGCCTTGCTCAGTACCCGGCGAGGGTTGCGCATCAGGTAGCGCAGCAGTTCGAACTCCGTCGCGGTCAGGTTGATCAGCTCACCGGCCCGGGACACCTCGTGGCTGTCCTCGTCGAGGGTGAGGTCGCCGACCACGAGCTGTGACTCGTTGCGCAGCGTGGTCGCACCGGAGCGGCGCAGCAGTGCGCGCAGCCGGGCCACCAGTTCCTCCAGGCTGAACGGCTTGGTCACGTAGTCGTCGCCGCCAGCGGTCAACCCGCCGATCCGGTCGTCGAGGGCGTCCCTCGCGGTGAGGAAGATCACCGGTACGTCCGGCTGCTCGGCACGGATGCGGCGCATCACCTCCAGGCCGTCGAAGTCGGGCAGCATCATGTCCAGCACGATCGCGTCCGGGCGCACCTCACGGGCGGTCTTCACCGCGGCCAGGCCCGATGCGGCCGTCGACACCTCCCAGCCCTCGTAGCGCAGCGCCATGCTGAGCAGTTCGGTGAGGCTGGTCTCGTCGTCCACGGTGAGCACCCGGATCGCCGTGCCGTCGGGGCGGGTGAGGGCTTCCTGTCCGCTTCGCGCAGTGATGGCCATGCATCGACTCTCTCAGTACCGGGTGAGGAACTGCTGGCAGTTTCCTGTGGGAACCCTATGACTCCCGGCAGCCTCTTGACGAGGTCGTGGGCCGATCGCCGAGCGTCGCTGCGGCCGGGGTCGGGCGGGCAGCCCGGGTGCGGGGAGGACGGGTCGCGATGGCGGTGGCGACCCGGGGGCCGGTCCGCGGTCAGCCGGCCGGGGGACACCGGTGGGACGGTCCCGACGGGTAGCCTTGGCCGCGCCGGCAAGGCGCCGGGACCGGGCCAGATGGGGAGGCGGGATGCGGTTCGTCCGTGGTGTTGCCGGCCTGCTCGGCGAGCTCCTGGTCACCGTCGGCGTGGTGCTGCTGCTGTTCGTCGGCTGGCAGCTGTGGTGGACCGACGTCGTCTCCGACGCCGATGCCGCGCAGGTGGTGGACGCCCTGCAGGCGGACTTCGACAGCCCGGAATGGGTGCAGCCGAAGCACGTGAAGCTCGGGGACGCGTTCGCGATCGTGCGCATCCCCCGGTTCGGGGCGAGGTTCGCCCGTCCGCTCTACGAGGGCACCACCAGGGACATCCTGCAGCGGGGGATCGGCCACTACACCAACACCGCGATGCCGGGTGAGGTCGGCAACCTGGCCATGGCCGGGCATCGCACCACCTACGGCAAGCCGTTCAACCAGATCGCCACCCTCGAGAAGGGCGACGTCGTGCTGGTGGAGACGAAGTCGACCTGGTACGTGTACCGGGTCAGCGGCCACGAGATCGTGCCGCCCACGCAGGTCTCTGTGCTCCTGCCGGTGCCGAACCAGCCTGATGCCGAGCCCACCGAGGCGGTGCTGACGATGACCAGCTGCCATCCCGAGTTCAGTGCCCGCGAGCGCTTCGTCGTGCACGCCACCCTGGACGCCAGCTACCCGCACGACCAGGGCGTCCCCGCCGGCGTGCTGGAGGTGTCCTGATGTCGTTCTACGGGCTGATCTGGCGGCTGCTGCCGGGGCCGACGGCGCTGAAGGTGGTCGAAGCGGCGGTGCTGGTGCTCGCCGTGGTCGCCGTCTTGTTCGTCTGGGTCTTCCCCGCTGTCGCGCCGTTCATGCCGTTCAACGACACCACCGTCGGGCAGTGAACCGGGACGCGTCGTGCCGGTGACCGCCCTGCTGCCGGTCGCGGTCTTCCTGGTCAGCTTCTGGCTCGACCCACGCAAGGTCCGCACCGGGCTCTACCTGCTGTTCGCCCTGTTCTGGCTGGTGCTCGTCGTCGCCGGCGGGCTCACCGGCTGGGCGTCCAGCCTCGACCCGCTCGCCGGAGCGATCGTGCTGCTCGTCCTGATCGGGCTGGGTCTGGCCACGGTGGTCGGGTTCGCCGCGTTCCTGATCGCGGCCGGCGTGACAGTGGTGCGCCGGGAGGGGTTCGCGCTGTCCCGCCTGCTGGGCATCGTGGCCGGCCTCGCGCTGCTGGCCTACTGCGGCCTGGCCGTCGCGGTGGTGTACACCGACTCCGTTGGGCTGTTCACCTGGCTGCTGCTGCTGGGGCTCCCGGCCGCATACCTGGGCTTCGCCTTCACCTCCTTCCTGCTCTACGGCAGCCTCTACCCCGCGGTGATGGCACGGCGCGGCGGGTCGGTGGAGGCGGTCGTGGTGCTCGGCTCCGGGCTGATCGACGGACGCGTGCCGCCGCTGCTCGCGTCCCGGTTGCAGCGGGGACGGCAGGTGTTCGAACGGCTCGCGGAACACGGGACGCCGGCCCGCGTGCTGGTCACCTCCGGTGGCCGTGGACCCGACGAACCGGTGGCCGAGGCCGACGCCATGGCCGCCTATCTGATCGAGGACGGGGTGCCACCCGAGGTGGTGCTGGTGGAGAACGAGTCCACGAACACCGACGAGAACCTGGGCAACACCGCAGCGCTCCTCGCGTCCCGCGGGATCACCGGGCCGATCGCCGTCGTGACCAGCGACTTCCATGCGTTCCGGGCCGCGCTGTTGATGCGCAGGCACGGCCTGGCCGGCTACAGCGTCGGTGCCCCGACGGCGCCGTACTACTGGCCGAGCGCGGTGATCCGGGAGTTCTTCGCCGTGCTGCGCGACCACTTCTGGGTGAACGTGGTGCTGGCGGGCCTCAGCGTGACGCCGTTCGTGGTGGCCGTCCTCGGGATGGTGGGCGGGGTTCAGCGGTAGCCGAACGCCCGCGCGCCAGGGATGACATCCACCCAGTTGAGGTCGAAGTCGTCCACGGATCCCGGACGGGCGGTGGTCGAGGGGAACTCCGAGACCAGGCGGATCATCTTTCCCACCGCCTCCGCGTCGCCCTGGGCGCGGATCACGACCGAGCCGTCCGACTGGTTCTCTGCGTAGCCGGACAGGCCGAGATAGCGGGCCTCGCCCATCGCCCACCAGCGGAAGCCGACGCCCTGGACGCGTCCGCGCACGGTCATGACCACCGCGATCATGACGACCTATTCAACACTGTCCCGGCCGTCACCGACCCCGAAAGGGCCGGTTTCGTTCTCGCTGGTCGAGCTCGACCTGGTCGCAGCCTGTCGAAGGGTCGAGACGGGCCGATCGGTCTGGAAAGATGTGCGCATGAGCGAACCGGTCCGCGAGGTACTCACCTGGGAAACGTTCGGCAAGGCGGCCCGGGAGCTGGCCCAGACGGTGGTGGACTCGGGCTTCCGGCCCGACCTGATCCTGTCGATCACCCGGGGCGGCATGCTGCCCGCCGGCACCATGAGCTACGCGATGGGCATCAAGAACCTGCACATCATCAACGTGGAGTTCTACACCGGGGTCGACACCCGGCTGGCGCTGCCCGTCCTGCTGCCGCCGGTGCCCGCCGCGGTGGACCTGTCGGCCAAGACCGTGCTGATCGTTGACGACGTCGCGGATACCGGCGAGACCCTGCGAATGGTCCGCGACTTCTGTGCCGCGCACGTCGCGGAGACGCGGACGGCCGTGCTCTACGAGAAGCCGCAATCGGTGGTGAAGTGCGACTACGTGTGGAGGCGCACCTCGGACTGGATCTCCTTCCCGTGGTCGAGCGAGCCGCCGCTGGTGGGCACATCCACGGACAACTGACCTGTGAAGCTGGAAATCGCCCCACCCGCCGGGTGATGATCTTCACAAGCCCCCGGTAGGGGAGCCCGTTCCCGGTCGCCCCCGGGGAGCCGCCGACAGACCGGAGTGCCGCCCATGCCCACCCCCGAGCCGTCCTCACGTGCCGTTCTCCCGATCGTTCGTACGCTGGCGCTCCTGGTCGCCGTGCTCATGCTCGTCGGCCTCGTCCCCGCCGCACCCGCCAACGCCGGCTCTGCCAGCCTCCCGCTGACACCCGACGCGTCCAGCTGGTCGAGGATCTCGTCCAAGCGCACGACGTCCATCGCGTCGGCCGCCGTGACGATCCCGTCGGCGGTGCCGGTGACCTTCGGCTTCCAGTTCCGGGCCAAGTCCACCTCTTCCGGCTACCGGGCGCGGTTGTCGGTCGCGGCGGACGGGTCGCTGAGCGGCTCGTTCAGCCGGGTGGCCTCGGGGCGGGAGACCATGCTGGGGGACGCCACGGATCTGGGGATCCGGGTGCAGCCCGGAGATGTGATCAACCTCGAGGCGGCGGTGGCGGCGTTGAAGTCGGTCCGGCTCTACCTGCGTGCGTGGCGAGGCGGTTCGATCAAGCCGCCCACCTGGCAGTTGACCGCCAAGGACGCGTCCCGGAAGCGGCTCAAGAAGGCTGGCTACACCTATCTCTGGGCCCGGCCCGACGTGGACACGACTGCCTCGGACCTGGCCTGCGCAGGGGTCTCGGTGAAGTCCTACAGTGCGTCGAAGGCCGCGGCTGTGGGCGTGGTGGCCCCGGAACCGAACAGCGACCAGTTCTCGATCGCTGTGATGCCCGATACGCAGGCCGAGACCAACAACACCGCGAACACCCCGTTCCTGAACCGGGTGAACTGGATGGTCGCGAACACGTCCCGGTTCGACCTGAGGTATGTGCTGCACACCGGCGACATGGTCAACTGGGGCTGGCTGGACGCCGGCCAGTTCACGCGCGCGAAGGCGGCGGTTGCGGTGCTCCGGAACGCCGGGCTCCCCTACGCGCTCGCCATCGGGAACCACGACACCGAGGTCGTCGGCTGGAACGGCGTGCCGGGCTCGAGCGGGTACGGCGGCTCGGCGTACGCGTACAACCCGGAGTGCCCGGTCCGGCTGGGTGCCGGCGCGTGCAAGTCGTGGCTCCTGGTCCGCAAGACCGGCGCGTTCAACCAGTCGTTCCCGCTCAGCAGCATCCAGAACGTCGGTGGCGCGTACGAGGCCGGCAAGATCGACAACTACTGGACCACGTTCAATGCCGACGACACCCAGTGGCTGGTGCTGACCCTCGAACTGTGGCCGCGGAAGGAGGTCGTGGCCTGGGCGAAGGACGTTGTCGCAAGCCACCCGAACGTCAACGTGATCATCCAGACCCACAGCTACCTCACTGGCGGCGGGAAGATCTCGGCCTCCGACGGCGGCTACGGTGCGACCAGCCCGAAGTACCTCTACGACCAGGTGGTCAAGCCGTACGCCAACGTGAAACTGGTGTTCTCCGGGCACACCGGGAAGTTCACGACCCGGACCGACACCTACCGGGGCCACACGGTGGTCTCCTACCTCGGCAACGAGTTGAGCGGTGCGGGCAACAACCCGGTCCGGATCGTCACGATCAACACCCGCACCGGGGTGGTCTCGAGTGCCGTGTACAACCCGCTGAAGGGGGCCACGGCGGGCACCACCTCGAACCGGATCAGCCTGGTTCGCTGACCCGCGCCCGACCGGAGCCTGCCACCACGACACCGGCCAGGACGGCGAGGAGCCCGGCCCACTGCAGCGCGCCGAGGCGCTCGCCCAGCACGACGACTCCCAGCAGGTGGCGGTGGTCGGCTCGGCCAGACCCAGCGTGATCGCGGTGGACGCCGACAGGTGGCGAAGGGCCGTCCCCATCAGCAGGTAGGAGACGACGACGGTGACCAGGCCGAGCCAGGCCGCCATCGCGAGGCCGGCCGGCTCTCCGACCCACGCGTTGTCGGTGAACGGCAGGACGGCAGCCCCGAGCAGGCCGCTGGTGCCGATCACGGCCGCGGTGGTGGGCACTGCTGCAGCGCCTCGCTGGACCAGCGTCGAGGTCGCCACCGCGTAGCCGGCGTAGGCCGCCCCGGCGATCAGCGAGGCGAGTACGCCGAGCGGTTGCAGCGGGGCCGCGTTGCCCAGCGCGCCGGACAGCAGCACCATGCCCGCCACTGCCAGCGCCGTGGCCGCCGCCCACCGACGGGTGGGCGCGTGCCCGCGAAGCCCGTCGAACACGCCCGCGAACAACGGGCTCGAACCGAGCGCGACCACGGTGCCGACGGCGACGCCGTTGAGCCGGGTGCCGAAGAAGAAGGTGGCCTGGAACGCCATCACGCTGAGCCCGCCCAGCAGCACCCAGCCCACCTTCCTCGACCAGCGGGGGAGCCGGCCGCCGTGGTGCCGCAGCCACCACACAACGCCGACCACCAGCAGCGCGGAACCGCCCACCACCTGGCGCACCGCGCCCACGCTGAGCGGATTGGCCTGCGGGGGACCCAGGGCCTGGGTCGTGCCGGTCGTGCCGAACAGGACGGCCGCGGCGACCATCATCAGTGCGGGACGCAGCCGGCTCGGTTCGGGCACGGCGGCAAGGGTAGCGACGAGCCGGCTCCACCAAGCACCACGATCGTTCCTCGTGCCACGAAGGGCGTCCGCGCCCTCCCGGACGTGCTCCGTCGCCGCGGCCGGTGCAGCCCGCTCCTTGGTGGGTGCGCGCCCGACGGTGGGCCGCTGGCGCCCGTCTAGCCCTCGAGCGTGCGTTCCAGAAGCGCGCGCACGTGGCCGGGCAGGTCGTGCTCGGCGACCTCGACGTCCACCTCCGCTGCCTGGCAGACCACCCCGTAGCAGAAGGCGTCCGGGGTGGGCCGGCTCGCCGTGGCCAGCGCGGCCAGCGTCCGGTCGGCCAGCAGCCCGGTCCAGGCGCGCCGGTCGCTGCGAGGGAGCTCGGCGAGGCTCGTCCGCCGCTCCCGGACCAGACCGGCGAAGCCACCGGTGCGGCGGACGAGCAGCGGGGCGTTCGGGTCGATGCCCTCCCCGCGCGGCGGCGCGTCCGCAGCGCGTGCGCCCACGCCGACACTCGCCCACGCCGAGCGGACCGCGGCCGCCTCGGCTCCCTCGCCGAAACGGGCGACGGCTGCGTTGATCGTGAGGGCCGCGAAAGTGGCGAAGTCACAGCCCGGCTGGATGTCCGGACCGGTGAGCACGTCGTACCAGACGCGTCCCGCGGTCTCCCAGGCATGGCCTCCGAGCGTGGTGGCGGTGAGCGCGAACGCCCGGTTCGGGATGCCCGAGTTGTAGTGCACGCCGCCGTTGTCGGAACTGGTCTGCACGTACCCGCTCATGTCGGCCGGCTGCGGGTCCTTGCCGAGCCGAGGGTCGTCGTAGGCCGTGCCCGGATGCAGCATGTTGCGCAGCGCGACCCCCTTCACACCGGGGAGCAACAGGTCCGCGCCGATCAGCCAGTCGGCCTCGGCAGCGGTCTGGCCCGCCCGGTACTGGGCGACGAGCACGCCGAACACGTCGGAGACCGATTCGTTGAGCGCGCCGGACTGGTTGCGGTAGGTGAGGCCGGCGGCGTGCTCGGTGACGCCGTGGGTGAGCTCGTGGCCGATCACGTCGAGGCTGGCGGTGAAGCGGCCGAAGATGACTCCGTCGCCGTCGCCGAAGACCATCCGCTCGCCGTTCCAGAAGGCGTTCTGGTAGCCCTCGCCGTAGTGGACGGTGCCGAGCAGGGCCATGCCGGAGCCGTCGATGGAGTTGCGCCCGTACACCTCGTCGAACAGCTTCCAGGTGGCGCCGAAGCCGTCGTAGGCCTCGTCGGCGGCGGGGTCGCCGGTGGCGGGCGCGCCCTCGGTGCGGACCGCCTTGCCGGGAAGGTTCTCGGAGTTTCCGGCGTCGAAGATCTCCCGGGACGGGCCGGACGTGGCCGCGCTGCCGCCCGCGATCACCGTGGGGGCGGTGCGCCGGGATCGCGCCCGGCGCTTCTGGGTGTCCGCAACGAGGGTGGCGCGGGCCTGCTCCGCGATCGGCTCGCTGCCCTGGGCGAGGTGCTGCAGCAGGTACGGCGGGACGATGTGGGCGACGTCGACGGGGTCACTCATGCGTCCAGCATGCCCCCGACCTCCGACAGGCCACGGGAGATCAGCCGGCAGGACTGTGCTGTCCACGCTCCCTCACACCCGGCCCGACGGAGGTGGACGCATGCGCCTGGATCGCACCGACGGGCACCTCCATGGTCCGGCGCACTCCGGAAGCGATCGTCGACCCAGTGTGGGCGCCGGCAACCCGGCTCAGGCCGCCGGTTCGGTGACGTCGGCGACCGCGGCCCCGAGGGCGGCGAGCGCCGCGTCCGCGCTGAGCAGGACGGTGGCCCCGGGCTCCCCGGCGCCGAGCGAGATGGTGCGGCCAGCGACGCTCGCGTCCGCGATCACGGGCCAGGCGACCCGCGAGCCGAACGGGGTGATCGTGCCGCGGCGGTAGCCGGTCGCGGCGTACGCCGCCTCGGCGTCCGGCATGGACAGCCGGCCCACGCCGAGGTGCGCGCGCAGCTTGGGCCAGGCGATCTCGCGGTCACCGGGCACGAGGACGAACAGGTAGTCGTCCTCGCCGCGGCGCACGACGAGGGTCTTGACGATGTCGGCCGGGCTGATCCCGCGCAGGGCTGCGGCCTCGGCCAGCGACCTCGCCGGAGGGTGCCGGACCACCCGGTAGGTCAGGCCGGCCGCGATCAGGGCCGCCTCGGCGGGGGCCTCAGGTGTGGAGGTACTCAAGCAGGTGGTTGCGCTCGTCGGTGAGCTGGTCGATGCGGTACTTCACGACGTCACCGATGGAGACGATCGCGGCAAGCTTGCCGTCCTCGCCGACCACGGGCAGGTGCCGGATCCGGGAGTAGGTCATGGTGTGGCCGGTGGCCTCGAGGGAGTCCTCGGGAGTGCAGGTCTTGACGTTCGCGGTCATGATCGCCGAGACCGGCTGGCTGAGCACGCCCGTCCCGTCGGCGAGGTGCCGGACGACGTCCCGCTCGCTGACGATGCCGGAGATCGTGGCACCGTCTTCGCTGACCACCACGGCGCCGATGTTGTTCCTGCCGAGCAGCTCGACCAGCTCGGCGACAGTTGCGGCGGGGGCGATGGTGACCACGTCCGCGCCCTTGTTGCGGATGATGTCCTCGATCTTCATGTCTGGGACGCTACCCCGGGCGGCGACCACGCACCAGAGGACACGGGGTGCGGCAAATGCCCCGTGGGACGGATGTGCCGCGGCGCCCCGGCCGGTAGGGTCTCGCGCTGTGACACACCAGCACCCCCGGACGCGGGCGGTCCGGGCCGGGATCAACACCGACCCGACGCACAGTGCTGTCGTGCCCCCGGTGTACCTGTCGACGACCTACTCCTTCCCCGGCTTCGGCGAGCCCGGCGGCTACGACTACAGCCGGGCCGGCAACCCCACCAGGTCGGTACTCGCGGACGCGATTGCCGGGCTCGAAGGCGGGGTGGGCGGTGTCATCACGGCGTCCGGCATGGGCGCGGTCGCCACCACGGTGCTGGCCCTGCTGCCACCCGGCGGCACGCTGGTCGCGCCGCTGGACTGCTACGGCGGTTCCTGGCGGTTGTTCGAAGCCCTGGCCCGCACCGGACGCCTGCAGTTGCGCCTGGTCGCCCTCAGTGACCCCTCCACCTGGCCGGACGCGCTGGCCGGAGCCGACCTCGTCTGGCTGGAGACCCCGTCGAATCCGCTGCTGCGGATCACCGACATCGCGGCGCTGTGCCGGGCGGCCCACGCCGCGGGCGCGCGGGTGGTGGCGGACAACACGTTCGCCAGCCCGGTCGTGCAACGTCCCCTGGAGTGGGGCGCCGACGTGGTGGTGCACTCGGCGACCAAGTACCTCAACGGGCACAGCGACGTGGTGGCGGGAGCGATCGTCGCCGCGTCCGGGGACGTGCTCGACCAGCTGGGGTGGTGGGCGAACACCCTGGGAGCCACCGGCGGAGCCCTGGACGCGTACCTCGTGTTGCGCGGTCTGCGCACCCTGCACCTGCGGATGGCTGCAGCCCAGGCCAACGCCGCCGCGATCGTCGAACTGCTCGGCGCGCACCCTGCCGTGCGGGCCGTCCACTACCCGGGGCTGTCCACGCATCCCCAGCACGCGCTCGCCGCCGGCCAGATGGACGGCTTCGGCGCGATCGTCACCTTCGACGTGGGTGGTGAGGCCGCGGTCCGGGCGCTCGTCGACGGGCTGGAGTGCTTCTGCCTGGCGGAGAGCCTCGGCGGCGTCGAGTCGCTCATCTCGCACCCGGCCACGATGACCCACGCGGCGATGCCGCTCGAGGTGCAGGCGGCCGCGGGGATCACCGTCGGCCTGCTGCGGCTCAGCCTGGGCGTCGAGGACGCGTCCGACCTGGTCGCAGACCTGCGCGCCGGGCTCGACCGGGCGGCGTCGGCCGGCTGAGGTCGGCCCCCGTTCGCAGGGGCAGGATGGAGCCATGCAGTACGAGTCGTGGATCGACCGGCAGGTCCGGGAAGCGATCGAGCGCGGCGAGTTCGACGACCTGCCCGGGGCGGGCAAACCCCTGCACCTGGACGACGACCCGGACTGGTGGGTGAAGGCCAAGATCGCCAGGGAGCACCTCGAACCGCTGCTTCCCACCCCGCTGGCCCTGCGCCGCGAGGTCGAGCGGCTGCCGGAGACGCTGGCCGGAGTCCCCACCGAGGCGGAAGTGCGCGAGATCGTCGCCGATCTGAACGCCCGGATCCGGGAGGGCTACCTGCGTCCGCACGACGGTCCGAGGATCGTGGTCGGCCTCGTCGACGCGGATGCCGCGGTGGCCCGCTGGCTCGAGGGTGGACCGAGTTCGGAACCGTCCCCAACCCGGTCCGGACCGAATTGGGGACGGTTCCGAACTCGGTCCACCCGGCTAGCGACCCAGCAGGGCGCGCAGGAAGAACAGCAGGTTCGCCGGACGCTCGGCGAGGCGGCGGACGAAGTAGCCCCACCAATCGGTGCCGAAGGGGACGTACACCCGCACGGCCTCGCCCATCGCGGCGAGCCGGCGCTGCTCGTCGGAGCGGATGCCGTACAGCATCTGGTACTCGTAGCTGCCCGGCTCGCGGCCGTACTGGGCGGCCAGTTCGGCGACGGCGGCGATCATCTCCGGGTCGTGCGTGGCCAGCATCGGATAGCCGTCCCCGGCGATCAGGACGCGGGCGCATGCCACGTACGCGGTCGACACTTCCTCGCGGGTCTGGTGGGCGACCTCGGCCGGCTCGGCGTACGCGCCCTTGCACAGCCGGATCCGCGACTTCTCGCCGGCGAGCAGCGTGCAGTCGTCCAGCGTCCGGTGCAGGTAGGCCTGCAGGACGCCGCCCGCGTCGGGGTAGTCGCGTCGCAGTTCGGCGAGGACGCCGAGGGTGGCGTCGGTCGCGGTGTGGTCCTCCATGTCGACGGTCACGGTCGTCCCGGCAGCGGATGCCGCCGCGCAGATCTCCCGCGCGTGCGCCAGGGCCAGGCCACGCCCGTCCGGCAGCCCCAGCCCGAGTGCGGTCAGTTTGACCGACACTTCCGCGGTTCCGGTGAGGCCCTCGGCGGCCAGGCGCGCGAGCACCTCCAGGTAGCCGTCGCGGACGACCGCGGCCTGGGCGGGGCTGGTGGTGTCCTCGCCGAGGAAGTCGATGCTCGCGTGCAGCCCGTCCGCGGCCAGCGCTCGAACCGCGGCGAGGCACTCGGCGATCGTCTCACCGGGGACGAACCGGCGTACCACGGCGGCTGTCACGGGCAGCCGCAGGGCCATGGCCTTCAGCCGGGCACTGCGGGCGGCGGCCAGCAGCGCGTTGCGCAGCAGGCCCTCGAGCGAATTCATCGGTCCTCCACGAGGCCGGCGACCGTGAGGACGGACGTCCCGCCCGGCGAATCGGTCGCCGCAGCACTCTGTCGGCCATTCTGTCGCCGCAGCCGCTCCCGGGCGAATCGCGCCCACTCCTCGCGTACGATCGCAGGCGTGGCAGACGTGCAGCGGTCGAGGATGACGATCTCGGTCGACCACCGTGCCGTTGAGGCCCGGCCGGAGACGCTGGTGCGCCAGCACACCCTGCGACCGACCGGACGCACTCCCCTGGACGCCCTGGTGGCCACGCCACCGGTGTCCCACGGCGTGCTGGTCTACTTCCCCGGCTTCAACACCCCGCTCGGGCCGTGGGAGATCGCCAGGTGCGCACACCTGGCGGACGCGACCTCGCTGACCGTCGTGGTCACAGAGATCCCGGGGATGAGCCGGTTCGGGCACAGCATTCCGAAAGCGGTTCGCACCGAGATGCTGCACGGCAGGATCGATGCCTGGGCGGAGCTGAACCTCGCCTACGTCGCCGAGGCGCTCGAGGTCGGCGACGTCCGCAATCCCGAGTACATGCAGGTGCTCGGCTACTCGACGGGCTGCTCGCTCGCCGTCTCCGCGCTCCCGCTGCTGGGGGAGTGGGGGCCGATCGAGGGCCTGAACCTCGTCGAGCCGGTGGCCATCACGACCCGCAACATCGCCTCGCTGCAGGCCCACAACATCGCCGACCTCGGCCGGATGCCCACCGTCCTGGCCACGAACAAGGGCCACGAGTGGGTGATGGCAGCCCGCCGGTCGCAGCGCCGCGAGCCGTCCGTCCGCTATTCGCCGGTGGACCTGGTCGCGATCGGGCAGGTGCTGGCGACCCCGGGCCTGCTCGAGGGCCTGGACGCCGTCGAGCTCGCCCGGTGCGCGCTGGCGCGCGGCTCGCGCAGTTCGCTGTGCCGCGTGGGCGACTACGAGCGGCTCGACGCCCAGCTGGCCGGACGCGGTGTGCCCGGTCCCACGATCACCGTGGACGGCCTCGGCCACCAGTTGTGGCACTCGTTCCCGATCGTCGCCCAGTTGACCCAGGCCATGCTCGGCGACACCAGCACCGCCGCCTGACCCTGCGGGCCACCCGCTGCCGGAGAGGCACCTTCCCGCGCTGGTCGAGCCTGCGGAACCTGTGCCGGATCAGGGAATACCCCCAGCTTCCCCACAGTTGAGTCTGGTGAACTCAATCACCGAAGTTGAGCGTGCTAAGCTCAACTCCGTCCAAGACTCAACCGGAGGTAGCAAACAATGGCACGAGCAGTCGGCATCGACCTCGGCACCACCAACTCTGTCGTCGCCGTCCTCGAGGGCGGCGAGCCCACTGTCATCCCGAACGCGG
Source organism: Actinobacteria bacterium HGW-Actinobacteria-5 (assembly GCA_002843035.1). Classification (GTDB taxonomy): domain Bacteria; phylum Actinomycetota; class Actinomycetes; order Propionibacteriales; family Propionibacteriaceae; genus Propionicimonas. The sequence continues at coordinate 46,535 of PHEV01000006.1, read as the reverse complement.
AAGGTTCCCGGACCACCCCGTCGGTGGTCGCCTTCGCGAAGGGCGGAGAGGTCCTGGTCGGCGAGGTCGCCAAGCGCCAGGCCGTCACCAACGTCGACCGCACCATCCGCTCGGTGAAGCGCCACATGGGCACCAACTGGACGGTCGACATCGACGACAAGAAGTACACCCCGCAGGAGATCAGCGCCCGCGTGCTGATGAAGCTGAAGCGCGACGCGGAGGCCTACCTGGGTGAGCCGGTCACGAACGCGGTGATCACCGTCCCTGCGTACTTCGGCGACGCCGAGCGCCAGGCCACCAAGGAGGCCGGCGAGATCGCGGGCCTCGTGGTCGACCGGATCATCAACGAGCCCACCGCAGCGGCCCTGGCCTACGGCCTGGACAAGGGCGGCGTGGAGCAGACCATCCTCGTCTTCGACCTCGGTGGCGGCACCTTCGACGTGTCCCTGCTGGAGATCGCGGAGGGCGTCTTCGAGGTGAAGGCGACCAAGGGCGACAACCGCCTCGGCGGTGACGACTGGGACCAGCGCGTCGTCGACTGGCTGGTCACCCAGTTCAAGAACAAGAACGGCATCGACCTGGGCAAGGACAAGATGGCCCGCCAGCGCCTCCAGGAGGCCGCCGAGCGCGCCAAGATCGAGCTGTCCAGCGCGCAGGAGACCGCGATCAACCTGCCCTACATCACCGCGGGCGCCGACGGGCCGCTGCACCTGGACGAGCGGCTCACCCGGGCCGAGTTCCAGCGCATGACCCAGGACCTGCTCGACCGCTGCCGGGCGCCGTTCAACGCGGTGATCTCCGACGCCAACACCTCGATCGGCAAGATCGACCACGTGATCCTCGTCGGCGGCTCCACCCGGATGCCGGCGGTCGTCGACCTGGTCAAGGAACTCACCGGCGGCAAGGAGCCCAACAAGGGCGTGAACCCGGACGAGGTCGTGGCCCTGGGTGCGTCCCTGCAGGCCGGTGTGCTGAAGGGTGAGGTCAAGGACGTGCTGCTGCTCGACGTCACCCCGCTGAGCCTCGGCATCGAGACCAAGGGTGGCGTGATGACCAAGATCATCGAGCGCAACACCACCATCCCGACCAAGCGTTCCGAGGTCTTCACGACCGCGGAGGATAACCAGCCGTCGGTGATGATCCAGGTCTACCAGGGCGAGCGTGACTTCGCCCGGGACAACAAGAGCCTGGGCAACTTCGAGCTGACCGGCCTGATGCCCGCCCCGCGCGGCATCCCGCAGATCGAGGTCGCCTTCGACATCGACGCCAACGGCATCGTCCACGTCCACGCCAAGGACATGGCCACGGGCAAGGAGCAGTCCATGACCGTGACCGGCGGTTCGGCCCTGGGCAAGGACGACATCGACCGGATGGTCAAGGAGGCCGAGGCGCACGCCGCCGAGGACCACAAGCGTCGCGAGGCTGTCGAGATGCGCAACGAGGCGGACGCGCTCGCGTTCCGCACCGAGAAGCTGCTCGCCGAGAACGCCGAGACGCTGCCCGAGGACACCAAGGCCCCGGTGGCCGAGGCCCTCGAGAAGCTGAAGGAAGCGCTCAAGACCGACGACAACGACGCGGTCAAGGCCGCCATGGACGACCTGAACACCAAGGCCGCGACCATGGGACAGGCGATGTACGCCGCCGCCCAGGCCGCGCAGCAGGCCGAGGCCCCGGCCGAGGGCGGCGAGGCTGCCTCCGGTGGCGATGACGACGTCGTGGACGCCGAGATCGTGGACGAGGACAACGACAAGTGACCGATTCCGCAGAGGAGTTCGGAGCGCCCCAGGAAGCGCCTGAGCCCCAGGACATCAGCCCTGGGGTCGCCGAAGGGCAGGACCGCGCGAGCGAATCCGCCGCCGAGCCCGAGGGCTTCGTGCCCGAGGGCGAGGCCGGCGGGGACGGCGCCGAGGAGCCGCTGGCCGCGAAGTCTTCCGGTGCCGCCGTCCTGGACGCGAAGGTGGCCGAGTTGCAGGAGCTGGTGGACGAACGCACCGCCGACCTGCAGCGGCTCTCCGCCGAGTACCAGAACTACAAGAAGCGGGTCGACCGCGACCGGGCGCTGTCCCGGCAGGGCGGCATCGAGGTGGTCGTGCTCGACCTGCTCCCCGTCCTGGACAGCGTCGAGGCCGCCCGCGAGCACGACGAGCTCACCGGGGGCTTCAAGCTGGTGGCGGAGGAGCTGGAGAAGATCACCGCCAAGTACGGACTGGAGGCCTACGGCGAGGTCGGCGAGGAGTTCGACCCGCAGCTGCACGAGGCACTGATGCAGATGCCGTTCGAGGGCGGCGCCGTGAGCGTCCCCACCATCTCCGCGGTGATGCAGCGCGGAGTGAAGCTCAACGACCGGGTGCTCCGACCCGCCCGCGTGGGGGTCGCCAACCCGGAGTGAACCGAGTACCCATGAGCACACGAGAGGAGGCGTGATGAGTACCAAGGACTACCTGGAGAAGGACTACTACAAGGTGCTCGGCGTCTCCAAGGACGCCAAGCCCGAGGAGATCAAGAAGGCGTTCCGGAAGCTGGCCCGGCAGTACCACCCCGACCAGAACAAGACGAACGCCGACGCCGAGGCGAAGTTCAAGGAGATCTCCGAGGCGAACTCGATCCTGAGCGATCCGGCCAAGCGCAAGGAGTACGACGAGGCGCGCAGCCTGTTCGGCGGCGGGGGCTTCCGGTTCCCCGGCGCCGGGCAGGGCGGGCCGTCCATGGAGGACCTGTTCCGCGGAGCCGGCGACTCCGGGATCGGCGACCTGTTCGGCAACCTGTTCGGCGGTGCCACCACGACCCGGCGCACGAGCCGGGGACCGCGGCGCGGCGCCGACATCGAGGGCGAGGTCACGATCGACTTCGCGAGTGCGCTGGCCGGCTCGACGGTCACCATGCAGACCACGTCGGACGCGGCCTGCCCGACCTGCCACGGCACCGGCGCCCGTCCCGGCTCCCAGCCGCGAGTGTGCCCGGTCTGCCAGGGCAGCGGGATGCAGACCTCCACGTCGGGTGGGGTGTTCGCGGTCACCGAGCCGTGTCGCGAGTGCCGCGGCCGGGGCATGATCGTGGACGACCCGTGCGCCACCTGCCAGGGTTCGGGGCGCGGCCAGTCGACCCGCACCATGCAGGTACGGATCCCCGCGGGAGTCACCGACGGACAGCGGATCCGGATCAAGGGCAAGGGCGGTGCCGGCGAGAACTCCGGCGCGTCCGGCGACCTCTACGTGCTGGTGCACGTGCGGCCGCACAAGGTGTTCGGCCGCAAGGGCGACCACCTCACGGTCACCGTCCCGGTCACCTTCGCCGAGGCCGTCCTGGGCGCGGAGATCTCCGTCCCCACCCTCGACGATGGTCCGGTGCGGCTGAAGGTGCCCGCCGGCACGCCGAACGGGCGGACGTTCCGCGTCCGTGGCCGTGGCGTCAAGGGCGGCGCGACCGATGGCGACCTGCTGGTCACCGTGGAGGTGGAGGTGCCCACGCACCTGTCTGAGGAGGCGAAGGCAGCACTGGCCCACTACCAGGCGAAGGCCGGCGGTGGTGACCCGCGGGCTCACCTGCTGGGAGGTTCGTGATGACCGAACGACTGCCTGACCGGCTGGACGCCGACGCCCCGATCTTCGTGATCTCGGTGGCGGCGCAGCTGGCCGAGATGCACCCCCAGACCCTGCGCGGCTACGACCGGCTCGGCCTGGTGGTGCCCGGCCGATCCCGTGGCCGGGGGCGCCGCTACTCGCTGCGTGACATCGCCAAGCTGCGGCACATCCAGCACCTGTCCCAGAACGAGGGGATCAACCTGGAGGGCGTGCGCCGGATCCTCGCGCTGGAGGCCGAGCTCGACGCCGTCCGCGGCCAGCTGGCCCGGCTCGCCGAGGTGGTGAACGAGCTCCAGCTGCTGCCGGAGGGCTCGCGCCTGTTCACGGCCGAGCAGACCGGCCAGGTCTACCTCGGCCGCGTCCGCAGGCACCCGCCGCGGGCGATCACCTCGCGCTGAGGGCCGGCTTCACTGCCGCCGCTCCGCCCGCTGCCCGTCGCGCGGCGGGCACCACCGGGTCCTCGAACCGCCCGAGAGCGAAGATGTGAGCATGGCCGACGGGCCGTTGGCCTGGTTATCGTCGGCCGGTGATCTGGATCTGTGCAACGTGCGCGGTGGAGACCGCCGACCTGGACGCCCCGCCCCCGACCTGCGAGATCTGCTCCGACGACCGGCAGTGGGTGCCGGCGTCCGGGCAGCGGTGGACGACGCGGGAGGAACTGGCCGCCGCAGGGACCGCCACCCGCTGGTTCGAGGTGGAGCCGGACCTCTACGGCATCACGGCGACGCCACAGGTGGGCATCGGCCAGCAGACGATGGTGGTCCGCACCGCGGCCGGGGTTCTGGGTCTTCGACCCACTGGGCTTCGTGGACGACGCCGCGCTCGATCGCGTCCGCGCCCTCGGTCCGGTGCTCGCCGTCGCGGCCAGCCATCCGCACATGTACGGCTGCCAGACCGAGTGGGCCGCGGCCCTCGACGCACCGGTCGTGCTGAACGTGCACGACCGCGAGTGGTGCCGGCGTCCCGAGCGGGTCACCTTCTTCGAGGAGTCCTTCGATGTGGGTCCGGACATCACCCTGCACCGGGTGGGCGGGCACTTCCGGGGCCAGACCGTGGCCGAGTGGCGTCCGGGCAGTGGCGGAGCGGGGGTGCTGTTCGCCGGGGACGCCGTCTTCCCCAATCCCGACCGGCGCAGCGTGAGTTCGACCGCCTCTACAACAACTTCGGTGCGGTCGTCTCCGCCGACGCCAAGGCGGTGCTGCGCTTCTCCGCGGACCGCCACGCCGCCTGGACCGATGGTCTCCACGACGACGAGACCTGGTGAGTTCCGGGTCAGCGAGGGGCGTCGACCGACTCCGGGGGCCGAATGGCCTCGGGCCCGAGCAGAAGCAGTTCCGTCGCGGAGACCATCGCGTCGTAGTAGGCGTCGGCGTCCATCATCTCGGTGCCCGCGAGTCCCAGTAGCTCGGCGTAGAGCGCGCCGTCGAGCAGGTGCCAGGCGGCGAGACCGCTGAGCATCGTCTGCTCGCGAACCTCGACTCCGGCCATCATCTCCAGGACGGGCAGCCCACGGATCACCGGTTCGTCGCGTGGCGCGGAGATGCTCGGGAAGATCCCTGCGCGCTCCGCGTCCGCCCCCAGCCGGATCAGCAGCAGGTGTAGCCGGAACGTGTTCTCGGTGAAGGGGAGGGGCCCCGCGACCACGGCGCTCTGGATCAGGAGCCACTCGTGCCGGTGGGCGAGCGACCAGTTCCGCAGGGTGTGCGCGAAGGCGCGCCAGCGGCCCCGCAGGTCCACGCGCGGAACGGCGTCGTGGGCGGCCTGGATGGTGTCGGCGAGGTCGGCGTAGGCGTGGCGGAGGAGGAGGGCGAGCAGGTCCTCACGGCTGCGGACGTAGCGGTACAGGGCGGACGGGGCCAGCGTGAGCTCCCTGGCCAGGCCACGGACCGTCAGTGCCTCCGATCCGCCCTCGGCCAGGAGCCGCAACCCGGCGGCCAGGATGGCTGCCTCGGTGGTGTCCCTGTGTTGTGCCCGTGTACCCACGAAGCCTCCGACCTTGCGTGAACGGTGTTCTTGAATTATCCCACGGGACATGCTGGACTTGCACCGGATCAGAGAACGCTGTTCGCGAAACCGGTCGGCGAGTGCGTTTGCAGGCACCGGGGCGTCGATCACCTGGTGGTCGTCATCGTCGGCCACGCCGCGGAGGGGAAACAGCGATCCTGAGCTGACCGGGTCGCGAGGTCCTCAGACCTCGCGACCCGGCAGCGCCGCCATCAACGCCCGTTCCTGCGCATCTCCGCAGAGGTGTAGATCGGCGCGACCACCTCGCCGTCGAAGAAGGCGGTGAGCCGCTCCGCCTGGGCGGCCAGCGCCGCCCGGCCTTCCGGGCCCGGGTCGGAACGGTGGATGACCCGGACGGACGCGTCCGCCCCCTGCACCCAGGCACCGACGATCCGTCCGTTCCACCATGCCGTCGTGCCGGCGTTTCCGGCGGTGTCGAAAAGGTGGGGTGCGTCCGCAGGGTGCAGGTAGAAGTCGCGCTGCTTCCAGCCCATGGTCGTCGGGTCCAGCACCGGGAGCAGCGCCGCCCAGGGCGTCACCGGCGGATCGGGCTCCTCGTCCCCGGGTAGCACCCAGCCGGTGCCGCCGTCGTCGAGGGCCACGCTCACCGCGCCGAGGTCGCCGAGCGCCCGACGCACCAGGGTCCTGGTGGCACCGAGCCACCAGACCAGGTCGGTCTCGGTGCCCGGCCCGAACGTCCACAGCCAGCGCCGCACCAGCTCGGCCCAGCCCTCGGCCTCCGGCCGCGGGACCGGGACGCTGCCCAGCCAGGCCCGTGCCGTGGTCCAGACCGGACGCGACACCCGCCAGTGCCCGGCGTTGCGGCCGCGGAACAGCTGACCGCGGGCGCCGAGCAGGGTGAGGACACGGGGGGCCACCGGAGCCTCCTGCGCCCACTTCCCCGAGCCGAACGTGATCCGGGCGGCCAGCGCGGGCACCTGCGCCCGCAGCGAGGCGGCGTCCATGGCTCCGTCCGAACCCAGGTGCGTGAGCACGGCCGCGGCGGCATTCTCAACCCACGCCGCGCCGTCGGCGGCGATCCCGGCCCGTTCCACGTCCGCGGCGAGCCGGCGCAACTCGGCGGCGGCCACTCGCGCGGAGGCGCTGCCGAGCGCGGCGGGAAGCAGGTCACGGGTGAAGCCGAACAGCGTGCGACGCATGGCCAGCTGCTTCACCACCGAGCGTTCGGTGGCGAGCAGGTCGTCCACCGCTGCGATGTCCAGCCCGTCCACGCGGGCCTGGAGGGCGAGGTGCACGGTGGCTGGTTCGGTGGCGTGCAGGACGGTCATCGCGCGGGTCGCGGCGACCGGGTCGGGGTGCCGGTGGTCCGGGTGCAGGCCGTGCCGGACGGCGAGCCGGTCGCGCCGCTGGGCGTCGGTGAAGCGGAGCACTGCGACATCATGGCAGCCGCCGCCGACGGTCCGGGTGGGGGTGGACGCGGCGCGCGCAGTCCTCCGCCGGGGGAACAGACGTCCGCCGGTCCGAGCCCTTAGGCTTTCGAGCGAACCGGACGTGACGAGGGGAGTGCCGTGGCTGCCACGATCACTGCCGCGGAGCGCACCCGGATCCTCTCGGTCGCGCTGGTGGCCGTAGCGGTGGCCACCGCGGGCGTGCTGGTCTACGGGCTGGTCGCGAGCCGGGGGGTCGCCGGCATGCTGGGCGACCTGGAGATCTACAGCGGCGCGATCAATTACGCGCTCGCCGGCGGCGACCTCTACGCCTACGCCTACGTCCACCCGACGGTGCACGGGCTCGGATTCACCTACCCGCCCTTTGCCGCGCTCGTCCTCGCTCCGTTTGCGCTGATGCCGCTGCTCGTCGCCAAGACCCTCTGGACCATCCTCACCTTCGTCGTGGTCGTGGCCTGCCTGTCGGTCCTGGTGCGCGGCGCCGCGGGGACTCCCCACCGGCGTCCGTCGGTCGAGCGGCAGGGCGCTGCGCACATCGCCTGGGTGGCGGGACTGGCCGTCCCGGTGCTGCTCACCTATCCCTTCCTGCACAACCTGATCGTCGGCCAGGTCAGCCTGTTCGTGATCGCGCTCGCCCTGTTCGACCACCTCCTGCCGCGGCGGTGGCAGGGCGTGCTGGTCGGCCTCTCCGCGGCGATCAAGCTGACCCCGCTGGTGTTCCTTCCCTACTACCTGCTGACCCGACAGTGGCGGCAGGCCGCGGTCTGCGCAGGGACGTTCGCCGGCGCGTCCGCCCTGGCGTTCGTGCTGCTGCCCGGGCCTTCGGTCGCCTACTGGACCGACAAGCTGTGGCAGACCGGACGGGTCGGCCGCACCGACTCCACGGTGAACAAGTCGCTGCTCGGCATGCTCACCCGGCAGCTGCCGGACGGGGCTCCGGTCACGCTGATCTGGCTGGTCGTGGCCGCCGCGGTGGCCACGCTGGCGTACTGGCGTGCCTCCCGGCACCTGCGCGAGGGGGAGGCGCTCGCCGCGACCCTCGCCGTGGGCGCCTTGTCGGTCGCGGTGTCGCCGATCTCGTGGCCGCACCACCAGCTCTGGCTGGTGCTGGCCGCCGCCTGGTACCTGCTGCTGCGCGGACGTACGCCGCTGGTGCTCGGCATCGTGCTGTTCGCCATCTTCTTCGGCTATCCGTGGTTCGACGACTACGCGGCGGGCACGGCCGGCCCGTTGGCAGCGATCGGTGTCGAACTGCCCGCGCTGGCTGTGCTGGTCGTGCTCGGCTTCGGGCTGCTCCCGCTCCGGCGCGACCTCACCGGCCGGGCTGCTCCCGAGCCGGCGGTCGACCGTGCCTGAGCCGAGGCGGTCCGGCCTCGTCGTTGTCCTCGCGCTCGCCACCGGTCTCGCCCTGGTGATCGCCGGCTACTGGTTCGTCGCCCTGCTCGCGAAGGTCGGCGGTTCCGGCATGACCGACCTCGCGGTGTACCGCGGGGCCGTGCTCTCGATGCTGGACGGCCGCGGGCTCTACGACTACGCCCTGCTTCGTCCCGGGGAGTCCGCGCTGCCGTTCACCTACCCGCCCTTCGCCGCGCTGGTGTTCGTGCCGGTCGCGGTGCTGCCGTCCGCGGTGTCCGCCTGGCTGGTCGTCGTGGCGTCGCTGGCCGCCTGTGTCGGCCTCGCCCACCTGCTGCTGCGCCACGGTTCGCGCTGGCGTGGCGGACGGATCCCGGCGCTGCCGCTCGCACTGGCCTCGTTGGCGCTGTTGGTCTCCGAGCCGGTGGGGCTGGGCGTGATCCTCGGCCAGATCAGCCTCTTCCTCGTGCTGGCGAGCCTCGCCGACGCCTGCGGCGTGCTGCCGCGCCGCTGGCAGGGGGTGCTGATCGGGCTCGCCGGAGCGATCAAGCTGATCCCGCTGGTCTTCGTCCCCTACTTCCTGATCACGCGGCAGTGGCGCCGGGCGGTGAACGCGACCGTGGCCTTCGGGGTGGCGACGGGGCTCGGGTTCGTGGTCCTGCCCGGCGAATCGGTGCGCTACTGGACGCAGTTGGTCTTCGACACGAGCCGGGTCGGTGAGGTCGCGCTCAGCCGCAGCAAGTCGCTGCTCGGCCTGGTGGCGCGCTGGGACCTCGGCGGCGACCATCAGCGGCTGGTCTGGCTCGCCCTCGCTGCGGTGGTCGCTGTGCTGGGGCTGTGGGCGGCGAGCCGGCATCACCGTCGCGGCCAGGAACTGGCTGCCGCGCTCGTGGTGGGCACGCTGTCGATCCTGCTCACGCCGATCTCGTGGCCGCACCACCAGGTGTGGATGACGCTGGTCGCGCTGTACCTGATCCTGCAGGAGCGGCGCTGGACGATCGCTGCCGGGTCGGCGCTGCTCCTCGGGTACGTGTTCGCGAGCCCGCTGTTCAGCTGGCTCGAGACCGGCCCGCTCTGGCTGCGCCTGAGCTGGGAGCTGCCGACGCTCGCCGCCGTGGCCGTGTCCGTCCTGGGGCTGCCCCAGGCCCGTCCGGTCGCTCCCGTGGCGGCGGGCTGATGCAGATCGGCCCCGCGTCCGCGCTGGTCCACGGCTGGCCGTGGCTGCGGGTGGACGCGGTGGTGCGGTCCGGTCGGACGCTGCGCCACTACCGCCGCCGGCTGGACCGTCCGGACCGGCCGTGGGTTCGGCTGCGCCCGGTCAGCGAGCGCGCGGACGGGCCCGGCGTGCTGGTGCGGCGGGGCCGTCGGCTCCTCGCCGTGGTGCCCGAGCCGGGCGGACCGCTCACCTACCAGCTGGTCGGGACGGAGTGGGTGCCGGCCAGGGAGGTGGCCGTCCCGCCCGCGGTGACTGCGCCGTCCGCTGCACGGCTGGGCCTGGATGCGTCCCGGGTTCGGGCGATCGCCGCGTGCGGAGGGTCCCGGCTGCTGGTCGACGAGGACGGTTCGCTGTTCAGCTACCGCGCGCTGCCCGGTGGCTCCTGGGAGCGGGACGCCTGCCTGCGGCTTGCCGATCACAGCAGCTTCCTCGTGGCCGGCACGGAGTCGGTGAAGCTCGCCCAGGTCACGGGCGACCGGGATGCGACCCCCACGCCGTGGGGCGAGCGGGCGCCGACGCTGAGTGACTCTCTGGCCACCGCCGGTGTCCGCGGTACCGACCTCGGCGTCCGCGTCGACCACTCCGGGCGCAGCTTCCTGCTGTTCGGCGACACCCACTGGACGCGGCCCTGGCTCGGCACCCGCGACGCGATCGCTGAAGTGGTCGCCGGCGGCGACCTGCCCACGGTCCGCTTCCACGGCTCGCCGCTGAAGCTGGTCGGGCGCGCCGGCGGGCGGATCACCATGCGCGAGTACGACGTGCCGCTGGACGGGTTCTCCCACGGCGGCCACCTGTACGGGCTGTTCAGCTCGAACCACTTCCGCGGCGGTCGGGTGATGGGGCGTTCGGTGCTCGCCCGGGCGGTCAGCGACGAGCCGGTACTCGATCCGGCCGCCCGCCGGCGTCCGATGCGCTTCGAGGTGCTCGGCACGTTCAGCGAGCGGCACTTCATCAATGCCTCCGTGCAGTTGCGGCCGGCTGCGCAGGTGCCCGGCTGTCGCGGCGACGGCGACGTGCTGCTGGTCTGGGGGAGCGGGCCCTACCGGGCGTCCGAGCCGCGCCTTGCCCTGCTGGACGCTGCCGCGCTGACCCGGTTGGACGCCGGTGTCCCGCCCGCGCGGGCCGGCGTCCGCTACTGGGCCGGCGCTGGCTGGACGGACGCCGAGTCCGCTGCCGCACCGCTGTTCGGCCCGGCGGCGCTGGGCGAGCTCTCCGTCCGCTGGGTTGAGGCGGCCGGCCGCTACCTGATGCTGCACGCCTCGGCGCCGGAGGACCCGATCGGTCCGTCGGTCGTGCTGCGCAGCGCGGTCCAGCCGTGGGGACCGTGGTCGCCGCGCGTCCGTCTGCTCGACTGGGTCGCGGGCGGTATGTCCCCCGACCCGCACAGCCGATTCATCAAGGCGTCCCGCGACGACGACCCGGTCGGTGACCGGATCTTCCGGGCCCAGGCCGACGGCACCGGCGCGGCGTACGCCCCCTACCTGTTCGACGCCACCTCCGAGGGTGCGGACCTGGTGCTGCGCTACACGCTGTCCACCTGGAACCCCTACCAGGTGGTGCTGATGCGGCACCGCCTGCCGCTGGCGAGCCTCTGAGCGGCTTCGTCCTGGCCGATAAGGGGACGGTTCTCTTTTCGGCCACTGCGGTCGGTGGAGGGCGCGTCCTGGCCGATAAGGGGACGGTTCCTTTATCGGCCACCGCGCGGCCGGGTGTAGGGCACCTCCAGGGTGGCGGATGAACGGTGTGGACGAAAAGGAGAACCGTCCCCTTATCGGCCGTCCGCCTCTTCGGCGCGCGTGGACGAGAAGGAGAGCCGTCCCCTTTTCGGCCATGGTGCGGCGCGGGTGGGTTCTGACCCGCCGGGACAACGCGGACCCGCCGGCCCGTCTACGCTATGACGCGCCGAAGGAGAGGTGCGACGTGGAGCTGGTGCGCAGGTGGGCGGTCCGGACGGGGCTGGCCATCGTCCCGCTCGTCGCCGCGATGTACGTCGCCGGCGTACAGATCCCCGGGAGCACTCTCGTGCCGTGGCAGCCGAACATGATGGACCTGGGCGTCTACGCCCGCGTCGGGGGGCTGGTGCTCACCGGGGGCGACATCTTCGACGCCGCCGGTCAGCTGCCCTGGATCTACCCCGGCTTCGCCGCGCTGCTCACGGTGCCGTTCGCGGTGATCCCGTTCACTGCCGCGGCCGTGCTGTGGCTCGCGCTGTGCACGGCGGCGCTGGCCGCGATCCTGTACCGGCTCGGGATCGACGGCTGGCGGCTGAGCCTGCTCACCACGCTCGTGATCCTGCTGGTACAGCCGGTTCGGGACACGCTGGGATTCGGCCAGCTCGGCATCTTCCTGGTCGCCGCGGCCGTGCTCGACTCGATGCCCGGACGCCGGATCTTCCCCCGCCGGCTACTGCCGGAGGGCTGGCTGGTGGGCGTGGCGACCGCCGTGAAGCTCACGCCGGCCGTGGTGGCCGCCTACAACTTCTTCGCCGGACGCCGCAAGGCAGGGCTGGTCGCGTTCGGGGCCTTCGTCGCTGCGACGGCGATCGGATTCGCCGTGCTGCCGGCGGCCTCCCTCGAGTACTGGGTCAAGCTCGCCTCCGGCGATTCCGGGCTGAACTCGGGCATCGTGTTCGCGTCCAACCAGTCGGTGCTGGGGATGTGGAACCGCCTCACCGGCGAACCGAGCCGTGGCGGCCTGGTGCTGAGCGTGCTGGTCGTCGGGCTCGGCGTCTGGGCGGCCGTGCTGATGCACCGGCGCGGCCAGGTCGCCTTCGCGCTGTGCCTCGCGGGCCTGACCAGCCTGCTCGGCTCGCCCATCTCCTGGTCGCACCACTACGTGTGGGTGGTGCCGCTGGCGGTCGTGCTGTGGCAGGCACGCGAGCTGCCGGGCTACCTGCGCTGGCCGGGCCTCGGCTACACGGCCTGGGTAGCGATCGCTCCATTCATGTGGCTGCCGAACGGCAACAACGTCGAGCTCAGCTACGCCCCGTGGCAGCAGTTCGTGGACAACGTCGGCATCGTCGCCGGCGTCCTGCTGCTCGCCGGTTCCGCCGCGGTCGCGCTCGGACCGTGGGGACGGGCCCGTGCCGCTGCGGTGAGGCACGCCTCGGCGCCGGCCGCGGGGGAGCCGGCATGAACCGCGTCGTGCGGGGCTGGTTCACCGCGGCAGCCGCCTTCGCGCTCGCTTCGGTCGTGATGGGTGCGGTGGTCTGCGCGACCGAGTCCGGCGCGTCCTGCCCGAACTGGCCGGGCTGCTACCTCGACCAGTTCCTGCCCACGCCCGCCGCGGGGCTCTCGACGAACCCGCTGATCGAGTTCGCCCACCGGGTGGTCGCAGGGCTCACCGGCCCGGTCGTGCTGGTCACCGCGATCCTGGGACGCCGCCTCTCCGATCCCCGGCCCCGACGCCTGGCCTGGATCGCCCTGGCCGGCACGCTCTCGGCGGGACTGTTCGGGATGCTGATCGTGAAGGTCGGCATCCCGTGGTGGCTCGGCGTCCTCGATCTGGGCAGCGCGCTGGTCGCCACCACTGCACTGGTGCAGGCGCGGGTCCTGCTCGACCGGCCCGTCTGGGCTCCCGACCGGGTGGCGCGGACGGCGTGGGCGGCCCTGGCCACGCTGGTGCTCCTGCACCTGTCTGCCCTGGGTGTGGCCGGGACGAACTCCTTCACCCGCTGCCTCGGCTGGCCGCTCGGGGTACTGGGTGCCGACCGCTGGCCGGTGGTGCAGGGCGTGCGGCTCGCGTTGGCCCTTGCTGCAGCCAGTCTGATCGTGCTCGCCGTGGTGGGTGCGCTACGACGCGGTGGCCTCGTGGTCCCCGCAACGGTGGCGGCCCTGCTGCTCGCCGCAGAGCTCCTGCTGGCCGTTGTGCTGCTCCTCGGCGTGGGCAGCGTCGCGGTGCGAGCCGTGTATGCGGTGGACGCGGCAGGCCTGTTCGGTGCGGTCGCGGTGCTGGCCGCTCGCGCGAGCGTGACCGCCGCCCCGGTCGGCGCGTCCGCACCTCAGCAGGCTGTCGCCGGCTGAGCCCCGGTCAGCGGGGCAGCCATCCGGCCCCGGGCCATGCCCCAGGCCACCAACGCGGCCGCAATACCGGTGAGTGCGAGCCCGGCGATGCGCACGGACTCGTGGAACTCCGCGGTCTGCTGCGCGCTCCATGGCGCCGCCGCGATGCTGCCGGTGAACAGTGCCGCGAGGATCGTGCCGGCCACGGCGATGCCGATCGCGGAGGTGACCTCGCTGACGGTGTCGGTGAGGGCCGCGCCGATCGTCGTCCGGCTCTCCGGCAGGCCGCGCAGGACGTTCGTTCCGGCCACGACGCCGACGACGCGCAGGCCGGCCGCCACGAGGATGAGCGCGACGGCCACCCAGGCGTAGCCGAGCGTGCCCAGCAACGCGTACACCCCGAGCCCGGCGACGACGGACGCGGCACTGAGCACTGCGGCGCGTTGCATGCCGACCTTCCTGATCAGCGGGTTGATCACCGCTCCGCCGGCGATCAGCACGACGACCTGCGGCAGCGTGCCGATGGCGGCGAGGACCGGTGTCCAGCCCCAGTCGAGTTGCAGCTGCAGCGTGACCAGGTAGCCCAGACCCGCGGTCGCCAGGCCAGCGGCGGCCTTGAACGCCAGACCGCTGGTGACGAGCGGGTGCCTGACCAGGGCCAGGTCGAGCAGGGGGTGGCTCGCCCTCCGCTGGCGCACGACGAACGCTGCGGCTGCCGACACGGCGGCGAGGGTCGTGACCCACGGCGTCCACGAGCCGACGCCGTCCTCGACGAACATCGTCGGGGCGAGCAGGGCCAGCACGATGGTCGCGGTGCCGAGCGCCGCGCCGGTCACGTCGATCGGATCGCGGTGCAGTTCTGACGCGGAGTCGGCGGCGATCCCCCGGCGGATGCCGACGATGGCGAACACCGCCACCGGCACATTGGCCAGCAGCAACACCTGCCAGGGTGCGACGGCGAGAACGAAACCGCCGATCGTCGGGCCGATCGCGAGCCCGACCAGCCCCACGGTCGAGATCAGCGTCATCGCGCTGACCCGCAGCCGGTCCGACTCGAACAGGCGGAACGCGAGCGCTGCCGATCCGGGGGTGGTCATGGCTGCCGCGACCCCCATGGCGACCCGGACCGCGATGAGCTGCTCCGCGGTCGTCACGAAGGCGGTCGCCAGGCCGGCCGCGGCCAGCAGGGCCAGCCCGACGAGCATGACGCGACGGCGGCCGAAGCGGTCGGCAACGGCTCCGAAGGCGAGCATCAGCCCGCCGAAGACGACGGCGTAGGAGCCGGTGACCCACTGCAGGGCAGTGGTGGAGGCGTGCAACTCGCGGCCGATGGTCGGCAGGGCGACGTTGAGGATCGAGTTGTCGAGCATCTCGAACAGGAACACGGCGGACAGCCCCGCGAGGGCGATCCAGGCTTCCCGCAGCGACTGCGGGAGAATGGCGGTGGTCTGGGTGGTGGACACACGGCTAGGTTATCTGACTAAGTTTAGTGACACAAGAAAGTGAGTACGAATGCCGAGGACAGGGGAGCGCGGCGGCCCGCAGACCCGACGCCGGATCGCGGCAATCGCGTCCGGGTTGTTCCTGGAGCGCGGCTTCGATGCGGTGACCGTCGCCGAGGTGGCGAAGGCTGCGGGGGTGTCCAGCGTGACCGTGTTCAACCACTTCCCGCGCAAGGAGGACCTGTTCCTCGACCGGTCGGGTGACGCCGCCGACCTGCTGCGCGCCGCCGTCCGGGATCGTCCGGACGGGGTGGACGTGCTCGAGGCTCTGCGCGCGATGACCTTCGGGCTCGTGGGCGAGGGGCACGCCCTGGCCGGCGTCGACGTCCGCTCCGCCTCGTTCTTCAAGACGGTGGCGGAATCCCCGGCGCTGGTGGCCCGCTCGCGGGAGATCGCGGGCGAGGTCCAGGAGTTGCTCGCGTCCGAACTCACCCGGGATTCGCGCTTCCACGGGGACGCCGACCTGTTCGCCGCCTTCTTCGTCGCCGGCTATTCGACGGTCCTGGTGGACGCCGCCCGCAGGATCATCGACGGCGAGGCGGCCGAGGGCCTCGTCGACCGTCAGCGCACGCGGTTCGAGGCGCTGTTCGAGGCGCTCCGCGTCGGCGTCGCGAGCTCCGGGGAGACCGTCTGACGCGGAATAGGCCGCGCGCTAAGCTAGTTGAGTCTGGTGAACTCAACTTTGCCTTCCCAAGGAGAACCCACCTACATGGACACCGAGAAACTGACCACTCGCAGCCGGGACGCGGTCTCGGCCGCGATCCGCACCGCGCTCACCAACGGCAACCCCACCGCCGAGCCGGTGCACCTGCTGCACGCGCTGCTGCTGGTGCCGGACAACCCGGTCGCACCGCTGCTCGCCGCGGTGGGTGCCGACCCGGCCGTCGTGGACGCGGCAGCCCGCGGGGCGATCACGAAACTGCCGTCGGCGCAGGGGTCCTCGGTCACCCAGCCGGCCATGTCCGGCGGCCTGGCCCGGGTGCTCGCGGACGCGGAGACGCGCGCCCAGCAGCTCGGCGACTCCTTCGTCGCCACCGAGCACCTGCTGATCGCGCTTGCCACCGTCCACTCCGACGCCCGGAAGATCCTCAACGACCTGAAGGTCACCGCGGAGGCGCTGAGCGCGGCGTTCGCCCAGCTGCGCGGCACCAAGCGGGTCACCTCTCCCGAGGACGAGGGCGCCCAGTCGGCGCTCGACAAGTACTCCGTCGACCTCACCGCCCGCGCCCGCGAGGGCAAGCTCGACCCCGTGATCGGCCGCGACGCCGAGATCCGCAGGGTCGTGCAGGTGCTGGCCCGGCGCACCAAGAACAATCCCGTCCTGATCGGCGAGCCCGGCGTCGGCAAGACCGCGGTCGTGGAGGGCCTCGCCCAGCGCGTGATCGCGGGCGATGTCCCCGACTCGCTGCGCGAGCGCCGCGTGGTCAGCCTCGACCTCGCATCGATGGTCGCCGGCGCGAAGTACCGCGGCGAGTTCGAGGAGCGGCTGAAGGCCGTCCTGAACGAGATCCGGGACGCCGAGGGCCGGATCATCACCTTCATCGACGAGCTGCACACCGTCGTCGGCGCGGGCGCAACCGGCGACTCCTCCATGGACGCGGGCAACATGCTCAAGCCGATGCTGGCCCGCGGCGAGCTCCGCATGATCGGGGCCACCACGCTGGACGAGTACCGGGAGCGGATCGAGAAGGATCCCGCCCTGGAGCGCCGCTTCCAGCAGGTGTTCGTCGGCGAGCCCAGCGTTGAGGACACCATCGCCATCCTGCGCGGGCTGCGGCAGCGCTACGAGGCCCACCACAAGGTGCGGATCACCGACGCGGCGCTGGTCGCGGCCGCGTCCCTCTCCAACCGGTACATCACCAGCCGGCAGCTGCCGGACAAGGCCATCGACCTGATCGACGAGGCCGCGTCCCGGCTGCGCATGGAGATCGACTCCTCGCCGGAGGAGATCGACAAGCTGCGCCGATCGATCGACCGGATGACCATGCAGGCGTTCGCGCTGGAGAAGGAGGACGACGCGGCCTCGAAGGAGCGGTTCGCCCGGCTGGGCGCGGAACTGGCGGACGCGAAGGAAGAACTGCGGGGCCTCGAGGCCCGGTGGGAGGCCGAGAAGTCCGGACTGAACCGGGTCGGCGAGATCAAGGAACACATCGACAAGCTGCGCATCGACGCCGAGCGGGCCCAGCGCGAAGGGGACCTGACCCGGGCCTCCCAGATCCTCTACGGCGAGATCCCGGGGCTGGAGGCCGAGCTGGAGCGGGCCAGCCAGGCCGAGGAGAGCACGCCGCCGATGGTGAGCGAGGAAGTGTCGGCCACCGACGTGGCCGAGGTCGTCTCGGCGTGGACGGGCATCCCGGTCGGCAAGATGCTGCAGGGCGAGAGCGAGAAGCTCCTGCAGATGGAGGACCGGGTCGGCGAGCGCCTGATCGGGCAGCGCAAGGCTGTCGAGGCGGTCGCGGACGCCGTTCGCCGCTCGCGGGCGGGCATCTCCGACCCGAACCGTCCCACCGGGTCGTTCCTGTTCCTCGGCCCGACCGGCGTGGGCAAGACCGAGCTGGCCAAGTCGCTGGCCGACTTCCTGTTCGACGACGAGCACGCCATGGTGCGCATCGACATGAGCGAGTACGGCGAGAAGCACACCGTCTCGCGGCTCGTCGGTGCCCCGCCCGGCTACATCGGCTACGAGGAGGGCGGCCAGCTCACCGAAGCGGTGCGCCGGCGTCCGTACTCCGTGGTGCTGCTGGACGAGGTCGAGAAGGCCCACCCCGAGGTGTTCAACATCCTGCTGCAGGTGCTGGACGACGGCCGCCTCACCGACGGCCAGGGCCGGACGGTGGATTTCCGCAACGTGATCCTGATCATGACCAGCAACCTCGGCTCCCAGTTCATGGCCGACCCGAATCTGCAGGCGCAGACCAAGCGCGAGGCCGTGATGGAGGTCGTGCGCAAGTCGTTCAAGCCGGAGTTCCTGAACCGGCTGGACGAGATCGTCGTGTTCGACCCACTCGGCACCGACGAGCTCTCCCGGATCGTCGACATCCAGCTGGCGCGGCTGAACGCCCGGCTGGCGGACCGCCGGATCAGCGTCGAGGTCACGCCTGCGGGCAAGGACTGGCTGGCGCTCACCGGCTTCGACCCGATCTACGGAGCGCGTCCGCTGAAGCGGCTCGTGCAGACCACGGTGGAGGACGCCCTGGCTCGCCGGGTGCTCTCCGGCGAGGTGACCGACGGCGACACCGTCCACTTCGATCTGGGTCCCGACGGGGCCGGCCTGCAGGTCGTCGAGCACGCCGAACTGGTCTGATCCTCCCGGCTGGAGGCTCAGCTCTGGTGTGGCCTCACGCGCCGAAAGTGACCTGCACCTTGCCGCCGTCGAGCGTGGCGTACACCGAGTGGATGCTCGAGAACCCGCGCCAGCGCAGGCCGTTGGTGGAGTAGCAGTCGTTGCGGGTCTTCACCGACACCTTGGCTGTGGCGGTGCCCGCACCGAACAGGCTCGGCTTGAGGGTCTTCATCGCGCTGCTGCCGCTGACCACCTGCCACCGGATCGACGAGGTCCGCACCTTGTTGTTGCCGGGGAGGAAGACTCCGAAGCCGCAGCCGGAGGGGGTCAGCGACTTCTTCTTCAGGCAGGCGGTCAGCTTGGCCTGGGCCGCCTTGCGGATCGCGGACACCCCGGAGCTGCTCAGCTTCAGGTCCACCGCGGACGTGCCGGTGGAGGCGGTGTTGCCGTCCACCGTGACGGTGCCGCCGGAGAGCTTGTACCAGCCGCTGGCCGTCTTCACCGTGTACTTGCCGGGGAACACGACCGGCGAGGTGGACGGCAGGGGCACGCCGTTGAGCGACAGTTCGAGATCCTCCGCCGCAGAGAGGTCGAGCGGCAGGGCGAAGGCCACGTCGTCGAGCAGCCAGGTGCCACCGACGTTGCTGACCCCGAAGGTCGCGCTCGCCGGGGTGTCACCGATCGCGTAGTCCGCCTGCACGTCCTGGTGGTCGGTGCCGCTGCCGGGAGTGACCACGATTCCGCTGATCGGCGCGGTCGCGTTCGAGGCGGCGAGCATCTCGTCGGTGAGCAGCGCGGCGTCGTCCGGGGGCGTGGCCGCGTAGGCGAGGGCCGTCGCGGAGTCGCCGGTCGCGATGGCGTTCAGGTAGCCCTGCACGGCTGCGGCCGCGTCGGCGGACTGCGGCGGGCCGCCGGCGCTCGTGTTCGTCCCGATGGTCGGTGCGACGGTGGGGACGGTGCCGCTGACTGTGCCGCGGGTGAGGGCGTAGACCGCGATCAGGACGAGTACCACCACGCCGGCGCCGAGCCCGATGAACAGCGGCACCCTGCTCTTCGCCGGCCGTGGCGGCGGGCTCTGGTAGGGCGGCTGGCCGGGGTAGCCATAGGGCTGGCCAGGCTGGCCAGGCTGGCCCTGGCCGTAGGGCGGGGTGCCCGGCTGTGCGGCGTACTGTGGCCGGCCCGGGTACTGCTGCTGGCCCGGCTGCTGTTGTCCGGGGTACGCCTGTTGTCCGGGGTAGGGCTGCTGTCCCGGGTAGGGCTGCTGTCCCGGGTAGGGCTGCTGCTGTCCGGGTGCGGCCGCGGGCTGGCCGGGGTAGGGAGCCTGAGCGCCGGGGTAGGGCTGTTGTCCGGGGTAGGGCTGTTGTCCCGGGTAGGGCTGCTGCTGTCCGGGCGTAGCCCCGGGCTGGCCGGGGTAGGGAGCCTGAGCGCCTGGGTAGGGCTGCGGCTGGCCGGTGGCTGCCGGCCCGCTGGTGTAGGAACCCCCTGGTGCCGGTTGCCCGGTCTGGTCGGAGGGCTGATCGGGTTGCTCGTTGTTGGTCACGCCTGCTCCGCACGAAGGAAGGTCCACTCTTGGTCGCAACGATAACGGTGGTCGCGCCCGGCGGACCACTGATTCGTGTCAGTCCTTCCGGCGTGTGGCGAGGCGGGGGTAGCCCCCGCCGGGCCCCTTCCTGCGGCTAGGCTCCGTGCCCATGATCATCTGGACGCGGTGGGGCTTCCCGTCGTTCCTCGGCGGCGCTGCGGTCTCCACGAGCTGATCGCCATGAGTCAGGTTGTGCCCGCGCCGGATGATCGTCGTGCCTTCATGGTGGTGAACGGACGTACCGAGCAGTCCTGGGTGGATCCGGGCGACCCGTTGCGGCTCGAGTTCGAGTACGTCCAGCGGATCGCCGAGGTGCTGGAGGAGACCGTGCTCGCCCGTCCCGCCAGCGAACGCGTCCGCGTGGTCCACATCGGTGGCGGCGGGCTCACGCTGCCGCGGTACGTCGAGGCCCGCCGTCCGCACACGGCGCAGGTCGTGCTCGAGCCCGACGAGGCGCTCACCGAGCAGGTCCGCGAGAAGCTTCCGCTGCCGCGGCACAGCGGGATCAAGGTGCGCGGGGTGGACGGGCGCACCGGGGCGGCCCAGCTTCCCTCCGCCTGCACCGACCTGATGATCGTGGATGCCTTCGCCGGCGCCAGCGTGCCCGCCGAGCTGGCCACGACGGAGTTCTTCGCGGACCTGACCCGCACCCTTCGCCACGGAGGGCTGGCGGTGATGAACCTCACCGACTCCGCCCCCTTCGCGTGGGCGCGACGCTGCCTGGCCGGGTTCACCGCGAGCTTCGGCCAGGTCGCGGTCAGCGCGGAGGTGCCGGTCTGGAAGGGGCGTCGGTTCGGCAACCTCGTCGTGGTTGCCGGCGCGGAGGTTCCCGTCCAGCTCATCGAGCGGCGACTGGCCCGGGCGCCGTTCCCGTACCGCCTGCTGCACGGCCGCGAGCTCGCCCGGTGGATCGGCGGCGCGCTGCCGTTCACCGATGCGGACGCCGAGCCGTCCCCCTCTCCGGCCTGGAGCCGCGGCTGGTTCTCCTGACCGGTACGGTTCAGGTCATGGCTCCACGCGACGAACTCATCGAGCAGATCAAGGCCCTCGCCGTGGTGTGGGGGAAGGTCACCCTCGCCTCGGGCAAGGAGGCCGACTACTACGTCGACCTGCGCCGGGTCACCCTGGACGGCGTCGCGGCGCCACTGGTCGGCGCGGTGATGACCGAACTGGTCTCGGACTGGGAGTTCGAGGCGGCCGGTGGGCTCACCCTCGGCGCCGACCCGGTCGCGGTCGCGATGCTGCACCACACCGCCCACACCGGCGGACGGCTGGACGCCTTCGTGGTCCGCAAGGAGGCCAAGGGCCACGGCATGCAGCGCCGGATCGAGGGCACCGAGGTGGCCGGACGACGCGTCCTGGTCGTCGAGGACACCTCCACCACCGGTGGCTCGGTGATGACCGCGGTGGACGCCGTGCGCGAGACCGGGGGAGAGGTGGTCGGGGTCGCCGTGATCGTCGACCGCGACACCGGCGCGAAGGAGAAGATCGAGGCTTCGGGTATCCCTTACCGCTACGCGGTCGGGCTCGCCGACCTCGGGCTGGTCTAGCGGCTCCCAACGATCACTCGACCAGCGTGAGTGCTGGTCGTTAGGCTGGCACTGCCGGTCACCTCACCGAATGGAGACACCCGGATGCTCTGGTTCTTCCTCATCCTCCTGCTCGTCGTCCTCGGTATCGCGTTCTACGCGGTCTCGCTGTACAACGGGTTCGTCCGCTCCCGGAACCTGATCCAGGAGTCGTGGCGCCAGATCGACGTCGAGCTGAACCGGCGCTACGACCTGATCCCGAACCTCGTCGAGACGGTGCGCGCCTACGCCGCCCACGAGCGCAACACCCTGGAGGGGGTCACCCGGCTGCGCAACCAGGCCGCGGCACTCGCCCAGGCCGGCGGGGGTGCGGTGACCCAGGAGCGGGCCCAGGCGGAGGAGGCGCTGAGCGGCGCCGTCCGCAACCTGCTGGTCAGCGTGGAGGCCTACCCCGAGCTGAAGAGCAACGTGAACTTCCTCGAGCTGCAGCGCGAACTGACCGCAACGGAGGACCGGATCGCGGCCGGCCGGCGGTTCTACAACGCCAACGTGCGCAACTACAACACCCAGGTCGAGTCCTTCCCGTCCAACGTCCTCGCGGGCATGTTCAAATTCGAGAAGGCGACCTACTTCGAGGTGAACGACCCGATGGTGCGGCAGGCCCCGAAGGTCAGCTTCGGCGAGATCAGCGACCGGCCGGAGTCGGCCGTCCCCGAGCCCACGAACGACCAGCTCACCGCGGGTGCAGCGCAGGGCGGTCTGCCGAACCCGCAGGCCTATCCGCAGGCCGACCCGGTCGCCCCGGCCCCCGGCGAGTTCGCGACCCCGCCGCAACCGCCGACCTACGCCCCGCCGGCGCAGGTCGAGGCGCCGCAGCCGCCGGTCGAGGGAGGCTACGCCCCGCCCACCTACCAGCAGCCGCCGCAGCAGTAGGACGCGAGCGAACCGAACGCCTCCGTTCCGGCCGAGTGCCCCTGCCCAGGCAGGAGCGTTCGACGCAAACGGAGGCGTTCGGCGTACGCCGGTCAGGAGAGGTGGCGCTCCAGGTAGGTGAGCACCTCGGTTGTACCCGCGTTGAGCCGGACGGAGGCGAGGTCGTCGCCCCTGGTCAGGCCCCGGTTCACCAGCACGATCGGCAGGCCTGCGCCGGAGGCGTGGCGGACGAACCGCAGCCCGGACATCACCGCCAGCGATGTGCCGGCCACGAGCAGGGCCTGCGAATCGTCCACCAGGTCGTAGGCCGCGCGGGTGGTGGCCGGGGGCACGGACTCGCCGAAGAACACGATGTCGGGCTTGAGGACGCCGCCGCACCTCGGGCAGGCCGCCACGACGAAGTCGGAGGTCGCCTCCAGCACGACGTCGGCGTCCGGGGCGACCTCGACGTCGCCGAGTTCGCTCACCCGCTCCAGGAAGCCGGGGTTCAGGGCGAGCAGCATCGCGTCCAGTTCGGCCCGTGAGCAGGTCCAGCCGCAGGAGAGGCAGCGTATGACGTCGTAGTTCCCGTGCAGGTCGATGACCCGCCGTGAACCGGCCCTTTCGTGCAGCCGGTCGACGTTCTGGGTGATCACGCCGGCGACCACGCCGGCCGCTTCGAGCCGGGCCAGGGCGTAGTGGCCGTCGTTGGGTTCGGACGCGTTCATGTGGTGCCAGCCGAGGTGGTTGCGCGCCCAGTAGTGCCGCCGCATGGCCGGGTCGCCGACGAACTGGTCGTAGGTCATCGGGTTGCGCGGCTTCGCGTCCGGGCCACGGTAGTCGGGCAGTCCCGAGTCGGTGGAGAAGCCCGCGCCGGTGAGCGCGACGATCCTGCGTCCGGCCAGCGCGGCGACCGCGGCGTCCAGTTCGTCCTGTCCGGCCGGTGGGCGCGCGTCCGGCTCGCCGGGCATCCAGCCGATGCCGGTGCGGAAGGTCGGCATCAGCTCTCGGTTGCCTCGGCCCTCGCGCGCCGGCGGGCCAGCAGCGCCTCCACCACCATCGGCAGCACCGAGACCACCACGATCACGATCAGCACGGCGTCGATGTTGTGCGCGATGAAGGGGATCGTGCCCAGGAAGTAGCCCAGCAGCGTCACGCCGGCGGCCCAGATGATGGCGCCGACGCCCGTCCAGGTGATGAAGGTGCGGAAGCTCATCCCGGCGGCCCCGGCGACCATGGTCACGAAGGTGCGCACGAAGGGGACGAAACGGCCGAGCACCAGCGCCTTGGAGCCGTAGCGCTCGAAGAACGCGTGGGTCTGGTCGAGGTGCTTCTGCGAGAACACCTTCCCGATGAACCCCGGCCTCGGCTTGAACAGCCACGGCGAGATGCTCTTGCCCACCCAGTACCCGACCACGTTCCCGGCGACGGCCGCGATCATGAGCACCACGATCGAGATCGCGAGCGTGGCGGGCTGGCTCATTCCGGCGAAGCTGATGATCGGCGGGTCCTGGGCGATGAACATGCCCACCGTGAACAGCAGCGAGTCGCCCGGCAGGACAGGGAAGATCGCACATTCGATGAAGACGATGAAGGCGGCGCCCCACAGTGCCCAGTTCCCCAGGGACCTGAGCAGGAACTCCGGATCGAGCCAGTCGGGCAGCAGCAGGGGCACGAGGGCCAGCTGGAGCAACAGGTTCACAACGTCCAAGGGTAGCGTGACCCCCGTGCCCTCCCTGAGCGACGACGAGGTGGCGGCTGTGAGCAGCCCGGGTGTCGGCCCGCACCCGCAGCCCTGGCCTGATGATCCGCGCTACGACCGCGAGCTCCTCGCCGGGGGTGACCGGCGCAACGTCACCGACCCGTACCGCTACTGGGGTGTGGACGCGATCGTCGCTGACCTCGACACCCGCAGGGCCCCGCTGCACGTGGCGATCCAGAACTGGGAGCACGACTTCAACATCGGCTCGATGGTGCGCACCGCGAACGCGTTCAACGTGGCCGGCGTGCACATCGTCGGGCGCCGTCGCTGGAACCGCCGTGGGGCGATGGTCACCGACCGCTACCTGCACGTCCACCACCACCCGGACGCTGCCTCCCTGCTGGACTGGCTCGGCGAGGCGGGCGTCACCCCGGTCGGGGTGGACAACATCCCCGGCTCGGTACCGCTGGAGGGGCAGGCCCTGCCCGAGCACTGCTGCCTGGTCTTCGGCTCGGAGGGCCCCGGCCTCACCGAGGAGCTCGCCGCCGCCTGCGAGCGGGTGGTGGCGATCACCCAGTACGGCTCGACCCGGTCGCTGAACGCCGGCGCCGCCGCGGCGATCGCGATGTACCACTGGTCGCTGCAGTGGCTCCGGTAACCCGGACCGAATCGGGGACGGTTCCGAACCCGGTCCACCTGCTGAGGCTGGACCGGGTTAGGAACCGTCCCCAACCCGGGCCACGGCGAGCCTAGGATTGAGCGCGATGAACGACGAGTACGGGATCTACTACGCCGAGGGCGTGGCCGAGCGGCACCTCGCGCAGGCGCGCAGCCTGCTGCTGTGGCGAATCGGCTCGATGGTGCTGGGCATCGTGATCGCGGGCGTCGCCTGGTGGGTGTGGCCCGAGCAGTTCGGTGCCTGGGCCCCGTGGATCATCGGGACCTCCGCAGCGGCCGGGCTTGTCTCGGTGGGGTTCAGCGTGATCCAGCTGTTGCGCGTGCGCAGGGACGCCGAGCTCGCCCGGCCCGGCCTGGCCATCGGCCTGAACCGTGACGGCATCCTGATCGGCCAGCGCTGGCTGGTCTGGCCCGAGGTGGGCTCGGTGGTGGTCCGTCCGGGCGCCCTCGGCTCGTCCACGGCCCTCGTGACGACCGGCCGCGACCGTTCCACCAGCCGGGTGCCGCTGGACTACACCGACACCATGCCGGCCACTCTGGATGCCGCGGTCCGCGTGCTGTCCGCCGGGCGGGCCTGGGTGGACCTCTCCCGCCTGGACTGAGCCGGAGGCGGGCCTGGCCGGACCCGCACCCTCCCGGACGGTGACGCGCGCTCGCAGGGACGTCCCTGCGGCGATGCCTCGAATGCCGCGTCCAATCTCTGCCGGGTTGGAGCATCGCCGTCCCACATTTGAGAGACTGGAGCTGTTCTGCCAGGCGGGTCGCGTTGTCGCGGGCCGCTGTCACCTAGGAGAGGTCAACCGAATGCCCATTGCCAGTCCCGAGAAGTACGCCGAGATGCTCGATGCCGCGAAGAGCGGCAAGTACGCCTACCCGGCAATCAACATCACCTCTTCGCAGACCCTGAACGCTGCCCTCGCGGGCTTCGCCGAGGCTGGCTCGGACGGCATCATCCAGGTCAGCATCGGTGGTGCGGAGTACGCCTCCGGCCCGACCATCAAGGACCGCGTCGCCGGCGCAGTCGCCTTGGCCGAGTACGCCCACGTCGTGGCGAAGAACTACCCGATCAACGTCGTCGTGCACACCGACCACGCCCAGGTCGACAAGATCGAGACCTGGGTGAAGCCGCTGATCGCGATCTCCCAGGCGCGCGTCGACAAGGGCCTCGAGCCCCTGTTCCAGTCGCACATGTGGGACGGCTCGGCCGTTCCGATGGAGCAGAACCTGGCCCTGGCTGACGAGCTGCTCGCGCTGACCAGCAAGGCCCACCAGATCCTCGAGATCGAGGTCGGCGTGGTCGGCGGCGAGGAGGACGGCGTCAAGGCCGAGATCAACGAGAAGCTGTACACTACCGTCGAGGACGGCCTGCGCGCCATCGAGGTGCTCGGCCTGGGCGAGAAGGGCCGGTACATGACCGCGCTCACCTTCGGCAACGTGCACGGCGTGTACAAGCCGGGTTCGGTCAAGCTGCGTCCGGCGGTGCTCAAGGAGATCCAGGACGCGGTCGGCGCCAAGTACGGCAAGGAGAAGCCGTTCGACCTGGTCTTCCACGGCGGCTCCGGCTCCACCCCGCAGGAGATCTCGGACGCGGTCGACTACGGCGTCGTGAAGATGAACATCGACACCGACACCCAGTACGCCTTCACCCGTCCGGTCGTGGACTGGATGCTGAAGAACTACGAGGGCGTCCTCAAGATCGACGGCGAGGTCGGCAACAAGAAGCAGTACGACCCCCGCGCCTGGGGCAAGGCGGCCGAGGGCGGGCTCTCCGCTCGCGTCGTGGAGGCCTGCACCTACCTGCGCAGCGTCGGCAAGACCATCGGCTGATCCTCGCAGACCGGTCTGCGGCGGCCCGGGGCTTCGGCCCCGGGCCGTTTCGCGCCTACAGGGTGGCGAGGATGCGGACGGTGCTGCCCTGCGGGGCGTAGGGCACCCGGTTGCCGGCCACCGGCGTCCCGTCGACGACGAGGCGCGCCCGGGAGCCCTCGGCGCCGGAGTTGGTCACCTCGACGATGTAGGTGGCACCGCGCAGTTTCCGGGTGACCGTGCATGAGGGCACGTCCGGGCCCAGTTGCGGGTCGATCACCAGGGCGTCGTAGTCGGGGCGGACGCCGAGCAGGTACTGCGAGACCGCAACGAAGTTCCAGGCCGCGGTACCGGTCAGCCAGGAGTTCTTCGCCTCGCCGGCCCGGACTGCCTGCTTGCCCGCGATCATCTGGGCGTAGACGTAGGGCTCGAGCCGGTGGACGTCGCTGATCTCCTCCCGGTAGGACGGGGTGATCCGCCGGTAGTAGTCGAAGGCGCGCGCGCCCCGTCCGAGGATCGTCTCGGCGATGATCACCCACGGGTTGTTGTGGCAGAACACGCCGCCGTTCTCCTTGTAGCCCGGCGGGTAGGTGGACACCTCGCCCAGCTCGATCCGGTAGGTGGTGTAGGCGGGGTACTGCAGCACGAGGCCGTGCGGGGGGCCGAGCAGTTCGGCGACGGAATCCAGCGCCCGGACGGCCGGGGCGGTGGTGTCGTCCGGGCCCGAACCCAGCCCGACTCCCGCCATCACCGCGAACCCCTGCGGCTCGATCCAGATCCGTCCCTCGCTGTCCGCGCCCGTGCCCACCGGGTGGCCGAAGTAGTCGTAGGCCCGCAGGAACCACTCGCCGTCCCAGCCGTGCTCGAGGATCGTCGACCGCATCCGCTCGACCGCGGCCTCGGCGTCCGCGGCCACCGCATCCAGACCACGCCGGCGGGCGATGGCCGCGTAATCGGTGCCGTACAGCACGAACTGGGCGGCGATGAACACCGACTCTGCGGCGCCGCCGGCCTTGTTCTCCGTGGTCTGGAACGGTTCGCCCGGCTCGGCGGAGAAGCAGTTCAGGTTCAGGCAGTCGTTCCAGTCGGCGCGCCCGATCAGGGGCAGGCCGTGCGGGCCGAGGTGGTTTCGCACGAACTCGAAGGAGCGCACCAGGTGCTCCCAGAGGGGAGCTTCGCTGCCCGGCTCGTTGTCGAACGGCACCGGCTCGTCCAGGATCGAGTCGTCGCCGGTCTCCTTCAGGTAGCCGGCCACCCCCGCCACCAGCCACAGCGGGTCGTCGTTGAAGCCCGAGCCGACGTCGTTGTTCCCGCGCTTGGTCAGGGGCTGGTACTGGTGGTAGGCACTGCCGTCGGTGAACTGGGTGGACGCGATGTCGATGATCCGCTCGCGCGCCCGTTCCGGCACCAGGTGGACGAAGCCCAGCAGGTCCTGGTTGGAGTCCCGGAAGCCCATGCCGCGGCCGATCCCGGTCTCGAAGTAGGAGGCCGAGCGGGACATGTTGAAGGTGACCATGCACTGGTACTGGTTCCAGACGTTGACCATCCGGTCGAGCTTCGGGTCGGTGGAGGCGACCGTGTAGGTGTCCAGCAGGCTGGTCCAGTAGTCCTTCAGCTCGACCAGCGCCGCGTCGGCCGCGTCGGCGGTCGCGAAACGGGCCAGGAGGTCATGCGCGCCGGACTTGTTGATCACCTGCTGTTCGGGGTCGGCCCACTTCGCGTCCGGCTCGTTCTCCAGATACCCGAGCACGAGGACGAGGTCTGTGGTCGCGCCGGGCGCCAGATCGAGTTCGATGCTGTGCGAGCCGATCGGGTACCAGCCGGAGGCGACGGAGTTCGCCGAGTGGCCCGTGCGGGGCACGGCGGCGTCGGCGAAGGATGCGTACGGGCCGCCGAGGAAGGTCTCGCGGTCGGTGTCGAAGCCCGCCGCAGGAGCGTTCACGGCGAACACCGCATAGTGGTTGCGCCGCTCGCGGTACTCGGTGCGGTGGTAGATCGCCGATCCGCCCGACGGGGTGTGCGGCTCGACCTCGACCTCGCCGATGGAGAGATTGCGCTGGTAGTTCGTCTGGTCGTCGTAGGCATTCCAGAGCGCGAACTCGACGAAGGAGAACAGGGTGAGGTGTTTGGCGGCGTCGGTGAGGTTGGAGACCCGCACCCGCTGCACCTCGGCGTTCACCCCGATCGGGACGAAGGAGGTGGTGCTCACCTCCGCCCCGCCGCGCGCGCCGGTGATCGTCGAGTAGCCCAGGCCGTGGCGCGCCTCGAAGCGGTCCAGTTCGGCCTGGACCGGCATCCAGGTCGGTGACCACACATCGCCGCCGTCGTTGACGTAGAGGTAGTGCCCGCCCGCGTCGGTGGGCAGGTTGTTGTAGCGGTAGCGGGTGAGCCTGCGCATCCGGGCGTCGCGGTAGAACGAGTAGCCGCCGCCCAGGTGGGACCGCAGGGAGAAGAACTCCTCGGAACCCAGGTAGTTGATCCAGGGATACGGCGTGCGCGGCGTGGTGATGACGTACTCGCGGGCCGCGTCGTCGAAATGCCCGTACTGCATGGGTTGCCTCCCCGCTGAGGTGTGGTCGCCGGTGCTGCCGCCAGCGCGGCCGGAACAACGTGGCCAGCGCACTGGAAGCGCTCTCAGACTATCTCCTTGGGTCGCCACTTGCCGGCAATCCTCATCGGCCGAGCCACACCGGGGCAGTGCAGCCGGATCGCGGTACCGACTGCGCCACGTCGGGCAGGGACCGGTCCGGCCACCGCTACGATCGCGGCATGAGTCCGCGCGCCGCCCGCCATACGGGCGTGCTCGCCGAGTGGAGCGACGAACGGGGGTTCGGGTTCGTCGAGACCGGTGGACGGCGGACGTTCGTACACATCTCCGCCTTCGACCCGGCCGGCGGACGTCCGCAGTCCGGCGACTTCGTGCAGTTCGAGGTCGGGTCCGCACCGGACGGACGCCCGTGCGCGGTCCGGGCCAGCCGGGTCCACGCGTTGCCGGGTCACGCCACCCGTCGGCCCCCGCGCCGCGGCGCGATCGACTGGGCGGCCTTCCTCCCGGTGCTGGCCGTCGCCGCGTACCTGTGGCTCGCCGTCGCTCGCCTGGGCGCAGCGCTCTGGTTCCCGCTGGCCTACCTCGTCCTGAGTGTGCTGGCCTACCTGCTGTACGCCGCGGACAAGCGGGCGGCGGTGGCTGGCACCCGGCGCACTCCCGAGCGGACGCTGCTGCTGGCCTCGCTGCTCGGTGGCTGGCCGGGCGCGGTCGTGGCCCAGCAGGTGCTGCGGCACAAGAACCGCAAGACGAGCTTCCAGCTGGCGTTCTGGCTGGCCGTCGCGGCAAACCTGATCGCCCTGCTCGTCCTCACCGGTGGCGTCCGGCTGCTCGCGGCCTGAGCGCGATCGGGTCGGCCGTGCCGCGCAGCCGGTAAGGTAAGGCCGCAAGAGCCCGGTCGGCATTGCCGCGGGCTTTCTGACTGAGAAGGGGCAGACCATGCCGGGAATCGTGGTCGTCGGCGCGCAATGGGGCGACGAGGGCAAGGGCAAGGCTACCGACCAGCTGGGCAACCGGGTCGACTACACCGTCCGCTACTCCGGGGGCAACAACGCCGGTCACACCCTGGTGGTGAACGGCGAGAAGTACGCGCTGCACCTGCTCCCCTCCGGCATCCTCTCGCCCTCCAGCACGCCCGTGATCGCCAACGGCGTGGTGATCGACCTCGACGTCCTGTTCGAGGAGATCGACGGCCTGAGCGCTCGCGGCGTGGACACCTCAAAGCTGCTCATCTCGGCCAACGCCCACATCATCGCCTCCTACCACAAGGTGATGGACAAGGTCACCGAGCGCTTCCTGGGCAACCGCAGGATCGGCACCACCGGACGCGGGATCGGCCCGGCCTACTCCGACAAGATCAACCGGCTCGGCATCCGGGTGCAGGACCTGTTCGACGAGAAGATCCTCGCCCAGAAGGTCGAGGCGGCGCTCGAGCAGAAGAACCACCTGCTGGTGAAGGTCTACAACCGCCGGGCCATCGAGCCCGCGGAGGTCACCGAGGAGCTGCTGGTGCACGCCGAGCGGGTCCGGCCGATGGTCACTGATGTGGTGCGCGCCCTGAACACCGCCCTGGACCAGAACAGGGTCGTGCTGTTCGAGGGCGCCCAGGCCCACCACCTGGACGTCGACCACGGCACCTATCCCTACGTGACCAGTTCCAACCCGATCGCCGCCGGCGCCTGTACCGGATCCGGGGTCGGCCCGATGCGGATCGACCGCGTGATCGGGATCATGAAGGCCTACACCACCCGGGTCGGTGAGGGCCCGTTCCCCACCGAACTCCTGGACGCGGACGGTGAGCGGCTGCGCCAGGAGGGCGCCGAGTTCGGCACCACCACCGGACGCAATCGTCGCTGCGGCTGGTTCGACGCGCTGGTGGTGGAGGCGGCCGTGACCGCGAACGCCTTCACCGACATGTTCCTGACCAAGCTCGACATCCTCACCGGGTGGGAGAAGATCCCGGTCTGCGTCGCCTACGACGTCAACGGCGAGCGCACGTCCACCCTGCCGATGACCCAGACCGACTTCCACCACGCGGTCCCGGTCTATGAGTACCTCGACGGCTGGACCGAGGACATCTCGGGCTGCCGCACGTTCGCGGAACTCCCGAAGAGCACCCAGGCATACGTGCGCCGGCTCGAGGAGCTGGTGCGCTGCCGCATCTCGGGCATCGGCGTGGGTCCGTCCCGCGAGCAGGTCGTGATGCTGCACGACCTGCTCTGACCATGGCGAAGAAGCTGCCCACCCCGACGCCCTGGTGGGTGCCGATCCTGCTCAGCTTCCTGGGTCTCACCGCGTGCTTCCTCACCGTCGCCTACATCTCCTGGATCCAGGTGGACGGGCGCATCTACTGGTTCGGGCTGTTCATGACCGCCCTGAACCTCGGCACCACCATCGCAGCCGTGGTCGCGACCGGCATGGACGCACGCACCGGCAGGGTCTCGTGGCGGTGGTGGGCCGTGCTCGGCACCTTCGTACTGTTCAGCGTGCTGATGTTCGGCTTCATGGGCAACTTTGCGTAAGCATTTCGTCAGTGGTACTGCGAATTCTGGCGAGGCTGCCTGAGATCTCCGACTTCGGGATTTGCGATCCGGGTCCATGCCTGCCACCGTGGAAAGCAATGGACGGGGAACACCCCGACCACGACAATGCCGGACGGGATTCTCTCGAGTGCCGGCTTTGCCCTTTCAGCGACGCCGCGGGAAGCCTCCCGAGGCACGCCTGCGGCATCACGACTCCAGGGATCGAAATGCCAACCCATGACTTGAGATCGGTCGCCGGTCCGGATGAATTGGCCCGCAGGGAGCTGGTCCGGAATCCCTACTCGCCGGTGATGATCCTGCTCACGCTCATTGCGACCGGCGGCATCGTCTTCTACGCGGTCTTCCTGCTCAACCCGGCCAGCCGGGGTGACGCCCTGCCCTACAGCCTGGTGATCGTCGCCGAGGCGATCCTGATCACCCATGCCCTGCTGGCGATGTGGACCATCCTCGCCGGTTCGAAGAGCCCACGTGACCACGCCTACTTCGCTGCCCGGCAGGCGCTCCTCGACGACCGGCCCGAGCAGGACGCACCCCTCCTGCTCGACGGGAAGGAAGTCTCCGTCGCCGTCCTGATCACGTGTTACGGCGAACCGCTCGACGTGATCCGGCGTACCGCCAGCGCTGCACGGGACGTCCGTGGACGCCACTCGACGTGGATCCTCGACGACGGCAGGAGCGACGAGGTCCGCGACCTCGCGGCCGAGCTCGGGGTCGGGTATCTGCGGCGGCTGAGCAGCGGCGGGGCGAAGGCGGGCAACGTGAATCACGCGCTCAGCCAGATCAAGACCGACTACTTCTGCATCTTCGACGCGGATTTCGTGCCCAGGCCCGAGTTCCTGGTTGAGACCATGCCCTTCTTCACCGATCCTGCCGTCGCCTTCGTGCAGACCCCGCAGAGTTACGGCAACCTCAGGAACTTCGTCTCGCGCGGCGCGGGCTACATGCAGACCGTCTTCTACCGCTTCGTCCAGCCCGGGCGCAATCACTTCAACGCGGCCTTCTGCGTGGGCACCAACGTGGTGTTCCGGCGAACCGCGGTCGACGACGTCGGCGGAATCTACACCGACTCCAAGTCGGAGGACGTGTGGACGTCGCTGATGCTGCACGAGCGCGGCTGGCGCAGTGTCTACATCCCCGACGTGCTGGCCGTCGGCGATGCGCCGGAGACGATCGAGGACTACACCAAGCAGCAGCTTCGCTGGGCGACCGGCGGTTTCGAGATCCTGTTCACGCACAACCCGCTGAGTCCCAGGCGCCGGCTCACGCTCGACCAGCGCCTGATGTACTTCGTCACCGCCACCCACTATCTGACCGGGATCGCCCCGGGCGTGCTGCTGCTCGTTCCGGCCCTCGAGGTGTTCTTCGACCTTCGGCCAGTGACGCTCGGGACGAGCTTCACCACCTGGGCCCTGGCGTACGCGGGGTTCTACGTGATGCAGATCCTGCTGGCGTCCTTCACCCTGGGCTCGTTCCGGTGGGAGGTACTGCTGCTCTCCACGGCGAGCTTCCCGATCTACCACCAGGCGCTCATGAACGCCCTCTCGGGCAAGGAGCAACGCTGGCACGTGACCGGCTCCGAGGGCCGGCGCAGCTCTCCGTTCGCGTTCATCAGGCCGCAGGTGTACCTGTTCGTATTCCTCGCCCTGACCTCGGCCGTGGCGATCTGGCGAGACCTGAACAACACCCAGTTGTCGCTCGCCACCGCGTGGAACCTCACCAACACTGCGGCACTGGGGGCGTTCCTCGCCGTCGCCGTCGTCGAGCACTTCCGTCCGCGTCCGGCGGGCCTGCCCGTCCGGGCCAAGGAACGCCCACCCCGCCGGTTCGCCCTGCTGGGCGCCCGCACCGAAGGAGGACTGTCATGACCTGGGAGAATCGCTTCCGACTGTTCGGCGGCGTGGCCGCCGTGATCGCGCTCGTGTTCGGACTGACCCTGATCTTCAACCATCGGCAGAACCAGATCACCAGCTACTCCGCCCAGGTCGCGGCCGACACCTACACCGTCGGTGCCGATCACGCCGGCACGGTGGTCAGGCAACTGGTCGCGGAGGGCGACACCGTCGAGTCCGGGCAGGAGCTGTTCGTCGTGCAGAGCCTGCAGCTGAAGGAGGACATCGCCAACGGTCTCGAGGTCGCGGACACCGAGGCCTACAAGCTCAACCGGGCGAGCGGGACGATCACCTACTACGCGGTCACGGCCGGAAGGATCGACAAGCTCAACGCCATGCAGGGCAACTCCGTGCCCGCGGGCGGAGCCCTTGCCGAGCTGACCGGGGGTGAGCGCTACGTCGAGGCCAGCTTCCGGCTGGTTCCGCGCGACTACGCCCGCGTGGCGACCGGCGAGCCTGCGCGGATCACGCTGCCCAACGACCAGGTGGTCACGGGCACTGTGGAGAAGGTCTCTGTGACCAGCGGCGTCGACGGCACCG
Organism: Actinobacteria bacterium HGW-Actinobacteria-5; assembly: GCA_002843035.1. Taxonomy (GTDB): domain Bacteria; phylum Actinomycetota; class Actinomycetes; order Propionibacteriales; family Propionibacteriaceae; genus Propionicimonas. Next base: position 12,460 of record PHEV01000006.1, on the reverse strand, counting down.
TGAGCACGTTGAGGATCACCTCCGACGCGCTGCGCGGCCTGGACCAGCAGACCCTGGCCGAGCCGGGGGCACCGGTGATCGTCACGGTCGGGCTGGCTGACAGCAGCTGGTTCGCGCCGATCACTGACGCGGTGAACGACCTGCTGCAGCAGGTGGGCCTTCGATGAGGTTCGCCGCGATCCTCGCTGCCGCGCTTATGCCGCTGGCGGGCTGCGCCGGCATGATGGACCCGGCCGACGGGGTGCCGGGCGCGACGCCGACCTCGACGGCGACGGTCTTCGGCGATCAGCAGGTCTCGAGTGCGGTCGACGGGATCAGCCCGGTGGCGGCGAAACCACTGGACGGCGTCCGCCTGGGCGACGGCCTCACGCCTCCGACGAACCGCTGGTACTCGGGCCTGGTCTTCGGCGCCAAGCCGCAGCCGGTGTTCCCCCTCCCGCTCTCGTTCGGGCTGACCGACGACGGCTTCGCTTTCGGCCTGCCGACGGTGACCGCCGGCGCGGACACGATTGCGGGAGGCTACGCCCCCGTGGTGGACGTCGGGCTGGGCGCCAGGACGTCCGTCGTGACGAGCGACGATCCGTCCGTCGTCGTGATGGAGAACCGGGACGCGGACGGGAAGGCCATCGGCCACACCACGATCGCCCAAGGCTGGCCGTTCGTTGCCTGGGCGGCGTCCCGGGCGACAACGCTCACCATCCCCGACGGCTTCACCGCGGCAGGGGACGGGCTGTGGGTCGCCCAGTTCGGCGCGACCCACTATGCGATGGCCACCGGGAGCGCGGAGGTGTCCGGAACCTCCGTTCGGGTCTCCGCCGGCGGTCAGGTCGTGTTCTGGGCGGTACCCGACGGACAGGAACCGGGCGGGCTGCTCGCCGCGTCCGCACACGTCCCGACCGGATCGTCGATCGCCTACCGGGTGGGGGAGGACCAGGTCGACACGACGCTCGCCTACGCGAGCGACGGGCCGACCGCGATCGCCCGACTGCCCCAGCAGGCGGGCGGGACCTGCACGCTCGGCGAGTACCCGTCGATCTACGGGACGCTGCGACTGTGCGCCGGTACTGAGCTGAGCTGGACGACACCGCGGACGCGGGCGTCGGCGAGCCTCGACCTCAGCGACGTCACCTCCGCCGAGCGGGCTTCGCTGACCCGGCAGCTCGACGCTGACATCGCTTCGCTCCCCGCCTTCCCGGCCGACACCTACTTCGGCGGGAAGGCCCTGCAGCGGGTGGCGATGCTGCTGATGGTGGCCGACGCGCTCGGCCTCGACGACCGGGCCTCGAAGCTGGCCGCGACCCTCGACGAGCAGCTGACCACGTGGACAGATCCCGAGGGCTGCGCGACGCGGGACGCGTTCTGCTTCGGCTACGACCCGTCCACCAAAGGGGTGATCGGGCACGTTGCGGCCTTCGGCAGCGACGAGTACAACGACCATCACTTCCACTACGGCTACTTCCTGTACGCGGCGGGCGTGCTCGCCGGCCACGATCCTTCGGCAGCGAGCAGGCTCGCTCCGGTGATGAACCTGGTCGCGGCAGACATCGGCAGCGCAGGCAACAGCTACTTCCCCGACAGGCGCGCCTTCGATGCCTACGCGGGGCACTCCTGGGCTTCCGGCACCTCCCCGTTCGCGGACGGCAACAACCAGGAGTCGGTGTCGGAGGCCGTCAACGCCTACGCAGGGCTCGCGCTGTGGGGCAGGGCTGTCGGATACCAGCCGCTGGCCGACGAGGCCGACTGGATGCTCTCGCTGGAGGCGCGCTCCTCGGCCACCGAGTGGCTGAATCCGGACCTGTCCGGCCTGCGCGGCTACGGCCACCGGATCATCAGCCTGAACTGGGGCGGCAAGCGTGATTACGCGACCTGGTTCTCTCCCGAGCCGGCCGCCAAGCTGGGCATCCTGCTGCTGCCGATGAGCCCGACGTCGATGTACCTCGCTGGCGACCCGGAGTCGATCCGTGCGAATGTCACCGAGGCGGTCGGGGACGACTTCGATCAGAAGTTCGGCGACTACATCCTGATGTACTCCGCGCTGGCAGGGCCCGATGACCGGGATCGTGCGATTGCCGTGGCCGGGAAACTCTCGGACACCTCGATCGACGACGGGATGAGTCGCACCTACCTGCTCGCCTGGCTCTACGCGCTGCGCTCCTGAGGTCGCTCACGCACGGGTCCGGCTCCAGCCCGGGTCAGGGCTTCCGGGGTCGAGCCCGCTGCGGTGAGCGCAAGCAGGACGGCGCCCTCGATCGGCGGTTGGGACGGCGTGATGATCCGGGCCCGCGGGGCGACCTTCGCGACCCCGGCGGCGATCCGGTCGTCGAGGCGGGCGTGACCGGCCCGAAGGATGCTGCCGCCGAGCACCACGGGGACGGGCGCCGCGGTCAGGTCCAGCCGGGTCACACACGCCCGGACGAACGCCACCACCTCGTCGGCCTGTCGGTCCACCAGCCCCTGCGCCACCGCATCCCCCGCGTCGGCGGCGGCGAACACCGCGGGGGCCAGCCCGGCGAGTTCGGAATGGTCGCGACCCCCCAGGTGCAACTGCTCGGTCAGCGTCGGCACCGGCACGCCGAAGTGGCTGGCCACGGCGTCGGTGAGCAGAGTGTGGGGGCCGCGTCCGTCCACGTCCCGAGCGGCGTGCCAGAGCGCCTCACCGCCCAGCCCGCTACCGCCACCCCAGTCTCCCGAGACGGGCCCGACCGCGAGGAACCGGACCCGGGCCCCGTCCGCGCGCACCCCGACGGCATTCATCCCGGTGCCGCAGACCACGGCCACCGCGTCCGGCTCGTCGGTGCCGGAGCGCAGCAGCGCGAAAAGGTCGTTGTCGACGTCCAGCCCACCGGAGGCCCACGGCAGCCCGGTCAGCGCTTCCCGGTAGGCGTCGATCTCTGCGGGCAGGTCGAGGCCGGAGAGGTACACCGAGGCCTGCCGCACTCCTGCCCCGCCGGCCACCTCGCGGACGAGCGTGTCGATCAGCGCGACCGAAGCCCCCAGCCCGACGTCGTGGGGACTGCTTCCGGGGCCACGGGTGCGGCCGACGACCTCGCCGTCGAGGCTGACGGCGACCGCGTCGGTCTTGGAGCCGCCGCCGTCCACGGCGACGACCACGGAGCTCAGGCCCACGGCAGGAACCTCGCGTTCTCGGCCAGCAGCAGGTCGGTGAGCCGCTCGGCCCGATCGTGCTGCAGGACCAGCGGGTGCGCGCGCATCGCCCGCAGCACGCGATCGCGGCCGCCGTGCACGGCGGCGTCCAGGGCGAGCCGCTCGTAGCCGGCCACCGCGGCGATCAGGCCCGCGAGGTCGTCGGGCAGCGGCGCGACCGGTTCGGCCACGAACCGTCCATCGCCGAACCGGGCCGGCACCTCGATCACATGGTCGTCGGGCAGGAAGGGCAGGGTGCCGTCGTTGCGCAGGTTGACCACGCGGGCGGGGCCGGGGGTCCCCCGCATCGCGTCCAGCAACTCGACAGCGGCCTCGGAGTAGAACGCGCCGCCGCGGCGCTCCAGCGCCTCGGGCAAGGTGGCGACGGCCGGGTCGGCGTACAGCGCGAGCAGTTCGTCCTCGATCGCCTTCACCGCTTCGGCCCGGGTGGGCTCGCGCAGCTGCTCGGCCAGGACCTCGTCGTGGGCGTAGTAGTAGCGCAGGTAGTAGGACGGCACCATCCCGAGCTGGGCGAGCAGGGCCGGGGCGAGTTCCACCTCTTCGGCCAGGTCGCCGAGGTGCTCGGCGAGCATGCCGGGCAGGCGGTCGGTACCGTCGACGGTCACGCTGCGCTCCCAGGTGAGGTGGTTCAGGCCCACGTGACCCAGGCTCACCTCGTCGGGCAGCACCCCGAGCGCAGCGGCGAACCGGCGCTGGAAGCCGATCGCCACGTTGCACAGGCCCACCGCGCGGTGCCCGGCCTGCAGCAGGGCCCTGGTCACGATGCCGACCGGGTTCGTGAAGTCGACGATCCAGGCGTCGGGCAACGCGTGCTGTCGCACGACCTCGGCGATCTCCAGCACGACCGGGACGGTGCGCAGGGCCTTCGCGAAGCCGCCGGGCCCGGTGGTCTCCTGGCCGATGCAGTGCTCCTCGTGCGGCCACGTCTCGTCCTGGCGGCGGGTGTCCTGGCCGCCCACGCGCAGCTGTAGCAGCACGGCGTCCGCGTCCTCGACGCCGGCGACCAGGTCAGTGGTCGGCACCACCCTCGCCGGATGCCCGGCCCGCGCGAGCATGCGCCGGGCCATCGCCGCCACCGGGCCGAGCCGATCGGGGTTCGGGTCGACCAGGTGCACCTCGCCCAGCGGCAGGCCGGTGCGGGTGAAGCCGTCGATCAGCTCCGGGGTATAGGTCGAGCCGCCGCCGACGATGGCGAGCTTCATCAGTCCTCCTTGGTCACGGACGCGACGATCGCGTCCTCGAGACGTTCGCGGATGCCGGTGACGAGCAGTCGCCGAGCCCCCCGCAGGACCGGCTGTTCGCCGGCCCGCGCGGCCTGGACGCCCACCTCGCGCCGCCCGGCCAGGCGCTTGCGGACGAGTCCGGCGAGAGCGTCCCCTCCGGCCAGGCCGGTGGGGCCGCCGAGCACCACGCACGCGGGGTCGACCACTGCGGCGACAGGCTCCAGCAGCAGGGCGATCCGGTCGGCGAGCGTGCCGAGCGCTTCCGGGCGCGACGGTAGCCGCGACAGCGCGGAGGCCAGGTCGGGGCCGCCGAGCAGCGCGGTCACGGCCGGTCCGCCGAGCAGGTCGGTGAAGTCGTGCGCATCGGGGTCGATCGCCGCGGCAGAGCGCGGCACCTCCAGGTAGCCGATCTCGCCCACGGAGCCGGACGCGCCGCGGCGCACCACCCCGCCGACGAGCAGCCCTGCGCCGAGGCCCGTCCCCAGCCAGAGGTAGGCGAAGTCGTCCAGGCCGGTGGCCGCAGCCTCCGCCATGGTGGCGAGGTTCACGTCGTTCTCCAGCACGACGCCGAGTCCGGTGGCCTGCTCGATCCGGACGCGGGCGCCGCGCTCGGGCCAGCCGGGCAGCGTGTCGGTGAAGGACAGCCGGTCGGCGTCCGCATCGAAGGCGGCCTGGACACCGACCGCGACCACACTCACCGAGGCCCGGTCCACCTCTGCCGCGCCGGCGGCAGCCTGCACCGCCCGCACCACGTCGGCGGCGGGGGAGCGGTCGGCCCCCGCGGTGGGCAGCACGACCACCGGGTGGTCGGCATCCGTCGGATCGACCAGGGTGGTCTCGATCCGGTCGTCGAGGATGCTCACCGCGACTCCGGTGAGGCTGTCGGTGCGGACGCCGTAGGCGGTCGCGTTCGGTCCCCGCGCCCCGGAGGTCTGCCCGGCCGGGGCGATCAGCCCGGCACGTTCCAGCCGCGCGATCATCTGCCCTGCGGTCGGCCTGGACGCGCCGGACAGCTCCCCGAGCTGTGACCGGCTGAGCGGACCGTGCTCGAGCAGGAGCCGGAACGCCGTCCGGTCGTTCTGGGTGGCCAGCCAGGCCGGTGTGCCCGCGCCCGTGCTCATGCGGGGCCCCCTGTCATCTCGCTGCGCACCTCGTCACGCAACTGGCCGAGCCGGTCGGGGTCGGCGGCCGCCTCGCGCAGCTTCCGGGTGTACTCGTGCCGCGGGTTGAGGATCACCTCGTCCGAGGGTCCACGCTCGACGATCCGTCCCCGGTACATGACCAGGATCTCGTCGGAGAAGTGCCGCGCGGTGGCGAGGTCGTGGGTGATGTAGAGGACGCCCAGGCCCTCGGCCCGCTGCAGGTCGGCGAGGAGGTTCAGCACGCCGACCCGGATCGAGACGTCCAGCATCGACACCGGCTCGTCCGCCACCACGAAACGGGCGCCGGGAGCCAGCGCCCGGGCGATCGCCACGCGCTGGCGCTGGCCACCGGAGAGCTCGTGCGGGCGTCGCTCGAGGTAGGTCTCGCCCGGCGTCAGGTGTACCCGCTCGAGCAACTCCACGACACGGGACCGTAGCTGATCGGCGCTCAGGCCGGGGTGGTGCAGCCGGAGCGGCCGCTCGATGTGATGGCTGATCGAGTGGAACGGGTTGAGCGAGGCGAACGGGTCCTGGAACACCATCTGCACCTGGCGGCGGTACTCGCGGGTGGCGTGCCGCGGTGTGGGCCGTCCATCGAGGAGCACCTCGCCGGACGTCGGCGTCTCGAGCTTGGTGATGATCCGGGCGATCGTGGACTTGCCCGAGCCGCTCTCGCCGACCAGGGCAACGGTCCGGCCCGGCTCGACGGCGAAGGAGGCATCCGCCACCGCGTGCAGGGTGGAGAAGCTCACGCCGTTGCGGAGCCGGAAGTCCTTGTGGAGGTTGCGCACCTCGAGTGAGCCGGACATCACTGGCCTCCTGCCGGGGTCGGGCCGGGCTCGACCGGCGAACCGGAGCGGACGAAGCCACCCCGGGCGCCGGTCAGGCTCGGGAAGCTGGCCAGCAGCTGTCGGGTGTAGGCGTCCTGCGGCGTGCGATAGATCTCCTCCGCGGTCGCCTCCTCGACGATCCGGCCGTCCTTCATGATCGCGATCCGGTCGCTGATCTCGATCAGCAGGGGCAGGTCGTGGGTGATGAAGATCACCGCGAACCCGAGCCGCTCCCGCAGCCGCATCAGCTGGCGGACGATGCCGCGCTGCACGACCACGTCCAGCGCCGTCGTGGGCTCGTCCATGATCATCACCTGGGGCTCCAGGGCGAGCGCCATCGCGATCATCACCCGCTGCCGCATGCCGCCGGACAGCTCGTGCGGGAACGCGGACATCCGTCGCGGGTCGACGCCGACCAGGTCGAGCAGTTCGGCGCAGCGCTGGTCGCGCTCGGCCCTGGACATGCCGGGCCGGTGGGTCGTGAAGACGTCACCGAGCTGGGTGCGGACGTTCATCACCGGGTTCAGCGAGTTCATGGAGCCCTGGAACACCATTGACACCTTGTCCCAGCGGAACCGGCGCAGCGCCTCACCGTCCAGGGTGGTGACGTCGATGTCGGTGCCGGAGGCGTCGTGGAAGGTGACCTGTCCGGACCTCATCACCGCGGGCGCCTTCAGCAGCCGGTTCATGCCGTAGGCCAGCGTGGTCTTGCCGCAGCCGGACTCGCCGGCCAGCCCGAGGATCTCCCCGCGTTCCAGGGTGAGCGAGACGTCCTTCACCGCTTCGACGGGCGGGTTCACCTCGTAGGTGATGGACACCTCGCGCGTGGTCAGGACAGGCCGGGCCGCGGCGGTGGGGCTGCTCGCGCCGGTGGTCATGCGTACGCACCTCCTCCGGCGACGCCCTTGCCCGCCTTGGTGGCGCGGCGTTGCTGCCGGGCCGCCTGGGGAGCCAGCCGCAGCTTCGGGTTCACGATCTCGTCGATGGCGAAGTTCACCAGTGCCAGGCCGGTGCCGAGCAGCGCGATCATGGCGCCCGGCGGGATGAACCACCACCAGGCGTGGGAGCCGACGGCCTGACCGGTCTGGGCGTCGTTCAGCATGGTGCCGAGCGTGATCGAATTGGTCGGGCCCAGCCCGAGGTAGCTCAATCCGGCCTCGCCGAGTACGGCCGCCATCACCCCGAAGATCAGCTGGGCGGCGATCAGCGGGACGAGGTTCGGGATGATCTCGACGAAGATGATCCGCAGGCCGCGCTCACCGGCGACTCGCGCGGCCGCCACGTACTCCCGCGTCCGCAGCGACCGCGCCTGGGCGCGCAGAACGACCGCGGAGCCCGCCCACCCGGTGACGCCGAGGATCAGCGCGACCAGGGTGGAACTGCGGGCGAAGTCGCCCAGCCCCTCGGTGTTCTGCACGTAGGCGGCGATCACCATCACCAGGGGCAGCCCGGGGATGACCAGCATGATGTTGGTGGCCAGCATCAGCACCTCGTCCAGCCAGCCGCCGAAGTAGCCGGCCAGGATGCCGAACACGATCGCCAGCAGCATCGCCGACAATCCTCCGAGGAGGCCCACGTACAACGAGCCCCGCGTCCCGGTGGCGAGCTGGGCGAGCACGTCGTAGCCCAGCTTCGTTGTGCCCAGGAGGTGCTCGGGCGACGGCGGCAGCAGGCCCTTGTTGCTGGAGTCCCGCGGGTCCGCGGTGAAGAACGGCGCGACGATCCCGAACAGCGTGATCAGCCCGACGATCACCAGGCCGGCGCCGAGCTTGGCCGACCACCGGGGCATCAGGTAGCGGATGCCTGCGAACCGGTCAGCCATGGCTGCGCACCCGCGGGTCGATCACGCCGTAGAGCAGGTCCATCAGGAAGTTGGCCGCCAGCACGGTGAGGGTGATCACGAGGAACACGCCCTGCATCAGGGTGTAGTCCAGGCCCTGTACCGACTGGATCATCAGCTTGCCGATCCCCGGGTAGCTGAACACCTGCTCGGTGACGATCGAGCCGGCCACCACGAATGCCAGCGCGATGCTGAACCCGGCCAGCGAGGGGATCGCGGCGTTGCGGGCCGCGTACCGGTCGCGGATCCGGGACGGACGCAGCCCCTTCGCCTCCGCGGTCACGACGAAGTCCTCGCTCATCGTCGAGACCATCATGTTGCGCATGCCGAGCAGCCAGCCGCCGATCGAGCTGATCACGATCGTGAGGGCGGGCAGGAAGGCGTGCTGCAGCGCCGAGACGAAGAAGTCCCAGCTCCACTCCGGCCCGGACGGGAACTCGAACGGGTCGTAGGCGCCCACGATCGGCAGCCAGCCGAGCTGGACGGAGAACACCGCGACCAGCACCAGGGCCAGCCAGAAGTACGGGATCGACTGCAGCAGTGCCGTGGCGGGCACCAGGTGGTCGAGCCAGGTGCCGCGCCTCCAGCCCACCCAGGCGCCGCCGACGATCCCGAGGATGAAGGAGATCACGGTCGCCGTGCCGACCATGAACAGCGTCCAGGGCAGTGCGTTGCCGATCAGTTCGACCACCGGGTACGGGTAGCGCGTGGACGACAACCCCAGGTCGCCGTGCAGCAGGCGCCCCCAGTAGGCGAGGTACTGATCCCACGGCGAGGTGTTCTTGTCCGCGCCGAGTAGGGCGTAGATGTCCTCGATCACCTGCGGCGACAGCTCGCGCCCACCACTGGCACGGCGCAGCTTGCCGATCATGATCGCGGCGGGATCGCCCGGCATCATCCGGGGCAGCAGGAAGTTCAGCGACACCGCCGCCCAGACCGTGATGACGTAGAAGGCGATCCGCCGCAGGTAGAACTTCATGGCATCCTCCCTGCGGCGCTCGGCCTCACTGCACGGGCTTCAGGTTGAGCAGAACGATAGCCGGGGCGACCGAGAGGTACGGCAGCGGGTCGGCGTAGAGGTTGGCGTCGGTCGGCCAGCCGGTGAAGTTCTTCGTGTTGAAGAAGGCCTGGGAGGCGTTCAGCACCACCGGGATGTACGGCAGGTCGATCGCGATCTGGGCCTGGATCTTCGCGTACTCGGCCTTCTTCGTGGCCTCGTCGTCGGTCGCCGCCGCCGCCTCGACCGCGGCGTTCACCACGGCGTTGGAGTAGCGGGAGTAGTTCTGGCCGCGGACGGGGGCGTCCCCGACCTTCGCGGTGGACTTGCCGAAGAAGTACTGGTCGTAGTTGCTGAACGGGTCGGCCACCACCGACTGGGTGAGGCCGTACATGGCCAGCTGGAAGTCGCCGTCGGTGACCGGGGTCCAGTACTCGGCCTCGGAGACCGTGCGGGCGGTGATCTTGATGCCCGCCTTGCCGGCCTGCTCTGCGATCAGCTTGGCGGCGTCGTTGTAGTCGGTCCAGCCGTCCGGGGAGAACAGGTCGAGGCTGATCTCCTTTCCGTTCTTGGCGTAGAACCCCTTGTCGTCCTTGGTGTAGCCGGCGGCCTCGAGGATCTGGCCGGCCTGCGCGGCGTTCGCGGTCTGGGGGGACTCGGCCAGGCTGGAGTCGGTCAGCCACTTCTGGTCACGCGGCAGCAGGACGAACGCCGGATTGGCCTTGCCGACCAGGTTCACCCAGGCCTTCTCGGCGAGCTGGCTGCGGTCGATGGCGACGTTCAGGGCCTGCCGCACCGCCACGTCCGTCTGGTCGCCCTTGCAGCCCTTCGATGCGTCCGCGCAGGTGACCATGACGGTCGGGTCCTGCTGCTGGTTCATGGTCCCGATCGCCCCGGTGCCGGTGACCGAGTCGGGGTTGGCGATGAACATGCCCGTCCAGTCGATCTGGCCGGTGGAGAGCAGGTCCTGGCCGGACTGGTTGGAGTCGATGCCGAGGAACTGGACGTTGGTGATCGGCACGGGGTCGCGGTAGTTCGGGTTCGCGGTGAACGTGTAGGACGCGTCCGAGGTGGTCTTGACCACGTAGGCGCCGGACCCGACCGGGTTGTCGTTGGTCTCCTTCATGTAGTTGTCGATCTTCGACCAGACGTGCCGGGGCACGATCATGGTCGAGCCGAGCAGCTGGGAGGCGGCGGTGAACTGGGGGCTGGAGTACTTCAGCACGATCGTCGTGTCGTCGGTGGCGGTCGCGGAGATCATCTTGTCGGTCTTGTTGGGTCCGTAGCCCATCGTGAACGCGACGTCGTCCGCGGTGAGCGCCTGGCCGTCGCTCCACTTCAGCCCGGGCTTGATGGTGATCGTGATGGTCTTGCCGTCCGCGCTGTAGTTGTAGCTCTGGCCGATCATCGGGACGGGCGCGTCCGAGGAGAGCTGGTTGAAGAAGAACAGGGGTTCGTAGATCGGGCCGTAGGTGCCGTAGAGGGCGGTGTCGACGTGGAACGGGTTGAAGTCGACGGTGATCGGGGTGGTGCTGCCCGCCCAGACCCGCAGCGTGGCCGCCATGGCCGGTGCACTGCTGGCGGCCGAGCCGGAGGGGGCCGGAGCCGGTGACGTGCAGGCGGCCAGGGTCAGGGACAACGCCACCGCGGTGGCGGCCAGTGCCAGGGAGATCTTCTTCACGTTCGCTCCTCGCTCGACGCCGTGCCGCGACAGTGCGGCCTGCTTCGAAAGATAACTGGAAGGAATCTATCTGTAAAGAGTCTTTCCGGTTACGATCTGGTCTCGACCACGGTGGACGGCCACAGGCCCGCCGCACCGGTCCTCGGTAGGATCGCGCCGTGACTCACACGGTGCTGGTGATCGGATCCGGAGGCCGCGAACACGCGTTGGCGTGGGCGCTCGGCCGTGACCCCGAGGTGGCCGTGCACATCGCGCCCGGCAACCCGGGGACTGCGGCCGTGGGCACGAACCACCCGGTGGATGCCATGGACGGAGCGGCGGTGGCCGCGCTGGCGGTCGAGCTGGGTGCCGACCTGGTCGTGGTCGGCCCGGAGGCGCCGCTGGTGGCCGGGGTGGCCGACGACGTGCGCGCGAAGGGCATCCCGGTGTTCGGGCCGTCCGGGGCTGCGGCCATGCTGGAGGGCAGCAAGGCGTTCGCCAAGGAGATCATGGAGGCCGCCGGGGTGCCCACCGCTGACGCCCGGCTCTGCGTCTCGATGGACGAGGTGGTTGCGGCGCTCGACGAGTTCGGGGCTCCGTACGTGGTCAAGGACGACGGGCTGGCCGCAGGCAAGGGCGTGATCGTCACCGACGACAGGGACGCGGCGATCCGGCACGCGGCGGGCTGCCGGCGGGTGATCGTCGAGGAGTACCTCGACGGGCCGGAGGTGAGCCTGTTCGCGCTGTCCGATGGTGAGCACGTGCTGCCGTTCGAGCCGGCCCAGGACTTCAAGCGGGTGGGCGAGGGCGACACCGGGCCGAACACGGGCGGCATGGGCGCCTACACACCGCTGCCGTGGGCGCCGGAGGGGCTGACCGCGCAGGTCGTCCGGACGGTGATCCAGCCGACCGTGGACGAGCTGCGCCGCCGCGGCACCCCGTTCGTCGGGTTGGTCTACGCGGGGCTCGCGCTGACCTCGCGCGGCGTCCGGGTGGTGGAGTTCAACTGCCGCTTCGGCGACCCGGAGACCCAGCCGCTGCTGACCCGGTTGCAGACCCCCCTCTACGAGGTGCTGTACGCCGCGGCGACCGGCTCGCTCGGCGACCACGCCCCGCTGGAATGGGGGAGCGGGGCCGCCGTGGGCGTGGTGGTCGCCGCACAGGGCTATCCCGCCTCGCCGCGCAAGGGCGACCCGATCACCGGCGCGGACGCCGAGGGGGTGTTCCACGCCGGGACGGCGCTGGACGCGTCCGGGCAGCTGGTCAGCGCCGGCGGCCGCGTCCTCACCGTCGTCGGCACTGGCACGACGCTCGCCGAAGCCCGCGAGGCCGCCTACGCGAAGGTGGCCGGCATCACGCTTCCGGGCGGCTTCCACCGCTCCGACATCGCCCTCGCCGCGTCCCGAACGGGGCGGGACGATGACTGAGTTGGCCGAAAAGGGGACGGTTCTCCTTTTCGGCCACCTCGCCCGACTGGACGGAAAAGAGAACCGTCCCCTTTTCGGCCAGGAGGCCCACGCATGATTCCCGACGTCCTGGCCACCCGGTACGCGTCCGCGGCGATGCGGGAGATCTGGTCGCCGGAGGCGAAGATCGTCGCCGA
>PHEV01000165.1 GCA_002843035.1 Actinobacteria bacterium HGW-Actinobacteria-5 | reverse complement strand
CCGAGCTCGACCGGCCCGGGCAGTGATCGTGGACTTCATCCGCGAGCACGCCGACCACCAGCCCGCCGCCGGTGGGTTGCGATGGGGTGTGGAGCCGATCTGTGCCGTGCTCAGTGAGCATGGTGTGAAGATCGCCCCGTCGACCTACTACGAGTGGCGCGACAAGCTGCCGACCACCCGCCAACAGCGAGACGAGGTCCTGCTGGAGCACATCCGCCGGGTGCATGCCGACAACTTCGGGGTGTACGGGCCTCGGAAGGTGTGGCTGGTGCTGAACCGGGAAGGCATACCCGTGGCCCGCTGCACGATCGAGCGGCTCATGCGCACCGACGGGCTCGCTGGTGTGGTGCGTGGCAAGGTGAAACGCACCACGATCGCCGGGGCCGGGCCGAAGCCGGCCGACCTGGTGAACCGCAACTTCGAGCCGCTCGCGCCGAACCGGCTGTGGGTGGCCGACTTCACCTACGTCTCCACCTGGAGCGGCTGGACCTGTGTCGCGTTCGTGATCGACGCCTACGCCCGCCGCATCCTGGGCTGGCGGGTGGCCACCACCATGACCGCCGACCTCGTCCTCGACGCGGTCGAGCAGGCCATCTGGACCCGGCAACACGAAGACCGCGACGACTTCACCGCCCTGGTCGCCCACCACGACCACGGCAGCCAGTACCTGTCCCTGGCCCACAGCGAGCGGCTCGCCGACGCCGGCATCAAGCCCTCCGTCGGTGCGGTCGGCTCCAGCTACGACAACGCGCTGGCCGAGAGCATCAACGGGCTGTACAAGACCGAGGTCATCCGCCGACAGGGACCCTGGCGGGACGTGAACGCCGTCGAGATCGCCACCGCCAGGTGGGTCGACTGGTACAACCACCGCCGTCTCAACGAGTACTGCGGTGACATGCCCCCGGCCGTCCTCGAGCAGGTCCACTACGCTCAACAACAACCCTCAGCAGCGAGCTGAGGAATCAAACCAGCGAGTCTCCGGACACGCCGGGGCGGTTCACGGTGTTCCTGACGGTCGCTGGGTTGGCGTTCAGGGTGTCGGCGAGAACCCCCAAGGTGTAGCCGATTGTTGTGATCGGGGTGTTGACGGGTTCGTCTGCTGGCTCGGCCTTCGGCATTGCTTGCAGGATGGCCATCACGTCTGGTGGGGGGTCAATCAGGGCCAGGATTCGGGTCGCGTTCCCGAACAGTCGGCTGAGTCCGGAAATCTCGGTCGTGGACGGCGTGGACGGTTGTGCGCTGGGCTCGAGGGTCCGGTCGTGGAGCGCGGCGAGAAGCGCGTTAACGGTGGCCACGGTCGCCTGCCTCGACGAGGACCGTCTGGAGGGCGGGCCAGACCTCAGATGGCACGATGTCGGGCCGCCGGCCGAGGAGCCGACCCGCCGTAGCCAGGGAGCCGGCCGCGGTCTCCGCGGCAGGCACCCAGGCCGGTTCGACGACGAGTTCTTCGAGGAGATTCTCGATGTCGAGGATCTGGCTGGCGAGCGCCAGCGCCTGCCCGGTCGGGTCGGGCTCGGCCAGCAGCTGGTTGGCTGCGTGGCGGAGGTGCCCGAGAGCCTCGGCGAGATCAGGCTTCGCGTCCGGCATGCGTTCTACCTCGCCAGGCTCGGCCCGCTGCGTCCGCGGGATCGGGTTGTGGAGGCCATGACCTCGCCGCGGGGGCGTCCGGCGGCGGTCACGGTCTCCCAGACCCCGGGTCCCGGCCGGACGACGGGCGTGATGGCCTCGCCGGTCGGCACGTCCTCGATTGACTGGGTGACAGGCTGGGTGTGGGTGAGGATGCGGTGGGCGGCGGCGATGACGCGTTCGCCGGTGGTCCGGATGATCTCGTCGAGGCTGTGGAGGTCGTGGTCGCGTCCGGCGGCTTCGATGGCCCAGCCAGCGACGTAGTTGAAGGTGTACTGGCCTGCGTCGAGTCCGTGGGCCTGGGTGACGAGGTAGGCGGTTGACTCCGCGATCACCTCAAGGATGCCGCGGCAGTGCTGGCTTCCATAGGTGGCAATGTCGGCAGTGTCCATGGTGAGCACGTGTGCGGCTTCGTGGCACAGCGTGCGTACCGACTGCGCGTCGTCGACGTTGGCCCGGACCCGGACCTCCTTGGTGGCGAAGTTCGTGTAACCGTTCGCGCCGCCGCAGTCGCCGCGGGTGAGCCTGAAGCCCTCGGCGGCGACGAGCCGGGCGAGGGAGTCCCACAGCCCTGGTGGTGCCTGGCCGGCGAGCAGGGAGGGTTGTGGACGTTCGGTCTGGGGTGGCGGGTCGACCTGGCTGGCGTCGAACACGTGCGCGACACGTACTCCGGTCATCTGGCGGCGCGTGATCGGCCGGCCATTGGTGTCGAGGACGGCGTTGCCATTGGCGTCCTCGAATGGCAGCAGTCGGGTGACGGGTGCGAGGATCGGGATCGACTTCTCCCCGCGGCGTACCTGGTGTCCCTTGGCCAGCCAGGTCCGGTAGCCAGCCACCAAAGTGGCGTCTGGCTTGGCCATATAGATCAAGCAAGAATTCGAGAACGAGTACTGGTGGAAGCCGCTGGCGAACTTCAGCCACCGCTGCCAAGCGTCTCGGTCGTCGAAGGTGGCCAGCTTCACGGCGAGATCGCGGTGCATCTGCTCGATGGCTTCCCTGCGGCTGGCCTCTGCGGCCTCGCGCTGCTGCGGCGTGTAGTTGTCGGACTTCGGCATCGCTGTCCCCCGGGTTGATGGGCTGCTGACCCACTAAGCCGAAAACCGGGGTGCGATCCGGACAGCCGGGCGAAGATCTACCCGCCGGAAGTCGCGCCGGCCGACCGGGGCGAGGGCCGGACGCGTCCGGCACCTCGTGGCGACTGGACGGTTCAGTCTGCAGGCGGGGCGGCCGGCCCGCGGCGGAGGTCATAGATGCGACGGGCGATGAAGTCGCGGCGGGTGTCGTTGACGAGTTTCAGGCCGGGCATGTCGTCCAGGTAGAGCCGGCTGAGCTTCGGGACTCGAGTTTCGGTGACGATGACGACCTGGAGCCGGTCGGCTTCGCTGGCCAGGTGGTCGAAGACGCGCCGGCGGAACGGTGTGGCGAAGCCGCGCCCGCGGTGGGCGGCGACGTGGTCGGACAGCAGCCACGCACCCTCAGGGGTGGGATGGACGATCATGGTGGCGGTGGCGTCGAAGTAGCCGACCACCCAGCCCTGGCGACACCAGCGTCGAATGCTCCACCGAATGCCGAACGGCAGCAGGGCAAGCGGGACGAGGAACACGACAACCGTGGCGATGACCGCTCGCATCGGGTCGAGCGGTAGCCCGTACGGCAGCCCGCCGACGAGCCAGAGTCCCCCGACCAGGAGTGCCGCGGCGGCGACATAGGCCAGGAGCCCGGGATCCAGCTGTCGCCGGGACAAGCGTCCGAGGAGGCGGACGGTGGTCGGCGTCAGGGGCTCGGTTCCGGGCAGGGGCGAGGGTTGCGGCGGGAGCGGCGCTTGGTGGCGGGGTGGTGTCACCATGAACCGACTGTGCCCGCCTATCCGGGTTCAGGCCATGGGTAAAGGCTGCCGAGCCTGCTGAAGCTCAACCGGGTGGCCGTCACTGGCCCGGTAGCGGCCTTCCGGATCGGGCCCGAGCGGGACGCTGTGCTCGTGGCTGCCGCTGGCGTGCGCGATCGCGGCCAGGACCAGCTGGACATGGTCGCGATCCAGCCCGGGAATGTCCTGGTACAGGTTGACCGGTCTCCCGCCGAGCAGGGCCGCGGCGATGCGCAGCAGTCGGGTCTCGCCACCAGAGTAGGCGGCCAGGGCGTCCTCGGTGAGCTGGTCGACATCAACCCACCATCCCGGATCCTCACCGGCCCGGATCCAGGGCAGGGCACTGCTGGCGAAACGACCGCCGCTGGTACGGATCAGCAGTTCGACGCCCGCCTCGAGCGGATAGATCCCTTTCGCCCAGACCCGCAGGCCTGCTGCGGTCTGCTCCACCGTGGCGTTCATCGACATGCCCGCTTCTTGACGACTGGCGCGGGATCCCCGGCAGCACCGCTCGGACGCTCCAGCACGCTGGCGCGCTCGAGTGAAGCGACGTCCCGTGCGCCGGCGCGGATCACCGACGCGAGTGCCGGGCCGAGCCCCTCGGCGATCACCTGCCGGTCACCAAGATCGCGCAAGGTGGCGAGCCAGCGTCGCCGCAGGGTCGGTGTGGTGCCGCTGAGCAAGGCCACGATCACGACGACGACCAGCGCGTTCCACCGGGCTGCCTGGACGTTATCCACGATCGCGACCCCGAACACGATCCAGCGGATCTTCCACGACGCCGCCATCAATCCGGATCCGCCGGCGGTCATGCCGAACACCACGGTGACCATCTCGACCAGCCTCCACGGCACGCAGTAGACGTCCACGACGGCGACCAGTAGAGATCGCCACACCGGCCGCTGGCCCAGAGCATGGCTGACCAGGGCTGAGGTGTGCTCGTCGTTCAGCTCGCCGGCGACGATCCGGCGGACCACAGAAGGACTGACCACCAGATCAGCCGGGGTCGGAACGACCGCCCCGCCCGGGCCGGTCCGCGTCCCGATCCAGATCCTGGGTTGGTGACGACCCCGCAGAGACGCGATCGGCACGATCGCCGCCTGAACCCATTCCCGCTCGAACGCGCTGGCCGGCCGGGCACCGAAGCGCCACCACAGGCCGACTCGAGTGTCGCGAACCAGCAGGCACACCACCCCAACGGCGATCACGTCCAACGCCGCCGTCAGAGAGAGGCCAGCGACGACGAGCCAGACCACGCTGGAAAAGATCAGACCGGTGATCTGTGCCCGCAGCCACACTCGACGCCAGGTCATGGTTACTCCCCCACCGGGACGAGCTTCGCCAGACGCCCGACTTCCCGGGCGTCCAGGACACCGGCACACAGCTCGGCAATGTCCGCAATGGTGGCGCCCTCGTCGAGCATCGCGCGCACCGCGGCCGCTGCGGCCTGCTCGGCCTGCGCCACGGCGGCATCCCGTCCCGCCAACACCGTCAACAGCCGCACGGCATGGTCCCGGATCCGCTTCTCCCGCGCCTCTCGGTCACGCTGCCTGACCAGTAACGCCTCGTTGACCCGTCGCCGGGCCTCCTGGCGAAAGTTCTGCTGAGTGCCGCCCATGACCACGGCCTCCTTCCGATTCGGTTCCTCACACCACTAAGCCGGAAACCGACCCCCAATCCGGACAACATCCGCCCACGAATCTCAACCCGCGCCACCGACACCGCAGCCACACCCACCCCTGCGACGATGTCCCCCCACCCGAAACAGCCGATCCCATGTGCGACACACCTCTTGCACGAGCCAGTCGACCATTGCGAATCCCGTTTGACGGGATCTCGATACTCTTCGCAACTTCATGGTCGGATCTGTCCGGATCGAGCCCCCGAATCCGGCTTAGTGGGTTGTGACGATGAGCATGAAGCGGATCACCGCCGGGTCGGGCTACGACTACCTGACCCGGCAGGTCGCCGCCATGGACTCCACCGAGAAGGGCTACACCGGGCTGGCGTCCTACTACACCGAGAAGGGCGAAACCCCCGGCACCTGGATCGGCACCGGCCTGGCCGGCGTCGACGGACTCGACCCGGGCGACATCGTCACCATCGAACAGATGCAGGCCCTGTTCGGCGCCGGTCTCCACCCCCTCGCGCAGCAGCGCAGTGCCGCCCTCGAGGGCACCGATGCCACCGAAGCCGACTATCTCGACGCGGCCCGGCTCGGGCAGCCGTTCCGGGTCTATCCCGACGATGTGAGCCCGTTCCGGATCGAGGTCGCCCGACGGCTCGAACAGCTCAACAGCTCCCGCAGGCTGCCGGTGCGGACGGCGAACTCGATCGAGGACCGGGCCCGGATCCGCACCGAGGTGGCATTGGAGATGTTCCGCGAACAGTACGGACGCGAACCCCTGGACCAGCGCGAACTGGCCGGCCACATCGCCACGCTGTCCAAGCAGAAGACGACCGCGGTAGCCGGGTTCGACCTCACCTTCTCCCCGGTGAAGAGCGTCTCCACCCTGTGGGCGATCGCCGACCCGGCCACCGCCGCCACGATCGAACGCGCCCACCACGCCGCCGTCGCCGAAGCCCTCGACTTCATCGAACGCACCGCCCTGTACACCCGCACCGGCTCAGGCGGGGTGAACCAGGTCAACGTCCGCGGCCTGGTCGGTGCCGCGTTCGTGCACCGCGACTCCCGCGCCGGCGACCCCGACCTGCACACCCACGTCGCGGTCGCCAACAAGGTCCAAACCGCCACCGACGGCCGCTGGCTGTCCATCGACGGACGCGTCCTGTTCAAAGCGATCGTGTCCGCCTCCGAGACCTACAACACCGCCCTCGAACAACACCTCACCACAACCCTCGGCGTGCGGTTCGCCGAGCGACCCAATCCCGACCGGCGCAAACTCCCCGTCCGCGAGATCGTCGGAATCGACGACACGCTGAACAAGCGCTGGTCCCAACGCCGCCAAAGCATCGAGGCCCGCCGGCGCGTCCTGGCCGCCGCGTTCCAGCGCGACCACGGCCGCCCACCAACCCCAGTCGAGGGAATCGCCCTCGCGCAACAGGCCACCCTGGAGACCCGCGAGGACAAGCACGACCCCCGCACCCTGGCCGAACAACGCACCACCTGGCACA
>PHEV01000164.1 GCA_002843035.1 Actinobacteria bacterium HGW-Actinobacteria-5 | reverse complement strand
CACGTCGAATCCGCTCGTGGTGACGTTGGCCGGGTTGTTGCGGCTGTACACGTACACGCCGCCACCGACCAGACTGTGCGTCCGCACGGTATCCGCGACCTTGTAGCCGGGGTATCCGAGAGTGCCGTCCGGCTGGGTCCAGTCGGCCTGCGTGGGCGCGTCGTAGGCGAGCTCGTTCTGGTAGAAGATCACCCGACCGCCGTTGCCCTTCCAGAGCGTGCTGTAGCGCTGGAAGTGCTCGGAGAACAGGCCGGTTGCGGTGACGTCCTTGCCGTTCACGACGAGCCCGTAGCGGCCGATGTTGGTGTTCCAGCGATCCGTGTCGCCCAGCTCGCCCTGCGTGAAGTCCTCAACGCCGTGGTCGGCGCGCCAGATCCAGGTGTGATCGACCAGGACATGGTCGGCGTTGATCTCCAGCGCCGTCACGGCCTTTCCGACGTGCGGGCCACCGACCCGGAAGTAGACATCGCTCAGGGTGATCGGGTCGCGAGTGCTGCTCGTCCGCCCCCACGCATGCCCCCGGGCCTGGCCGACCTGCAGCAGGACGGGGGAGAGCTTCGTCCCTGCATCCATGGTGAGCCCTGCCACCACGATCCCGGGCCGGTCCGCGATCCGGAGCGGCGTGGCGCCATTCTTGGCGGTCAGGGTCGCGTGCCCGAGGCCGAGCACGACAGTGTCGGGACGCTGCACGAGGATCGTCCGGTCGACGTTGTAGACCCCCGGAGTGAACAGCAGGTTCTCGCCCTGGGCGAGCGCCACGTTGATCCGGCCGACCGGGTCGGTCGGCTTCGCGATGTAGAACTTCGACAGCGGAATGCTCCGTCCCGCGGTCATCCCGTCGGCCCAGGAGATGCCGGACGTGTTCCGCTGCGCGGACGGCACCCGAACGAACCAGGTACCGGCGTCATCGACGTAGAGGTACGGCTTCTCCCGGCTCAGCGGAGTCTTCGCGACGGTCGTGTAGGGCGGGTTGGGGAAGGCGGAGTCGTCGGGCGCACCGACCACGCCGGAGAACACCTGGTTCCACACGCCGTTGCTCCAGCCGGACACCTCGCTGTTGCGGGTGAGCCACTGCTGCTGCGAGCCGCTGATCACGAACGGCAGCTTCGAGTCGGCGATGTAGCCACCGCTGGCGTACTGGGGCCCTGCGGAGCAGTAGTCCATCAGCGAGAGGTTCGCGCCGCTGATGTCGACCCGGCGCATCGACACAGCCTGGGAGACTGCCCAGAAGTTCGCGCTGGCCTTGCAGCCGTCCGTCTCGTCGGACTTGTCGATCTTCAGGGTGAGGTTCGACAGCGTCCGCCAGAACGTGTCCAGTGCGATGCAGTTCGTGTTGTTCTCGCCCAGGCAGCGGTTGTACACGTCGATGCTGCCGTTGATGGTGACGTCACCCGGGTTCGCGCCGAGTCCGGCGACCTCTGTGTAGTAGCCGAGCGTGAAGTGCAACGGCTCGGTCGCGGTGCCGTAGGTGCCGGGCAGGAACAGCACGGAGTAGCGGTTGGTGCCCATCTCGTCGTTGAGCTGCTTGTCGGAGATCGCCGTGAGCGTGTTCTTGATCTCGGACACGGACATGTCGGGCGAGATGATCGTGACGTTCGGACCGAGTTCGGGGGTGGTGACGACGGGCTTGGCGTGGCCGCCCGCCGGGACGGCCTGCGCCGTCATGGTGGTCAACGAACCGGCGACGAGAACTGCTCCGGCCAGCGCTGCGGCCAGCCTTCGGAACCGGTGTGTTGGGGGTGTCAGGGTCATGCAACATCCTCTCCATTGAGGGACCGCGGCCGGCGGGGGTGCCGTCCACAAGCCCGACCATAACCTCCTGATGGGAGCGTTCTCCAGACTGTCACAGATAACTCGGGCGCGCGCCCGATCGGCTTTCTAGCCGACGGACGCCAGGATGAGATCGGCGCAGGTCTCGTAGCCGAGGCGTCCGCTGTTCAGGCACAGGTCGTACTCGCGGCGGTCGCCGAACTTCGTGCCGGTGAAGAACTGCTGATAGCGGTCGCGGGTCTTGTCCATCTTCGCGATGTACTTCTCGGCGTCCCTCGGTGCGACTCCGTCCACCCGGATGGCCCGTTCGACCTTGCGGTCGGTGTCCGTGCTGTAGATGAACACGCTGCGGAAGCCCACCTCCGCGTCCCGCAGGATCTTGTCCGCGCAGCGGCCGATGAACACCGACGGTTTCGTCCTGGCGGCCTCGGTGATCACTTCGGCGATCGCACCGTACATGCGATAGGGCAGCGAGATGGTCTCCGGATCGGTGCCGCCGATGATCGACAGGTCGAAGAACTGCCCGGTCACGATCCGCTCGTCGAACCCCTCGAGCAGGTCCGGGGGCAGCCCGCGCTTGCTGGCCGCCTCCTGCAGGATTCGGCTGTCGTAGAACTCCATGCCGGTGCGCTGGCAGATCATGCGTCCGATTTCCCGTCCGCCACTGCCGAACTCGCGATTGATCACGATCGAGCGCTGCATGGACGACTCCCTTCGACTCAATTCGCACCCTACGCCCGGGTATGCCGCGGGGCGCGGTAACGGCACCGGCTGGGTCTGCTCACGTAGCATGGCGGCCGTGCCCGCAGTCGTCGCCGTGGCCCGCAGTGCCACCCATTCGTTCAGCAAGCCCACGGTGTCCTCGGTCGAACTCATCGAGGGCGTCGGCGTCGCAGGGGACGCGCACAGCGGTCCCACCGTCCAGCACCTGCACCAGGTCAGGAAGGACGCCGACCGGCCCAACCTGCGCCAGGTGCACCTGATCCACGCGGAACTTCTCGACGCGCTCACCGCCGCGGGGTTCGGCGTCGGTCCCGGGCAGTTGGGGGAGAACATCACCACCCGCGGCGTCGACCTGCTCGGGCTGCCGGTGGGCACCCGACTGCACGTCGGCTCCGCTGTGGTCACGATCACCGGGCTGCGCAATCCGTGCCACCAGATCGAGGAGTTCCGCCCCGGCCTGCTCAAGCAGGTGCTGCACCGCGACGACGACGGTCAGGTCGAGCGGCTGGCCGGGGTGATGGGCATGGTGTCGCGCAGCGGCACGGTCCGGGCGGGTGAT
Source organism: Actinobacteria bacterium HGW-Actinobacteria-5 (assembly GCA_002843035.1). GTDB lineage: Bacteria > Actinomycetota > Actinomycetes > Propionibacteriales > Propionibacteriaceae > Propionicimonas. The sequence continues at coordinate 3,575 of PHEV01000164.1, read as the reverse complement.
CCGATCACGGTGGAACTGCCCGCAGAACCTCACCACACGCTCACCACCGTCTAGCAGGGGGAAGACATGACAGCCGCCGAGTTCTGGGAAGAGCGCTACGCGGGCAGCCCGAAGGTGTGGTCCGGCCGGGTGAATCCCGGCCTGGTGGAGTTGACTGCGGGCCTGCCGGTGGGTCGCGCCCTCGACCTCGGTTGCGGCGAGGGCGGGGACGCGGTCTGGCTCGGACAGCAGGGCTGGCGGGTGACCGCCGTGGACATCTCGACGACGGCGATCGCACGGGGCCGCACGGCGGCTCGGGAGGCGGGCCTGCCCGACGACCGGATCCGCTGGGTAGCCCACGATCTCACCGAGTGGCAACCGGACCAGGAGTACGACCTGGTCAGCGCGTTCTTCCTGCAGTCGCCGATGGAACTGCCACGCCGGGAGATCCTGCACCGGGCGGCGGCCAGTGTCGCACCGGGCGGGTACGTCCTGCTGGTCTCGCACGCGGCGCCGCCACCGTGGGCCCGGGGCGGCCACGGGCACCATCCCCACCATGAGGCCACCCCGGCGGAGGAGGTCGCGGCGCTGGGCCTGGCCGAGGGGGAGTGGGACGTTGTGCTCGCCGAGGTGAGGAAGCGCGACGCGGTCGGACCGGACGGGCAGCCGGCCGTCCTGGAGGACTCGGTCGTGCTGGCGCGCCGGGTGGCCGGCGAGGCCGGCGTCACCGCGCAGTTGCGCGGCCTCGAGCCGATCTTCCACCGATCGCCGCGGGGTTCGGGTCGGGAGGTGTTCGAGGCGATGCTCGCGTCCGACTTCTGGGAGGTGGGCGCATCCGGCCGGGCCTACGACCGGGAGTTCATCCTTGCGACCGTCACCCAGCGGTACGCAGAGGGCACCGTCGAGGCGCCTCTCGAGGTGTCCGAGTTCGACGCGCGTCCGCTCGGTGGGGACACCTGGCTGGTGACGTACGACCTCGACCAGGATGGACGGAAGAGCCGCCGCTGCACCGTCTGGACCCGCACCCCGCAGGGCTGGCAGGCCGTCTACCACCAGGGCACGCTGCGCGACGCCTGAACGGGAAGGGAACCGTCCCTGTGAACGGGAAGGGAACCGTCCCCGTGGCCGGAAAGGGGACGGTTCCCTTTCCGTCCACGGCAGGGTAGGTTACTGACTGACAATCAGTCAGTAATGGGGGAGAGATGAGCCCACGCACCACCGCCCGGGCCGCGCGGCGGGCCGGACTGGTGTCCGCCGCAGCCCGCGTCTTCGCCGAGCAGGGTGTGAGCGGCACGTCCGTCTCGGACATCGTGCGGGCGGCCGGAGTCGCACAGGGAACCTTCTATCTGTACTTCGAGAGCAAGGACGACGTCATCCTCGCGGTGGTGGAGGACGTCGCCGAGCAGATGATGGCCGGGTTCGCGCAGGCCATGCAGGCGTCCGGCACGCCCGTGGAGCGGCTGCGCGCCCTCGTCGGAGGCTTCGCCGATCGCACCCAGGACGAGTCGGTCGCGGACGTCGCTGCCTTCATCCACCGCCCGGAGAACGTGAGCCTGCACGACCGGTTCGCGGAGCAGTTCGTGCCCCGGCTGCTGCCGATCGTCGAGGAGCTCATCCGTGACGGCGTCGCCGACGGCTCCTTCGACGTGCCCGACCCGCGGGCCGCGGCCTGGTTCATCCTCGGCGGCCTGCGCGCGGTCGAACTCGCCGGGACGCCGCTGGAGGAGATGCCCGCGGCACTCGAACAGGCCCTGCGGCTCTCCCTGCGCGTCCTGGGCAGCAGGGAGGCGTGATGGACGGTGAGGTCGTGCTGAGCACGCAGGCACTTGCCAAGCACTACGGCCGGGTGCGGGCCGTGGACGGGATCGACCTCGAGGTGCGCCGCGGCGAGGTGTACGGCTTCCTCGGACGCAACGGTGCGGGCAAGACCACCACGATCCGGATGCTGCTCGGCCTGATCCGGCCGACCGCCGGTGCCGTCCGGGTATTCGGACGGCCGATCGGCCACAACCAGGAGTGGCTGCGGCGGGTGGGCTTCCTGGTGGAGTCCGCAACCGCCTACCCGAACCTCACCGTCCGCGAGAACCTCGACCTGCAACGCCGACTCACTGGCGCGCCCGTCTCGAGCGTGGCGGAGTGGATCGGGCGGCTCGGGCTCGGCCCCTACGCCGATCGGCGCGCCGGGCGCCTCTCGCTGGGCAACAAGCAACGGCTCTCGCTCGCCCGGGCACTCCTGCACGCGCCGGAGGTGCTCATCCTGGATGAGCCCGCCAATGCGCTCGATCCCGCGGGGATCGTGGAAGTGCGTGAGTTGCTGCGCGGACTCGCTGCGGAGGGCGTGACGGTCTTCATGTCGTCCCACATCCTCGCCGAAGTGGCACACCTGGCTGACCGGATCGGAATCGTGCACGCCGGCCGTCTCCTCGAGGAGGCGCCACGTGACGTGCTCGCGTCCCGCGCACGAGAGTATGTGCGGGACGCCTTCACCCAGTCCGAGCGGGAGGAGGCGCTGCTGACGGCAGACCTCGAGCGCTACTTCCTCGCCCGGACCAGCGCGGAGGTCGCCCGATGATGGCGCAGGTCGTGGCGGCAGAGTTCCTGAAGCTGAAGCGATCCGTGGTGCCGTGGGTGACCCTCGGGGTGATGCTGCTGGCCCCCTGCGGGATCGCGCTGTTCATGTGGATCGTCCAGCACCCCGAGACCGCCGCCACCCTCGGCCTGCTCGGCACCAAGGCCAATCTCGCCGGGCTGGAAGCCACCTGGCCGGCCTTCTCCGGCTACCTCGCGATGGTCGCTGGTGGCGGCGGGCTCGGGCTGCTCGGGTTCGTGCTGGCCTACCTGTTCGGACGCGAGTACGCCGACGGCACCGCCAAGAACATGCTCGCCCTTCCGGTCGGACGCCACTGGTTCGTGCTCGGCAAGCTCACCGTCGCCCTGGTGTGGTGGGCGGTCCTGGCGGTGGCCGTCGCGGCGGAGGGGCTGCTGCTGGGTTGGGTCCTCGACCTGCCTGACCGCACGCCCGGCGCGATGGCCCTGGCCGTGGGCACGACTCTCCTCGCTGCGGGGATCAGCTTCCTGGTCGTCCCGCTCACCGCGTGGGTCACCGTCGCGACCCGCAGCGCCCTCGGCGCCGTGGCGTTCGCGTTCGGCACCCTGCTGCTGGGCGACCTGCTCGGGCACACCGGGTGGGCAGAGTGGACGCCGTGGTCGATCGTGCTCCTCGCCGCCGAGGACGCGACGATGCTGACCTGGGCGAGCGTCGCCGTGCTGGTGGCGACCTTCGTGGTGGGGACGATGGTAACGATCCTGCAACTGGAGTACGCCGACAACCCGTGACGGCAGCTGTCGCCGGCGGGGCGGGCCTCCCACCGGGCCGGCGGTGAGGGGCCCGCCGACCTGAAGGACTTGCTGAATTCCGCCGGACGCGAGCCTCGCGCCGCCCCCGCTGCCCCAGAATGGCTGGCAACCGACCCGGGAGGGGCCCGATGAGCGACGACCACACCCAGGATCTCCTGCGCAAGGTGCAGGCCGACCTCGACGATGTGTCCCGTCGGCTGGCCGGGCTCGCCGCCGACTTCAAGCAACTGTCCCGGGCC
>PHEV01000163.1 GCA_002843035.1 Actinobacteria bacterium HGW-Actinobacteria-5 | reverse complement strand
CGTCTCGCGGACGCTGACGCCCAGCGCGCCGAGTTCGGCGGTGAGTGCGGCCAGCCGGTCGGTCTCGTGCCCGCGGATGTGCGCGACGCCGCGCAACACACTCGGGGAGTCGGCGACGGCCGCCAGCGCCGCCGCAACCGGGGTGAGTTCGGAGACCGCGTGCAGGTCGACGTCCGCGCCGTGCACCGGGCCGGTTCCGGCCACCCGGACCAGGCGTGAACCCTGCTCGCCGGAGAAGCTGACCCGGGCGCCGAAGGCGGCCAGGACCCCGAGCAGGTCGTCCGCAGCCTGGACCGATCCCTCCGGCCAGGCTGTGCCGAGCTCACCACCGGTGACCAGGGCCGCCGCGAGCAGGGTGGCCGCGTTGGTGAGGTCGGGTTCGACGATTTCGTCCAGGGCGGCGATCGGACCGGGCAGTACCCGCCAGGTCAGGTCGGCCGGGCGCTCGACGACCACGCCGCGCCGATGCAGCAGCGTGCAGGTCATCTCGATGTGCGGCAATGACGGTGGGGTGCCGCCGGTGTGCTGCACGGTGACGCCGTCGGCGAAGCGGGCGCCGGCGAGCAGCAGCGCGGAGACGAACTGGCTGCTGGCGGACGCGTCGATCGCGACCTGCCCGCCCCGGAACGAATCCCCGCCCGACACGCGGAACGGCAGGGCTCGAGGCTGGCTGACAGTCGCACCGAGGCTGGCGAGGGCTTCGAGCAGCGGGGCGACCGGACGCGCCGCTGCGGCCGCGTCCCCGTGGAACAGCGTGGGAGTTGCCGCGAGCGCGGCGATCGGCGGCAGGAAACGCAGGACGGTGCCGGCGAGTCCACACTCGACCTCAGCGCCACCGGTCACCGGGTCGGCTGGCCGGACGCGCAGCCGTCCGTCCGGCAGGTCGTCGAAACCGGCGCCGAGGGCGGTGAGCCCTGCGCGCATCAAGGACGTGTCCCGGGAGTCGAGAACACCGGAGATCACCGACGGGCCGTCGGCCAGCGCGGCGAGCAGCAGGCTGCGGGCGCTGGCCGACTTCGATCCGGGTACCACCAGGTTCCCGTGGACGGGCGCTGCCGCGACCGGCGCCTGCCACGGGATCAAGAAAGCACGCCTGCCACGGCCCCGCGGGCCTTGCGGGCCCGCTTCTTGGTCGCCCGGGCGACCTCGGTGGCGGTGCTGCGGGCGTCCCGCTCCAGTTCGGCCTTGCGCCGGGCGGCTGCTCGGGCGGCGATTTCCTTCTGGGTGCGCACCTTCCAGGCGAGGCTGGGCCTGCCCTGGGTGTCCTGTGAGGCGAGCAGGACGCCCCCGAGCAGCGCGACGTTCTTGCTGAGCTGTGCCTGGGCCACGGAGCGGTCCTCGCCCTTGGCCTTGAGCGGGTTGGACGCGAGCACGTGTGGCACCATCGTCGCGGCGAGCACACCGGCCCCCAGCCGCCGGCCGATCCCGGTGGCAAGGCTGAGCCCGCCGACGATCTGCGCGATCCCGGTGCACTTCACGAAGCCGGCGGTGTCCTCGGGCAGGTAGCCGCGGGCGGCCTCCGGCAGCAAGGAGTTGACCGCCGGCAGCACGGCGTCTGCGATCGGTTGGGCGTCCTCGACCAGATCCTCGGGGTGCCGGAAGGCCTTCACCCCGTTGATCACGAAGTAGCTGGCGAGCATCGAGCGCGCGACGAACCGGAGAAGACTCATAGGCTATTCCTACCCCGAACCCCCCGGACTGCCAAGCGCGTCCACGCTGCGCATGTATCCATTCGTGCACTTCATCCGTCAGTGGAGATGAGAGTTCGAGAAGGAGACATACACATGACCAAGAACGTGGGCAACGCCGACAAGATCATCCGGATCCTCCTGGCCGTCGTGGCGGCCATCCTGGCGTTCGTCGTGGGGGTCGGTTCGGTGGGCGGGATCGTGCTGCTCGTCGTGGCGGCCGTCCTGCTGGTGACCGCCCTGGTGGGCTTCTGCCCGCTGTACCGCCTGTTCGGGATGAGCACCCACCCTTCCGCCGGAACCAAGTGAGCCGCGGGGCCCACCGGATAGATTCGACGTGTGGGCCTCACCGATGAACAGCTGGTCGCGGAACTGCCGGGCCTGCTGCGCTACGCGCGCCTGCTCACTCGCGACGCGCAGTCTGCCGAGGATCTCGTCCAGGAGACGGTGGTCCGCGCCCTTGAACGGGCCGCCCAGTTCCGGGGGGACGCGTCGGTCGCCACCTGGATGCACCGGATCATGTTCACCCGGTTCGTGGACGCGACCCGTGCGCGACTCCCCGAACCGGTGGACGAAGAAGCGCTGGTCGACGCCGTGGAGGCCGACTGGCGCGACGACGCGTACACCGTGACCGCTGAGGTCGTGCTCGAGCGCGCCGAGCGGCGCGAGGAGCTGCTGGACGCCCTGCTGCGCCTGCCGGTCCCGTACCGCACCGCGATCGTGCTGCACGACGTGGAGGGGCTCACGGCGTCCGCGGTGGCGGAGGTGCAGCAGGTGTCCCTGTCCGCGGTCAAGCAGCGGATCCGGCGCGGCAGGGAGATGCTGGTCTCCGCGCTCGCCGGTGGTGCGGAGCGCCGGGCCGCGCTGGCCGGCGTCCCCCTGAACTGCTGGGACGCCCGCAGCCGGATCGACGACTACCTCTCCGGCGAGCTCGAGGTGGCGGAACGCCGTCGGCTCGAGCAGCACCTCGCAGGCTGTCCCACCTGCCCTGCGCTGTACGCGAGCATCGTCGGCGTGCGGACGGCCCTTGGCGGCCTGCGCGACCCGGACTCGGTCATCCCGGCCCGTCTCGCCGAGCGCGTCCGCGCCGCCCTGGCTGCCCCCTGACGGGTGTCGGAGGCCCGGCGTAGGGTCGAGGCATGTGCGGACGCTATGCGCTCTCGCTGTCCGGTGAGGACCTCGCGGAGTACTTCGAGATCGACGAGGTGGCCGGCCCGTTGCCCGGCCCGGATTACAACATCGCGCCCACCGATCCGATCGTGGCGGTGTTCGCCAGGGAACGACCCGAGGGTTTGCGGCGGCTGCTCGTCCCGGTGCGCTGGGGGCTCGTCCCGTCCTGGTCGAAGGACGCCTCCGGCGCGGCGCGGCTGATCAACGCCCGGGTCGAGACGGTGGGCGAGAAGGCGGCATTCCGCAAGGCCTTCCGTGCGCGCCGCTGCCTGCTGCCGGCGGACGGGTATTACGAGTGGTACCCCGTTGAGGGTGTGGACGGGAAGCCCGCCAAGCAGCCGTGGTTCATCCGGCCGGCCGATGGCGCACCGCTGGTGATGGCCGGCCTCTACGAGTTCTGGAAGGCTCCGGACGGGGAGTGGCTGACCACCGCGACCGTGATCACGACGGCGGCGACTGACGAGGTGGGGCACCTGCACGACCGGATGCCGATGGCCGTGGCCAGGGAGAACTGGGCCGCCTGGCTCGACCCGCGTTTCGACGGCGACGCCCGCGGCCTGCTCACCGTGCCGGCCCCCGCACTGGCCTACCACGCGGTGTCGACGGCGGTGAACAAGGTCGCCAACGACGGCCCCGAGCTGGTGCGGCCGCTGGCGGGACCAGTCCCGGAATAATCGCGGCCACGAAGTCCGTTGAGGTGGCGTGATCGGAACCCTTGACGCCCAGGCGGTGCCGGCCGGCGCCGTCCCGGCGTTGCGTCGGGGGCACCCGCTAGGCTCGTTCGTGATGAACCTGCCCACAGTTCCCGATCAAGCCGACCTCGACGCGCCGGAGACCGACGCGGAGCGTGCCGAGCGGTTCGAGGCGGAGGCCCTGGCCTACCTCGATCAGCTCTACGGCGCTGCGCTGCGGATGACCCGCAACCCTTCCGACGCCGAGGATCTCGTGCAGGAGACGTTCGCCAAGGCGTTCGCCTCCTTCCACCAGTTCACGCCGGGCACCAACCTGAAGGCCTGGCTGTACCGGATCCTCACCAACACCTTCATCAACACCTACCGCAAGAAGCAGCGCCAGCCGCAGACCTCGGGTGCGGAGGTCGAGGACTGGCAGCTCGCCCGCGCCGAGTCGCACACCTCCACCGGTCTTCGGTCCGCCGAGATGGAGGCGCTCGACCGCATGCCGCACTCGGCGGTGACGGACGCGATGAATGCGCTTTCCCCGGACTTCCGGCTCGCGGTCTACCTCGCTGACGTCGAGGGGTTCTCCTACAAGGAGATCGCCGAGATCATGGGCACCCCGATCGGCACGGTGATGTCCCGGTTGAACCGCGGACGCAACCAGCTGCGCGCATCGTTGGCGGACTTCGCCCGGGAGCACGGACTGATCGGCGGCGACCACGATGCATGAGTTCCACGACTGCAGTGACATCCTGCGCAGCCTCTACCAGTTCCACGACCACGAGCTCAGCGATGCCGAGGCCGATGAGATCCGGGCGCACCTGCTCGCCTGCGAGCCGTGCCTGGACCAGTTCCAGGTGGAGGAGGCCATGCGCATCCTGATCCGGCGGTGCTGCTCGGCAGAGAAGGCGCCGGAGCAACTGCGAATGCGCGTGCGGGCCACCTACACCCACACGGTCGTCATCACCGACACCACCGACTGACTCGCGCCCGTGGGCAGCCCCCGAGCTGGGGGAGGCGTCCCAACGCGCGTCCGGTCCGGTTCCGCCTCGGTCAGGCCCGGACAAGCAGAAACCCCCGCTCGCGGCGGGGGTTTCGTCGGTTCAGGTCGCTCCTCAGGCGTTCGGGCGCTTGCCGTGGTTGGCAGCGCTCTTCCTGCGGGAACGGCGCTTGCGGCCACCCTTGCCCATCGTGGACTCCTCATGTCGGTCGTGCGCCGGTCGGCGCGAGGACCCATTCTGCCAGCGGGTACGGCGAGCCACCAACTCGGCCCCCGCGCCCGGGGTGTCGTCGGGCGTGGAGGCCTTCGCCCGTTCAGTAGGGTGGCGGCATGCAGACGATGGAGCAGGTGATCCGTCACCACTGCACCCTCAATGACGCGGACTGCGAATGGCTCACCCAGCTCGTCGACGAATGGTCACTGCTGGCCGACCTCGCGTTCGCAGATCTGATCCTGTGGGTGCCGGACGCCGACGACAACGTGTTCTGGGCGTGCGCACAAGTGCGTCCGACCACGGGCCCCACGTCGCTGGAGGACGATGTGGTGGGCGAGGAGATCGCCTACGATCCCGAGCACCTCGTCACCGAGGCCTACCTGTCCCGGGAGATCTGCCGAACCAGCGGGAACAAGCTGCACGCAGGGATACCGGTCGACGTGGAGGCGATCCCGATCGTGTCCGGCGACCAGGTGCTGGGCGTCGTCGAGATGCACACGAACCAGATGGGCGTCCGGGCCCCCGGAGCGCTCGAGGACGCCTATCTTGAGGCTGCGCAGGTGCTGGCCGGGATGGTGCACCGGCACCAGTTCCCGCTGGGCGGGGACCGCCGCGTGCCCTGGGTGTCGCCGCGGGTCGGTGACGGCATGATGCGGGTGAGCCGGTCGGGACTGATCGTGTACGCCAGCCCGAACGCCCTGAGCGCCTACCGGCGACTCGGCCTCACCTCGGATCTGTACGGCGAGGACTTCGTCGCGGTCACCCGCGGCCTGCTGAGGGAGCGGGCCCCGGTGGAGCGTCCGCTCGCCGCGGCGCTGGTCGGCGGCTCCGCGGAACTCGACCTGGAGACCGACTCGGCGAACGTGCGGCTTCGCGTCCTGCCGCTGACGAGCGCGGACGGCGCGGACGGGCTGCTGGTGATGTGCCGTGACACGACCGAGTTGCGGAGGCGGGAGCGCCAGCTGGTGACCAAGGACGCCACGATCCGCGAGATCCACCACCGGGTGAAGAACAATCTGCAGACAGTGGCCGCCCTGCTCCGCCTGCAGGCCCGCCGGATCTCATCGCCCGAGGCCAAGGGTGCGCTGAACGACGCCATGAAGCGGGTGGCGGCGATCGCGGTGGTGCACGAGATCCTCAGCCAGGCGTTCGACTCGGCGGTCAAGTTCGACGACGTGGCGGATCGGTTGCTGCGGATGGTCGGTGATGTGGCCGCGACGGGCGGGAAGGTCCGGATGGTGCGCGAGGGCTCGTTCGGCTACGTGCCGGCCGACGTCGCCACCAGCCTGTCGCTGGTGCTGACCGAGGTCTGCCAGAACGCTGTCGAGCACGGCCTGCGGGACCAGTCCGGCGAGGTGCTGGTGCGCCCCCTGCAGGAGGACGGCGAGCTCGTGGTGGAGGTGACCAATTACGGTGAGCCCCTGCCCGACGGGTTCACGATCACGAGTTCGACCAGCCTGGGGCTGTCGATCGTGAGCACTCTGGTCGCGGACCTGGGCGGCACATTCGCACTGGCCACCGACGGCGACGGGGCGACGACCGCGACGGTCCGCGTTCCGCTGATCTGATCTCCCGGACGCAGCCGGGCGCGGAGGCTCTCGGCTGATCGTTGTGCGGTGCGGGCCCGGCGCCCGTGTGGACCTCGCTCAGGTCCGGCTTCCCGCGATCAGGTGTTGCGGGTGCGCATCCGGGCGGCGCGGCGCTTCATGGCCCGGCGCTCGTCCTCGCTGAGGCCACCCCAGACACCATGGTCCTGACCGGCGTCGAGCGCCCACTGCAGGCACGCCTCGCGCACCTCACAGCGTCGGCAGACCTTCTTCGCCTCGGCGATCTGCATCAAGGCGGGACCCGTGTTGCCGATCGGGAAGAACAGCTCGGGGTCCTCGGTCAGGCAGGCAGCCCTGTGGCGCCAGTCCATGAAGTAAC
>PHEV01000162.1 GCA_002843035.1 Actinobacteria bacterium HGW-Actinobacteria-5 | reverse complement strand
CGGCCAGTACGGGCCGGCGCAGGGCCAGCAGCCCTCCCGCCCCTACGGCCAGCAGCCCTACGGCCAGCAGCCCTACGGCCAGCAGGCGTACGGCCAGTATGGGCCGGCGCAGGGCCAGCAGCCCTACGGCCAGGCCTACCAGCAGGGCTATGGCCAGCAGGGCTACCCGCAGCACCCGGGCTACTACCCGCCGAACCAGTACTACTACCAGCCGCAGGCAGCCCCGACGCGGACGAAGAAGCGCTGGCCGCTGGCGATCGTCGCCCTGCTGGTCGCGGTGGTCCTGGGTGGCAGCGGCATGCTGTGGGCTGCCAACCAGTTCGGCGCCACCGAGAGCCCGACCATCACCACCCAGCCGGACACCGGTCAGGGCGGGCAGGGCCAGAACGACCCCCAGCAGGGCCAGCAAGGCCAGCAGGGCAGCGGCACCACCACCAGCAACGGCGTCTCCGCCGCGCAGTCGGCCGGGATCGTCCTGATCGAGGCGCAGACCAGCTCGGGGGTCGCCGCCGGTACCGGCATGGTCCTCAGCTCCGACGGAAAGGTCCTGACCAACTACCACGTGGTCGCGGGCTCGGAGAAGCTGGCCGTGACCGTCGCGGACACCGGTGACACCTACGCCGCGACGGTCCTCGGCTTCGACCAGACCAGGGACGTGGCGCTGCTCCAGTTGAAGAACGCCAGCGGCCTGACCACCGTGAAGACCGACACCACGGTCCCCGCGGAGGGCACCGCCGTCGCGGCGGTCGGCAACGCGGAGGGCGGTGGCGAGCTGGTGAAGGCCGCCGGCAAGGTCACCGGAACCGACCAGAGCCTCACCGTCTCCTCCGACTCTCCCTGGGGGAGCACCGAGGACCTGTCCGGGCTGATCGAGACCAGTGCGCGTGCGGTTCCGGGCGACTCCGGCGGGCCGATGTACGACACCCAGAACGAAGTGGTCGGCATGACCACCGCCGGCTCCACCCGCGACCACACCAGCTACGCGGTGCCGATCGCGACGGCCCTCGCGGTCGTCCAGCAGGTCGAGACCGGGCAGGACGCGGGCACCGTCCGGGTCGGGCCGGCCGGCTACCTCGGCATCAAGGTCGCCGACAGCGGCCAGACCGGCTCCGGCAAGACCATCACCGCTGTCGTCTCGGGGAGCCCAGCTGCCAAGGCGGGCGTGGTCGCCGGGAGCCGTCTGACCAGGGTCGGGACCACCCCGATCAAGGCCAGCACCAACCTGGCCACCGTCATCCGGGCCATGGAGCCGGGTCAGCAGGTGGCCATCGAATGGATCGCGCCCAACGGCACCAGCCACTCCGCAACGGTCACCCTCGGCAGCAGCCCGGTGAACTGACCCGAACCGGTCCTGGGCCACAGGGTTCGCCACTCAACGGCCCAGCCACCAATGCCCCGCACCGTCCCTCGCCGGTGCGGGGCATTGTTTCGCGGACGCCAGGTGGGGCCCGTGCGGCTACCATGCGCAACGGCGCTATAGAGTGAGCGACCGTCGTCCCCGAACGGAAGAAGCCCGTGGCCACTGCTAACAAACGCCGACTCGTGATCGTCGAGTCGCCGACGAAGGCGGTCAGCCTGTCCAAGTTCCTCGGCGCGGGCTACATCGTGGAATCCAGCCGCGGACACGTCCGCGACCTGCCCACGGGCGCTGCGGAGGTGCCGGCCAAGTACAAGGGCGAGAAGTGGGCGCGCACCGGCGTCAACATCGACGCCGACTTCGAACCGCTCTACGTCGTTGCCGCGGACAAGAAGGGCACGATCCGCGACCTCAAGGCCAAGCTGAAGGACGCCGACGAGCTCTACCTCGCCACTGATGAGGACCGCGAGGGGGAGGCCATCGCCTGGCACCTGCTCGACGAGCTGAAGCCGAAGATCCCGGTGAAGCGGATGGTCTTCCACGAGATCACCCCCGAGGCCATCCACGCGGCGGTCGAGGCCACCCGCGAGCTCGACACCGACCTCGTGGACGCCCAGGAGACCCGGCGCATCCTCGACCGCCTCTACGGCTACGAGGTCTCACCGGTGCTCTGGAAGAAGGTCATGCCGCGGCTGTCGGCGGGCCGCGTCCAGTCCGTGGCCACCCGGCTCGTGGTCGACCGGGAGCGGGAGCGGATCGCCTTCCGCGCGGCCGCCTACGCCGACATCGAGGCCCTTCTGGACGCCGGCGAGGGCGCGGAGCCGCGCACCTTCACCGCCCGGCTGGCCAGCTTCGACAGCCGAAAGGTGGCCTCCGGCCGCGACTTCGACTCGGTCGGGAAACTGGTTGGCAAGGACCTGCTGCAGCTCAGCCTGGCCTCGGCCGAACAGCTCGCCGGCGAACTGGCGAAGGCCTCCTACGCCGTGGCGGGGGTGGAGGCCAAGGGCTACACCCGCCGTCCCTATCCGCCCTTCCGCACCACCACGCTGCAGCAGGAGGCGGGACGCAAGCTCGGCTTCTCCGCGCAGCGCACCATGAGTGTCGCCCAGGAGCTGTACGAGCGCGGCTTCATCACCTATATGCGAACCGACTCGGTAACCCTTTCGACCACGGCGATCGCCGCAGCGCGCGAGCAGGTGAAGCACCTGTTCGGCGGCCAGTTCCTGCCCGCAGGTCCGCGCGTCTACACCTCGAAGGTGAAGAACGCGCAGGAGGCGCACGAGGCGATCCGTCCGGCGGGGGAGTCGTTCCGCACCCCGCAGCAGACCGGGCTGAACGGTGACCACCTGCGGCTCTACGAACTGGTCTGGAAGCGCACCATCGCCTCCCAGATGAAGGACGCGGAGGGCGAGACCGTCAGCGTCCGGGTCGGCGCCACCCTGCCCGACCGGGTCGCAGTGACCGACGCCGCCACCGGCGAGGTGGTCGAGTCCGGACGGGCAGGTTTCACCGCGTCCGGCCGCACGATCACGTTCCTCGGCTTCCTGAAGGCCTACGTCGAGAGCACCGACGACGACGAAGCCGGCGACGACGCCCAGGCGCGGCTGCCGCAGCTGGCCACCGGCCAGCACCTGGCCGCGGAGAAGGTGACCGCTTCCGCCCACGAGACCCGTCCGCCGGCCCGCTACACCGAGCCGTCCCTGGTGGCGAAGCTGGAGGAGCTCGAGATCGGCCGGCCGTCCACCTACGCCGCGATCATCCGCACGATCACCTCGCGCGACTACGTGTTCAAGAAGGGCTCCGCGCTGGTGCCCACCTGGCTGGCGTTCGCGGTGACCCGGCTGCTGGAGGAGCACTTCGCCAAGCTCGTCGACTACAAGTTCACCGCCGACATGGAGGAGACCCTCGACGAGATCGCCAGCGGCGACGCGGCGCGGGTGGCCGTGCTGAAGGACTTCTACTTCGGACCGCACGGTCTGCCGCACGAGGGCCTGCAGAAGCTGGTCACCGAACTCGGCGAGATCGACGCGAAGGCACTGTCCACCTTCAGCCTCGGCGAGGGCGTCGACGTGCGGGTGGGCCGCTACGGCACCTACGTCGAGGACGCGGACGGGCGCCGGGCGAACGTCGATCCCGACCTGCCGCCGGACGGATTGACCCTCGAGGTCGCCCGGGAACTGCTGGAGCGGCCGGCGGCCGAGGAGCGCGAGGTCGGCGTCGATCCGGCGTCGGGGCTGAAGGTGGTGGCGAAGGCCGGACGCTACGGGCCCTACGTCACCGAAGTACTCCCCGAGGATGCGCCGAAGACGGCCAAACCGCGGACCGGGTCGCTGTTCGCGTCCATGAGCATCGAGACCATCACGCTCGAGGACGCCCTCAAGGTGCTCAGCCTGCCGCGAGTCGTGGGCACGGCGGCCGACGGCGAGGAGATCACCGCCCAGAACGGCCGCTACGGGCCGTACCTGAAGAAGGGGTCCGACTCGCGTTCGCTGACGAGCGAGGAGCAGATCTTCGACATCACGCTGGAGGAGGCCGAGGCGATCTACGCCCAGCCGAAGACCCGCGGACGGGGTGCCGCGCGGGCCGCTGCCGGACCGCTGAAGGAGCTCGGCGCCGACCCGGCGTCCGGCAAGCCCGTGGTGGTGAAGGACGGCCGGTTCGGGCCCTACGTCACCGACGGCGAGACCAACGCCACCCTGCGCCGCACCGACTCGGTCGAGGAGATCACCATCGAGCGCGCCGCCGAGCTGCTCGCAGAGAAGCGCGCCAAGGGCCCGGCCCCGAAGCGCACCAGCGCCCCCCGCCGCACCGCGTCCAGGAAGACCACCACCCGCACGAAGTAGCGCTGGCCCTCGCCGGGGGCAAGTGGCATCCCGGCGAGGAATGCGGTTCGATGGGGCCGACACCACGCATCAGGACAGGAGCCGCCGATGACCGAGGGCGTCTTCATCGTCTTCGAGGGCGGCGACGGGGTGGGCAAGTCCACCCAGGCGCGGAAGCTGGCCGACTGGATCACGTCCCGGGGACGTGAGGTCGTGCTCACCCACGAACCGGGCGACACCGAAATCGGTGCGATCCTGCGTGACCTCGTCCTGAACCCGAAGTGGGGCGACGTCTCGCCACGCGCCGAAGCCCTGATGTACGCCGCCGACAAGGCCCAGCACATCCACGAGGTCGTCCTTCCCGCACTGCGACGGGGCGCGGTGGTGATCTCCGACCGTTACGTCGACTCGATGCTGGCCTACCAGGGCGCGGGACGCGTGCTCGCGGAGCGGGTTGAGCAGATCGCTCGCTGGGCGACGCAGGACCTGCTGCCCGACCTCACCGTCCTGCTCGACCTCGAGCCCGACCGCGGCCTGGCCACGATCGCGGAGAAGGACCGGGTCGAGGGCGCGGGTGAGGAGTTCCACGCCCGGGCCCGGCAGTTCTTCCTCGATCTGGCCGCCGAGGATCCCGAGCATTACCTCGTGCTGCCCGCGCGGACCGGCGTGAACCATCTGGCAGGCCGGATTCGCGAGCGGGTGGCGCCCCTGCTGTCGGCGCCGACTGGCACAGTAGAGCCGTGACCGCGCCGCTCGCCACCACCGGGGTCTGGTCCGACCTGATCGGCCAGGACAGGGTGGTGGCCACCCTGCAGCGGGCCGTGCGAGGCGCGGCGTCCACCACGAACCGGCACGCGATGACTCACGCCTGGCTGTTCACCGGGCCACCCGGTTCTGGCCGCTCCAACGCGGCCCGTGCCTTCGCCGCAGCACTGGAGTGTGCAGCGGGCGGCTGCGGGGAGTGCAACACCTGTGTCACTGTGCTGAGCGGCGCGCATCCCGACGTGACGCTGGTCCGCACCGAGCAGCTCAGCATCGGCGTCGACGAGGTGCGCGACCTGGTTCGCAGGGCGGTGATGTCACCCACGCTGGCGCGATTCCAGGTGCTGGTGGTCGAGGACGCCGACCGGATCACCGAACGCGGCGCCGACGCGCTGCTGAAGAGCATCGAGGAGCCTGCCCCTCGCACGGTGTGGCTGCTCTGCTCACCGACGGCCGACGATGTGGTGGCCACGATCCGGTCGCGCTGCCGCCGGGTGGAGCTGAGCACGCCGAGCACGGCGGCGATCGCCGAGCTCCTGCAGCGCAGGGACGGCGTTGGTCCCGAGCTGGCCGGGTTCGCTGCCAGGGTCGCGCAGGGCCACATCGGACGGGCGAGGGCGCTCGCCCGCAGTGAGGACGCGCGGGACCGGCGCCTCGCGGTGCTGCACCTTCCGGCCCGGCTGACCACTCTCGGCGCCTGCCTCGACGCCGCGGCGAAGCTGGTTGAGGGCGCGTCTGCGGAGGCGGGGCAGGTCACCGGTGAGCTGGACGAGCGGGAGCGGACGGAGCTCTCCGAGGCGCTCGGATTCGGCGCGAAGGGTGCGCGTCCGCGGAACGCCCAGGCGGCGCTGCGCGACCTGGAGGACCAGCAGAAGGCCAGGGCGAAGCGGCTGCAGCGGGATGCGCTCGACCGTGTCCTGACCGAACTCACGTCCTTCTACCGCGATGTGCTGGCCGTCCAGACCGGGTCGGGCGCGGCCCTGATCAACGCCGAGCTGGGTGAGGTGATCGCCGCTCAGGCCCGCAACACCACGCCGGAGGCAACGGTAACCAGGCTCGACGCCATCCTCGCGTGCCGCACCGCGCTTGAGACCAACGTGGCGCCGTTGCTGGCGATGGAGTCCCTGATGCTCAGCCTGGGTGGCCTCGCCTGAGCCCCCGGCGTCCCGGTTCGCCGTGTCGCTGAGCGGGTAATGCGTACCGCGATGCAAGCATGGACGCTGACGAGTGCTGCAAGGAAAGGACTTCCCCGGTGACCGAGCCACGCGAACCCGACGCCGTCCCCGAGGGTGAACCCGCCCTGGGAGAGCAGCCCACCGAACCCATCCCGTTCAGTTCCGGCAACTGGGTCCCCGTCAGTGCACAGCCCGGTGCCGAGTCCGGGCCGGGGGAGCAGGCGCCCGAGCTGCCGGCCGAACCTCCCGAGGCTGCGCTGGGGCCGGTTGAGGCGACGCCTGAGCCGGTTGAGGCTGTCCCCGAGGTGACGCCGGACGCGCCCGTTGAGCCGGCGGAGGATGCGCCGGAGGAGACGCCCGAGCCGATCGCCGAAGCTGCGCCGGAGCCGGTTGAGGCTGTCCCCGAGGTGACGCCGGACGCGCCCGTTGAGCCGGCGGCGGAGGTGCCCGAGCCGGTGGTCGAGCCGGCGGAGGAGGTCTCGGCCGACGACGTGGAGGAGGACCCCACGGTCTCGCTGCCAGCTGCGGAGTTCGCGGCCCCCGTGGCGGTGGCCGCGACC
>PHEV01000161.1 GCA_002843035.1 Actinobacteria bacterium HGW-Actinobacteria-5 | reverse complement strand
CGGATCGTGCTCGGCCTGGGAGATCAGGTCGGCCGCGACGAAGGCCGGATCGGCGCTGTCGTCGGCGAGGATCGCGATCTCGGTGGGGCCGGCCTCGGAGTCGATCCCGATCCGTCCCCGCAGCAGGCGCTTGGCCGCGACCACGTAGATGTTGCCCGGTCCGGTGACCATGTCCACGCCAGGGCACACGCCGGGCACGCCGTGGGCGAACATGGCGATCGCCTGGGCGCCCCCGACGGCGTAGACCTCGTCCACGCCGAGCAGGGCGCAGACCGCGAGGATGTTCGGGTGCGGCAGTCCGCCGAACTCGGCCTGCGGCGGACTCGCCACCGCAATCGAGGCCACCCCTGCGACCTGCGCGGGCACCACGTTCATCAGCACGCTGGACGCCAGCGGCGCCAGTCCGCCGGGCACGTACAGGCCCACGCGTCCGACCGGGACCAGTCGCTGTTCCACGACCGCACCCGGGGCCAGCTCGACGTGCACGGGCACGCTCGCCGACTCGGCCTGGGCGACCGCCCGGCGCCGCGCGATCGCCTCGGTGAACGCGGCCCTGACTTCCGGCCCGAGCGCGTCGAGAGCCCCCGCGAGCGCCTCTGCGGGAACCCGGAAACTGGCCGGCACCACGTGGTCGAACCGCTCGGAGTACTCGGCGAGCGCAGCTTCCCCGCGCTCGGCCACGGCCTGGACGATCGGGCGCACCTGCGCCATCGCGGCTTCCACGTCGAACTCCGCACGCGGCAGGACGCTGCGGTAGTCGGCGACGGCGCTGCCGCGCAGGTCGATGGTTCTCAGCACCCGCTGATTCTACGGGCCAGGGCGTGGCCGGGCTTCTCGCGGGTGGTTCGTGGGCACAGGCCCCGGTCAGCGGGTGGTTGACTATGCGCCATGTTCATCGGGCTCGGCACCGCGGTCAACGTCGGCACGGTACTGCTCGGCAGCGCGATCGGAGTCCTCCTCGGCCACCGGCTCCCCGAGCGGACCCGCGAGCTGGTCACGATGACGCTGGGCCTGTTCACCCTCGTGCTCGGCGGGCGCGCGATCGCGTCCGGCATCTCGGACGCGCTTGCCGCCGAGGTCGGCACCGAGGCGAGGCTGCTGGTCGTGCTGGGGGCACTGCTGATCGGCGGCACCCTCGGCTCGCTGTGGCAGATCGAGCGCCGCCTCGACCGGGGCGCCGAGTTGCTGCACGACCGGTTCGCCGCCCGCAGCGAGGGCAGCCGGTTCGTCGAGGGTGCGGTCACCTCCACGCTGGTCTTCTGCGTGGGCCCACTGTCGATCCTCGGTTCGCTGTCGGACGGCCTCGGGCACGGATCCGAGCAGTTGCTGGTCAAGGCGGTGATGGACGGCTTCGCCGCGATCGCGTTCGCCTCCTCGTTCGGGATCGGAGTGATGGCCGCGGTAATTCCCCTGGCTGCCTACCAGGGCCTGCTCACCCTGCTCGGCTTCGCGCTGGGCAACTTCCTGCCCGCCGCACATGTGGACGCCCTGGGTGCAGCCGGCGGGGTCATCCTGCTCGGGCTCGGGATCCGCCTGGCCGGGATCAGGCAGATCCCCGTCGGCGACCTGCTGCCCGCGCTCGTGGTCGCGCCACTGCTGGTGGCCCTGGTGGGGGCGTTCCACTGATGGCCGGCGGCACGCCGGCCACAGAGGCGCTCAGCCGGGCGGGAGTGGAGTTCGTGCTGCACGCCTACGACCACGACCCCGACAGCACCGACTACGGCAACGAGGCGGCCGAGGCGCTCGGCATCGACCCGCTGCGCATCTTCAAGACCCTCGTGGTGGACCTGGGCTCGACCCGTCCCGAGCTCGCCGTCGCCGTCGTCCCGGTGGCCGGAATGCTCAGCCTCAAGCATGCTGCCACCGCGCTCGGCGCCAAGAGGGCCGCGATGGCCGACAAGGCGCTGGTCGCACGCAGCACCGGCTACGTGCTCGGCGGCGTCTCGCCGCTGGGCCAGCGCAGTCCCCTGCCCACCGTGATCGACGAGACCGCCCAGCTGTGGGACACGATCTACGTCTCCGCCGGCAAGCGCGGGCTCCAGGTGGAGCTCGCTGCCGACGACCTGGCCCGGGTCACCGGCGCGACCTTCGCCGACATCGCACGCTGAGCCGGATCCCCGGATCGGGGACGGTGGCTCAAGGGTCAGTTCTCCAGCGCGATCGCCAGCGCGGCCCGACCGCGGGCCAGCGACTCGCGCAGTACGCCGTCCTGGGCATGCCGCAGGTCGTCGAACGGCAGCCGCGGCAGGCCCTCGGCCACGGCGTGCCAGGCGAGGTCGCCGATCACCCGCTGGGCGACCACCGCGTCCTGCATCGCGCCGAGCGCCTCGGTGACCGCCTCCCAGCGGGCCCTGCGGATCTCGGCCCCCTCCCCGAGCACCGGCACCAGCAGCTCCGCGCCGTAACGGGCCCGCTTGGCCGCCTTGCGCACCTCGTGCCACCGGGTGAGGTCACCGGGGCGTGCAGACGCGTGCGCGTCCAGTTCCCGCACCCGCGCCACGGCCTGGTCGAACATCGGACGCAGCACCACCCGGGCCGGCTCGGCCGCCATCCGGTTCAGTCGTGGCGCGGCCAGCAACTGCTCGAGCTCCAGCTGCAGATGCTCGTAACGGGCGGTGCCCATGCTCTCCACCAGCTGGCCGTGGGCACTCGCGTGGGCCTCGGCGAGTGCCGCCTCGATCCGCTCGCCCACCAGCCCGCGACCGGCGGCAGGCAGGTCGTCCAGCGACGCCAGCAGCTTCTCCCGCAACACCTCGGCATCCCGGGGCGCGCCGAGCTCCTCCGCGTGCCAGCGAAGCTCCGTGCGCAGGGCCTTCGTGGTGCCGGTGGAGAAGATGCCCGCGTAGGTGCGCAGCACGCTGCGCAGGCGCCGGGTCGCCACGCGACTGCGGTGCACCGCGTCCGGCTCGTCGGACAGCACCGCGAGCTCGCGGTCCTGCAGGACGCCGACCTGGTCGGCCAGGTACGCCAGCACCGCACCCGAGGCGCTGTCGTCGTCCTCCTGCGTCGCCGCCAGCGCCCGGTCGAGCGCCCGCCCGATCTTGGACGCCGCCTCCGCACGGTGGATGCCCGCGCGGGCCAGCACGGTCTCGATCCGGTCGAGCAGCGCGGCGTCCCCGCCGACGAGCTCGACCTCGGCCTCCCACCACTCCTGCTCCTGGCTGCCGACGCTCGCACGGACATGATCGGTACAGGTGAGCGCGAGCACAATACCGTCCGGCGCTCTCAGCTGCTGCTCCTTGCGCCGGGTGCGCAGCACCGCGACCGGGATCACCGGCGCCCCGGCGAGCGTCTCCTGCACGCGCTCGCGGAACTCGCGGGGCAGCCGGCGCTGCGCCAGGGGCGCCTGCAGCTCGATCCGCTCATCGGGCCTGCTTCCGGGAAGCTTGAGGTGCCAACCCTCGTCGCTGCCGCCCGCGCGACGGCGGATCACCTGCCAGGCCCGGGTCAGCCGGTAGTCGGGAGCGTCGTAGTAGGTGGCCTCCAGCAGGAATTCCGAGGCGGGCCCCTCGGCCGCGACTCCCTCGAGGCTGGGCAACTCCTGGCCCTTGCGCAGGTTGTACTTCCGTTCGACCTCGACCTGGGCGCCCATGCTCAGGCGGTGGTCTCTTCAGGGCCGGTCAGTACCCCGCGCTCGTCGACGGTTCCCGTCTCGGCATCCGGCTGCTGCTCCTGCGGCTGCTCGCGGCTCCGGCGTCGCCGCGTCGCCGGATCCTCGTCGTCAGGTCCCAGGGAGGAGACCAGCAGCACCGGCGTCACCGCCGCGAACCCCCATACGGCGAGGGCGGACAGCGAGCGGAGCTGCAGGGACGCCGGCACGATGGCGCCGGGATCGGCAGCGGCCACCCGCTCCGCCTCGGAGCCCGGTCCCAGCAGCTGGCCGACCTGCCAACACACGATCGCGGCGAGCAGCCCGGAGCCGACCGCGAGCAGCGCCGTCGGCCACCCGAGCGGACGGAACCACTTCCAGGTGACCAGCCCGAGGCCCACTCCCACGATGGCGCCCGTGATCACGAACCACACGTCGGCCGCAACGATCTGGGTCACTCCGCGCTCGCTCATCACGGCCATGCTCGTGGCTTCGTCGATTCGCCACGTCGGAACGGTCACCACCGAGGCCCAGAACATCGCGGCCAGGACGCCGACCACCGTCGACAGCCCGGCGAGGAGCAGCACCCACAACAGCACGGACGGCTCCGAGCCCGCCCGGCGCGGCCCGGCCTGCTCCTCGGTGATGGTGGTGCTCACGGATGGCAGCTTAGTAGTGCCTGCGAGCCGGTCCCGCGGCGCGGGATCACGCGCTCACGCAGCTCGGGCCGAGCAGGGCCTTCAGGTCGGCCATCAGTGGACGCGACGGCGCGACCCGCAGGCCTTCGTCCAGCTTCCACACCTTCGCACCGCTCGTCGCCGAGACCAGCCGCACCCGTACCTCGGTCGGCCCGGGATGGGCGCGCAGCACGTGCCGCAGTTGTTCCACCACGGCCGGTGTGCAGCGGACCGCCGGCAGCTGGATCACCAGCGGTCCGGACGGGCCCTCGGACACGTCCGGGAAGGTCACCTCCTGACCGGTCATCTCCAGGCTCTCGTCCTTCGTCCGGATCCGGCCCTTGATCCGCACCACCGTGTCGGTCGCCAGGGACGCGGCGACGGTCGCGTACACCTTCGGGAAGAGCAGCACCTCGATCGCCGACTCCAGGTCTTCGACGGTGGCGATCGCCCACAGGTCGCCGTTCTTGGTCTGCTTGCGGACCACCTGCGTGATCATGCCGGCGATGCTGACCATCCCGTCGCGGGGGCCGTCGTCGGCACGCAGTTCTCCGATGCTCAGGTCACGCTGCGCGGCGAGGATGTGCTCGAGCCCCTGCAGCGGGTGGTCGCTCACGTAGAGGCCGAGCATCTCCCGCTCGAAGCCGAGCCGGACCCGCTTGTCCCATTCCGGCAGGTCGGGAACCGGCGCCGCGGCGATCTTCTCGGTGCTGCCGAAGTCGCCGAACAGGTCGTCCTGGCCGTTGGCCTGGTTGCGCTTGAGGTCGATCACCTCGTCCACGCGGCGCTCGAAGCACTCCATCAGGCCACGACGGGTGTGACCCATCAGGTCGAACGCGCCGGCCTTGATCAGCGACTCGATCACGCGCTTGTTGCAGACCACCAGCGGAACCTGGTCGAGGAAGGCGTTGAAATCCGCGGCGGGGCCGCGCTCGGTGCGGGCCTCGACGATGCCCCGCACCACGTTGTCGCCGACGTTGCGGATCGCGGCCAGGCCGTAGCGGATGTCCGTTCCGACCGGGGTGAACATGCCTTCGGACGTGTTCACGTCCGGGGGGAGCACGCGGATGCCCATCCGGCGGCATTCGCCCAGGTAGAGCGCGGTCTTGTCCTTGTCGCTCTTCACCGACTCCAGCAGCGCAGCCATGTACTCGGCCGGGTAGTTCGCCTTGAGGTACGCGGTCCAGTACGAGACCACGCCGTAGGCGGCCGAGTGCGCCTTGTTGAAGGCGTACGCGGCGAAGGGGACCATGATCTCCCACAGCTTGTTGATCGCCGCGTGGGAGAAGCCCCGCTCCAGCATGCCTTCGCTGAAGGGCTTGAACTCGGCCTCCAGCACCTCCTTCTTCTTCTTGCCCATCGCCCGCCGCAGCAGGTCGGCCTGGCCGAGGCTGTACCCCGCGACCCGCTGGGCGATCTGCTGGATCTGCTCCTGGTAGACGATCAGGCCGTAGGTGGTGTCGAGGATGTCGGCGAGCGGCTCGGCGAGCTCGGGGTGGATCGGCTCCACCTTCTGCCGGCCGGTCTTGCGCAGGGCGTAGTTCGTGTGGCTGTCGGCACCCATCGGGCCGGGTCGATACAGCGCGATGGTGGCCGAGATGTCCTCGAAGTTGTCCGGACGCATCAGCTTCAGCAGCGAGCGCAGCCCGCCGCCGTCCAGCTGGAACACACCCAGGGTCTCGCCCGAGGCGAGCAGGTCGTACGCGGCCCGGTCGGTCATGTCGCGCCGCAGCGCGTCCAGGTCGAGATCGATGCCGCGGTTGATCGTCACGTTGCGCACCGCGTCGTCGAGGATGGTCAGGTTCCGCAGGCCCAGGAAGTCCATCTTGACTAGGCCGAGCGCCTCGCAGCTCGGGTAGTCGAACTGGGTGATGATCTGCCCGTCCTGCTCCCGCTTCATGATCGGGATCACGTCCATCAGCGGCGCGGAGGACATGATCACGCCGGCCGCGTGCACGCCCCACTGCCGCTTCAGGCCCTCGATGCCGCGGGCCGTGTCGACCACCCGCTTCACGTCGGGGTCCGACTCGTACAGCTCGCGGAATTCGGTGCCCTCGCCGTAGCGCTCGTGCTCGGGGTTGAACACATCGGCGATCGGGACGTCCTTGCCCTGCACCGGCGGGGTGTACGCCTTGGTGATCTTCTCCCCCAGCGAGAACGGCATGCCCAGCACCCGTCCGGAGTCCTTGATCGCCTGCTTGGCCTTGATCGTCCCGTAGGTGACGATCTGGCAGACCCGGTCGTCGCCGTACTTCTCGGTGACATAGCGGATCACCTCGCCGCGGCGGCGATCGTCGAAGTCCACGTCGAAGTCGGGCATCGAGGGACGCTCCGGGTTGAGGAAGCGCTCGAAGATCAGGCCGTGCGGCACCGGGTCGAGGTCGGTGATCTTCATCGCGTAGGCGCACATCGAGCCTGCGCCGGAGCCGCGTCCGGGACCCACCCGGATGCCGTTGGCCTTGGCCCAGTTGATGAAGTC
>PHEV01000160.1 GCA_002843035.1 Actinobacteria bacterium HGW-Actinobacteria-5 | reverse complement strand
CACCGCGGCGCGAAGGTGGACGTGGTGGAGATGGCCGACCAGATCCTGCCGCCGCTGGACCGGGAGATGTCCATCCCGGTGGAGCACCACCTCGCGTCCCGGGGAGTGAAGCTGCACCTGTCCACCGCGGTCGCCGCGTTCGCCGTCGATCCCGCCGGCGGACTGAAGGTGGAGCTGAACAACAACACGATCCTCGGCGCCGACCTCGTCATCCTTTCCACCGGCGTCCGGCCGCGCACCGACCTGGCGAAGGCGATCGGGCTCGAGATCGGGGAGCGGGGTGGCATCACGGTCGACACCCACATGCGCACCTCCGATCCCGACATCTACGCTGCCGGCGACATCGTGGAGACCCCGCACACCGTTCTGCCCGGCGCCCAGCTGGCCCCGCTGGCCGGGCCCGCCAACCGGCAGGCGCGGGTGGCAGCGGAGAACATCTGCGGCCGCGACACCGAGTACCGCTCGACCCAGGGCACCTCGATCGTGAAGGTGTTCGAGATGGTCGGCGGCGGCACCGGCGCCACCGAGCGGCAGCTGAAGATGTTCCAGGTGCCCTACCGGTCCGTGCACGTGCACCCGTCCGGACACGCGGGCTACTACCCGGGCACGTCGATGCTGCACCTGAAGGTGCTCTTCGACCCGACCACCGGACGGATCCTTGGCGCCCAGGCGACCGGATTCGACGGCGTCGACAAGCGCCTCGACGTGCTCGCCGCGGCGATCCGCAACGGCTCGACCGTGTTCGACCTGGAGGAGTACGAGCTCGCTTACGCCCCGCCGTTCGGCTCCGCGAAGGACCCGATCAACATGGTCGGCTTCGTGGCGTCCAACACGATCCGGGGCGACCTGAAGCTGTGGTACGCCGAGGACTACCCGGCCAACACCGAGGGCGCGCGGATCATCGACGTCCGCACCCCAGAGGAGTACGGCATCTGGCACATCCCCGGCGCGGAGAACGTGCCCCTGGGCACCCTGCGCAAGGCCTGCGCCGATTGGGACGCGACGACGCCGCTGCGGGTCTACTGCGCGGTCGGCTTCCGCAGCTACCTCGCCCAGCGGGCGCTCGTCCAGCGCGGTTTCGAGGACGTGGCGACGCTGTCCGGTGGCTCGACCACGTTCCGGTTCTGGCACGACCTCGAGGATGCCGACCACGGCTCGCCCGCACCGGTGGAGTCCTACGCCGAACGGGAGTCGCTGAAGGCTCCCGAGCGCCCGGCCACCGGCGTCCGGATCGACCTCGACTGTGCCGGTCTGGCCTGCCCGGGCCCGATCCTGAAGCTCACAGAGAAGATGGGCACGCTGGAGGCGGGCGACGAGATCCTGGTCAACGTGTCCGACCCGGGCTTCGGCACGGACGCGCCGGCGTGGGCGAAGCGGAACGGCCACCAGTTGCTCGAGCTCACCCCGAGCGGCCCCGGCTACACCGCGCTCTTCCGCAAGGGCAGGGCCGGGCAGCTGTCCGGCGAGGCTGTCGCAGCGGCGCCCGCGGGCAAGGCCAAGACGTCGTTCGTGGTGTTCTCCGGTGACCTGGACAAGCTGATCGCGGCGTTCATCATCGCCAACGGCGCCCTGGCCATGGGCGAGGACGTGTCGATGTTCTTCACCTTCTGGGGCCTCAACTCGCTGCGCGACAAGAACGCGCCCGCCCGCGAGAAGTCGATGATGGACAAGATGTTCGCCACGATGATGCCCTCCGGCGCGGACTCGCTCACCCTGTCGAAGATGAACATGTTCGGCGCGGGTACGGCGATGATCAACAAGGTGATGGAGTCCAACGGGGTGGCCTCGCTTCCCGAGATGATCGCCACCGCCCGCGCCGGCGGAGCCCGCCTGATCGCCTGCACGATGACCATGGACCTGCTCGGCATCGCCGAATCGGATCTGGTCGAGGGCGTCGAGTTCGGTGGCGTGGCGACCTTCCTGGACGAGGCGGCCGACTCCCGCACCACGCTGTTCATCTGAGTCGCGACGGTCGGACCGGCCGGGAACCACCCGGCCGGTCCGGCGCGCCGGACTCCGGTCAGGCGGCCGGGGTGGCGACCTCGACGCGGTTGCCCCACGGGTCGTCGACGCCCAGGCGCGCCGCGTCCGGGCCCGCGTCGAGGGCGACGTCGAGGCCGCGTCCGCGCAACCGGGACGCGGCGGCCAGCACGTCGCCGATCGTCGGAACCTCGATCGCGACGCGACCGAGCCCGAGGCCGGGCGCGCGCAGGCCGACCCCCGCCGTACCCCACGTGTTCATCGCCATGTGGTGGTGGTAGCCGCCGGCCGAGACGAACAGGGCGCCCGGCAGCTCTGCGGTCACCTCGAAGCCGAGCGCGTCGACGTAGAAGTCCTTCGCGCGGGCCGTCTGGCCCACCTTCAGGTGCACGTGCCCCACGACCTGCGCACCGGTGCCCGCGAGCGCGGGACGGCGATCGGGTGCGGTCTCCAGATACTCCCTGGACGCATCGGTCAGGTGTTCGGCGAGGAACGCGTTGGGGTCGAGCCAGAGCGTGTCCATCGCCACCTGACCGTTGTGCCAGGCCCATTCCGAGCGCGGCCGGTCGATGTAGAGCTCCACGCCGTTGCCCTCCGGGTCGTCGAGATAGAACGCCTGCGAGACGAGGTGGTCGCCGCTGCCGGTGTACAGCTCCGGGCGGCGCATCGCCACCGAGGCGAGCACGGTCGCGAGCGTCTCCGCGTCCGGGTGCAGCAGGGCGGTGTGGAACAGCCCGGCGGTTCGGCGCTCCCCCTTCGGCAGGTCGGGCCGGTGGCGCAGGGCGACGAGTTCGCGACCCCCTCGGCCGAGCCGGACCGTCCCGTCCGCCTCGTCGAGGCGCTCGAGCAGCAGCACGTCGGAGTAGAACCGCGCCATCGCCTCGAGGTCGGCCACGTCGAGGGAGACCTCGGACATCCGGGTCTGGGCCGGCAGCAGTTCCGTCATGGGATCCTCCTATGTTGTTGACCATTCAACCACATTCCCCTGTGGGCCATTCCTTGGCTGATCCACAGCACGCACCACGGGCGGCCACAGGCGGCGGAGCTTGAGTAGAGAGCGCAACCGAGACCCGCGGGAGGCAGATGACCACAGCAGAGCCTGATTTCCCTTCATGTGATACGGCCCCGCCTCTCGCTGTGGCGGGGCCGTGGCATATCCGGGACGACGTGCCGAGCGGAGCCGTAGCCTGTGGTGCGTGCAGAACCGGACCGGACGACCCTGATGGAAGTGCTGCTGCTGGGCACGGGAGCCGCGGACGGCATTCCCAACCCGTTCTGCCGTTGCCGCACCTGTACCGACCATCGCGAGCGCGGCGAGGTACGCACGCCGACCTCCGTACTGCTCGACTCGAGGCTGCTGATCGACCCGGGCCCCGAGGCCCCACGGCAGGTGACGCGCCTGGGACGCGACCTTGCCGATCTGCCCGCGATGCTGGTGGGGCATGCGCATGACGACCACCTCGACCCGGCCGTGCTGCTGCACCGGTCCTGGGTGAGTGACACGCCGCTGGAGGTCGTCGGGCCGAGGCCGGTTGTCGAAACGGCACGGCACTGGCTGGAGGTCGACCAGACCGCCGTGCGGCTGACTGCCGTCACCGCGGGAGAGACCTTCGAACTCGCCGGCTACCGCGTCACCGCGCTCCCCGCGAACCACGACGCGTTCGGCGAGGCGCTGTGCTACCTGGTCGAGGGGGCGGACGGCGTGCTGCTCTACGCCACGGACACCGGCCTGCTGCCGGAGCATGCCTGGGAGCTGCTCTCGGGTCGGCGGGCCGACATCGTGCTCCTCGAGGAGACCTTCGGACCGTGCGCCGACAAGGGTGATCGCCACCTGAACTTCGCGACCTTCGCGGCCACGGTGGAGCGGCTGCGGGCGTCCGGGGTGGTCGACGACGCGAGCCGGGTGGTGGCCGTGCACCTCGCACACGACAACCCGCCGGTTCCCGAACTGGCCGTCGAACTCGCCCGCTGTGGCGCCGAGGTACTGCCCGACGGCGCCACGATCACGATTTGACCGCGGCGCCGTCGGCGTTCAGGCGGCCGCGAGGCGGTGTCGGGCCGGGCGCTCCAGTCGTGCGGCGGCCCTCAACTGCAGGCGCGCCGTCGCGCGGAGAGCGCCGGCGGCCAGCGACCGCGTCCGCCGGAACGTGATGGTCTCATCGAGCTGGGGAGCCGCGGGCAGCGCGGAGGCGTTCAGCTCGGCGGTGCGCTCGATGATCGGGGCAAGGCTGATGTATGCGGACATGAGTGTCTCCTCTGGATGGATTCGATCGTGCGGTTGTGGTCGGTGGCTCAGGCCACCGGGCGGGTACTGCTCCGCACGATCAGCTCGTGGGGCAGGATGATCCGGCGCTCGGTACGCTCCGGATCGAGCAGCAGCTCCGCGGCAAGGCGTCCCTTGTCCCGGACCGGCTGGTGGATCGTGGTGAGTCCGGCCGCGGCCGACTCGGGCAGGTCGTCGAAGCCGACGACGGAGACGTCGCGACCCGGCTCGAGCCCGCGCTGGCGGCACGCGTCCATGAAGCCGAGGGCCATGACGTCGCTGACAGCGACGACGGCGGTGGGTGGCAGCGCCCGGTCGAGCACGAGCGCTCCCGCGGCCTGGCCGCTCGCCCGCGAGTTCGCGCCGGCCACGACGATCGTCACGTCGGCATCACCCAGCCCGTCCAGCACGCCGCGGACGCGATGGAAGGTGTCGAAGTAGCCGACGCTGTCGTAGACGGCGACGAGGCCGGAGAGTTCGGCGGGCCGGTACTCGCGCAACACGGCCTGACCCCGGTGGGCGGTCTCGACCAGCAGGCTGACCCGGGTGTGGCCGAGCCGCCTCAGGTGCTGCCCGACCTCGACGGCCGCAGCGTAGTCATCGATCGCGACGTAGTCCCCTGCGAGCGGCTCGGCGCCCAGCGGGTGCCCCATGGTGCAGTACACGGTGGGCAGGCCACGCTCCCGTGCCCGGACCATGGCCGGTTGGTCGCCGCACAGGCCGGCGATGCCGTCGACCGCGGCGTCCTGGATCGCCGACAGCGCCTCGGTGTCACCGGCCGGAACGCTGAGCAGCATGATGCTGGCCCGCCGCGCCTCCATCACCTCGCTGAAGGCGGTCAGCCAGACCACGGAGAACGGATCGGAGAAGGCGTAGGAGAGACGCTCCTCGAAGACGACGGCGAAGGTGTTCGTGCGCCCGGAGCGCAACTGGCGCGCCACGGCGTCCGGGCCGGTGTAGCCCATCTTCACCGCGCGCTCGAGCACCCGCCGACGCAGGTCGGCGGAGAGCTGGTCGGGTCGGTTGAAGGCGTTCGACACCGTCATCACCGACACCCCCATCACCTTGGCGATGTCCTGCTGGGTCACCTTGACCATCTCTTCCACCTCCTTCGTCTGCCTGACATCCATAATGTCCTTTATCGTTAAAGATTGCCACCTGCTGAGCGTCTGTATCGTTAAAGACGATGAGACGTCGGCGGACGGTCCGTGGGAAGATCTGCCATGACCTCCCGCATCTTCCAGGCCACGTTCGACTGTGCCGACGCCCGCTCCCTCTCGGCGTGGTGGGCAGGCGTGCTCGACTACGTCCAGGCGCCGGACGATCCGGACCAGCCCGGCCAGGAAATCGCCCGGATCGTGCCGCCCGGTGGCGGCCCGGGCTTGCTGTTCCTGCAGGTGCCCGAACCGAAGACAGCGAAGAACCGGCTGCACTTCGATCTGCGCCCCATCGGGCGCACTCGCGACGAGGAGGTGGAGCGGCTGCTCGCGAACGGGGCCACGTTCATCGCCGATCACCGCGGCATCCACGGCCCCGGCACGGGCTGGTTCGTGCTGGCAGACCCCGAGGGCAACGAGTTCTGCGTGCTGCGCTCGGACGCCGAACTGGCCGGCTGACCGCAGGGGAAGAGCTGCCGCGCACCGGGCCACCTGGCGCGCCGGCGCGGAGCGTTGGCAGGGAGGGGTCCCGAGATTCCCCGACGGCGGGCGAGCGGTCAGGCGAGATTCCAGAGCCGGGTGTAGAAGTCCTGTTTGCCCGGATCGGGAGCGATCCCGTAGCCGTCCAGCAGCGCCGGCTCCCAGCCCTCGCCGAAGTTCCAGCCGAGGCTGAGCAGCGCCGGCGCGAGGTCGGCCCAGCGGTCCGCCACCCCGAGTCTGCCGAGGTCGACGTAGCCGACGCAGGTGCCGGAAGGGTCGAGCAGGAAGTTCGGGTTGCACGCGTCGCCGTGGCACACCACCAGGTCGAGGGCGGGCCAGGGGCCCAGGGTGTCGGCGGGGCGTCCGGCGTACTCGAGCCGGCCGGCGATCGACCACTCCCAGGGGCAGCCCTGCACCGGCACCCGGTCGTGCAGCCGCCGCAGCGCCCGGCCGAGCTCGGGCACCACGACCTCGGGACGATCGTGCCATCCACCCAGCACCGCTGACGTGCCCGGCAGTCCTTCGGTGCGCAGCCAGCGATTGCCGCTGTCGTCCAGGCCGTGGTCGATCGGACGCGGCGCGGCGACATAGGCGCTCAGCCAGCGCAGTCGCGCGAACTCGGGCTCGGCGTCGAACTCCGCGTGGGGCGGGCCGTACTTCACATACTCGGCGCCCCCGCCGATCGAGAACGTCACCCCGCCGATCAGGTTGCGCCAGACCGGCTCGACCTCGCGCCCGGCCGCGAGCCTGTGCACGAGGTCGGGCACGACGACCCCGTCGAGGTCGAGGTTCGGGTTGTCAGTGTCCATGCGGTTCTCCGGGGCCACGGGTAGCGAAAGGATCGACCGGCCCAGGGGCCGACCAGCGGGCGCGCCGGGCGCCACCGCCACCGGCCGCTCGCGCCCGGTCCGCGCCCCGAGGAA
>PHEV01000005.1 GCA_002843035.1 Actinobacteria bacterium HGW-Actinobacteria-5 | reverse complement strand
CCCCGCCGGTGTCGTCGCTGAGGTGGCAGCGGGAGTCCGCGGAGTCGTTGCGGTGGTCGCCCATGACGAACACCGTGCCCGCGGGCACGACCACGTCGAAGGACACCGAGGACGGCTCCACCCGCCGTCCGGTCGTCGGGTCGGTGTAGAGGTAGTCGCCCTCGTTCAGCGCGGTGCCGTTCACGGTCACCCTGCCCCGGGCGTCGCAGCAGGTGACGTGATCGCCTGCAACCCCGATCACGCGCTTGATCAGGTGGTTGGAACTCTCATCCGGGGCGAGGCCGACGAAGATCAACGCCTTCTTCAGCGGGTCGTCCTCGACCTTCGCCGGGGCGAGCCAGTTCTCGGTGTCCCGGAACACCACGATGTCGCCCCGCTGGAAGCCGACGATCTTCTGGACGGCGACCCGGTCACGGATCAGCAGGGTGTTCTCCATCGACCCGGACGGGATCACGAACATCTGCGCCACGAACAGCCGCAGCAAGGTAGACGCGATCAGCGCACCGACGACCACGATCGCGATCTCACGCAACCAACTTGCGGCAGCCAACCACCCTTCGTGGCGACCGCCGTTCTCACTGGGTGCGCTCACCGCAACCTCTCCCTCGACGTCCCTGACCACATTACGGCCACCGCAGGACGCCCAGCGCCTCAGCGGTCGCGCTTCTCCTTGATCTTCGCAGCCTTGCCGCGCAGACCACGGAGGTAGTACAGCTTGGCGCGTCGCACGTCGCCGAGCCGCTCGACCTCGATCTTCTCGATGATCGGGCTGTGCAGCGGGAACGTCCGCTCCACGCCGGTGCCGAAGCTCACCTTGCGAACGGTGAACGCCTCGGCGATGCCCGAGCCGGTACGGGAGATCACGGCGCCGGCGAAGACCTGGATCCGGGAGCGGTTGCCCTCGATGACCCGCACGTGCACCTTCACCTGATCGCCGGGCCGGAACTCCGGCACGTCGTCGCGCAGTGCAGCCTTGCCGATCTGCTCAACCAGCTGGTTCATCCGATATCCTCGCCAGTGCCACAGGTCACTTCGTCTCGTGTGTCATTCGTATCCGCCGGCGCCTTCCCCCTGTGGCAGGAGCGCTCGCGGCACAACGACTGACAAGTTTGCCACACCCGCAACGCGTCCTGTTAATCGGCCCGGGCCAGCACGGTCCGCTCCCTGCCGAGGGATGCTCCCGATTCGCTGTTGTTCCGGAGTCCGGGAGCGTTCCGGGGCGCGGGAAGCTCAGGCCCGGGGACGCGGACGGGCCCCGGAGACAACTCCGGGGCCCGCGCCGATCGTGCTGGTGCTACTTGCCGTCCCGCTTGAACAGCGAGGCGATCAGGTCGCGGTTGAGCTGGCTGATCGTGTCGAACGGGATCTGCTTGGGGCAGACCTCGGCGCACTCGCCGATGTTCGTGCAGCCGCCGAAACCCTCGGCGTCGTGCTGCGAGAGCATCTTCTTCACCCGCAGGTGACGTTCCGGCTGGCCCTGCGGGAGCATCGCGAGGTGGGTGATCTTCGCCGCGGTGAACAGCATGGCCGAGGAGTTCGGGCACGCCGCCACACAGGCGCCACAGCCGATGCAGGTGGCCGCGTCGAAGGCCCGGTCGGCCTTCTGCTTGCCGACCGCGTTGGCATGGGCGTCCGGAGCCGAACCGGTGCTGACCGAGACGTAGCCTCCGGCCTGGATGATCCGGTCGAACGCGGACCGGTCGACGACCAGGTCCTTGATCACCGGGAACGGACCGGCCCGCCACGGCTCGACGTCGATCACGGCGCCGTCCTCGAAGGAACGCATGTGTAGCTGGCAGGTGGTGGTCGGCACCGGGGAACTCCCCCGCCCGTGGGCGGTCCCGTTGATCACCACGCCACACATCCCGCAGATGCCCTCGCGGCAGTCGTGGTCGAAGGCCACCGGCTCCTCGCCCTTGACGGTGAGGTCCTCGTTCAGCAGGTCGAGCATCTCCAGGAAGGACATGTCCGGGGAGACGTCCTGCACCTGGTAGGTGACCATGCGCCCCTCGGAGTGGGCGTTTGCTTGGCGCCAGACGCGCAGGGTGACGTTCACTTGTAACTCCGTTGCTTCAGCTCGATGGCCTCGTAGACCAGTTGTTCCTTGTGCAGGACGGGCTTCTGGCCGGTACCGGTGAACTCCCAGGCTCCGACGTAGAGGAACTCGTCGTCATGACGCAGCGCCTCACCGTCCTCGGTCTGGCTCTCGGCCCGGAAGTGGCCGCCACAGGACTCACGACGGTGCAGCGCGTCCACGCACATCAACCGGCCCAGCTCGAAGAAGTCGGCCACGCGGCCGGCCCGCTCCAGGGTCTGGTTGAAGTCCTCGTTCACGCCGGTGACCTTCACGTTCGCCCAGAAGTCCTTCTGCAGCTCGTCGATCTTCCCGATCGCCGTCTTCAAGCCTTCTTCGGTGCGCTCCATGCCGCAGTACTCCCACATGATGTGGCCGAGTTCCTTGTGGAAGGAGTCCACCGTGCGGTTGCCCTGCACCGCGAGCAGCTTCTCGACCCGGCCCTTCACGTCGTCGACGGCTTCCTTCACGGCCGGGTGCGTGTCGTCGAGCTTCTCGTACGGCGCGCTGGCCAGGTAGTCGTTGATCGTGTTCGGGAGCACGAAGTAGCCGTCGGCCAGGCCCTGCATCAGGGCCGAGGCACCCAGGCGGTTCGCGCCGTGGTCGGAGAAGTTCGCCTCACCGGTCACGTACAGGCCCGGGATGTTGCTGGACAGGTCGTAGTCGACCCACAGCCCACCCATCGTGTAGTGCACGGCCGGGTAGATCCGCATCGGCGTCTCGTACGGATTCTCGCCGGTGATCTGGGCGTACATGTCGAAGAGGTTGCCGTAGCGGGCAGCCACCCCGTCCGCGCCCAGCCGGCCGATGGCCTCGGCGAAGTCGAGGTAGACCCCGCGCCGCACCATCCGCTCGTTGCCCTCGTGGTCGAACTCCCTGACCGCAGGGCCGACGCCGCGTCCCTCGTCGCACATGTTCTTCGCCTGGCGGGACGCGATGTCACGCGGCACCAGGTTGCCGAACGCCGGGTAGATCCGCTCCAGGTAGTAGTCGCGGTCCTCCTCGGGGATCTGGCGGGGATCCTTGTCGCAGTCCTCGGCCTTCTTCGGCACCCAGATCCGCCCGTCGTTGCGCAGCGACTCCGACATCAGGGTCAGCTTCGACTGCGTCTCGCCGTGCACCGGGATGCAGGTGGGGTGGATCTGCGTGTAGCACGGGTTGCCGAAGTAGGCGCCCTTGCGGTGGGCCCGCCAGGTGGCGGTCACGTTGCAGCCCATGGCGTTGGTGGAGAGGAAGAACACGTTGCCGTAGCCGCCGGTCGCGAGCACGACGGCGTCGGCCGTCCAGCTCTCGATCTCGCCGGTGACCATGTCACGGGTGACGATGCCGCGGGCACGCCCATCCGCGATGATCAGTTCGAGCATCTCGTGCCGGGTGTGCATCTGCACCGTGCCGGCCGCCACCTGGCGCTCCAGCGCCTGGTACGCACCGATCAGCAGCTGCTGGCCGGTCTGGCCGCGGGCATAGAAGGTGCGCTGCACCTGCACGCCGCCGAAGGAGCGGTTGTCGAGCAGGCCACCGTACTCACGCGCGAACGGAACGCCCTGTGCCACGCACTGGTCGATGATGTTCGCGCTGACCTCGGCGAGCCGGTAGACGTTGGTCTCCCGGGCGCGGTAGTCGCCGCCCTTGACCGTGTCGTAGAACAACCGGTAGGTCGAGTCGTTGTCGTTGCGGTAGTTCTTGGCCGCGTTGATGCCGCCCTGCGCGGCGATCGAGTGCGCCCGACGCGGGCTGTCCTGGTAGCAGAAGTTGAGGACGTTGTAGCCGGCCTCACCCAGCGAGGCGGCTGCTGCGCCGCCGGCCAGGCCGGTGCCGACGATGATCACGGTCAGCTTGCGACGGTTGGCCGGGTTGACCAGCTTCGCCTCGAACTGGCGCGTGCTCCACTTCTTGTCGATCGGACCGCCGGGCGCCTTGGTGTCGGCGATGTCCTCGCCGAGGGTGAAGAAGTCGGCGCCGGGAAGCGGCTTTGCCGCCTTGGCCGCGGGCTTGGTCGTCGTCGTCATCATGCACCAATCCATCCGAAGAGCACCGAGACCGGCATGATCATGAAGCCGATGTAGAGGATGAGCGCGACCGCCCAGGCGCAACCGTTCAGGATGGCGCGGGCCTTCGCGCTGGTGTTGGCACCCAGCGTCGCGAACGCGCTCCAGAAGCCGTGCCGGATGTGCATGCAGACGGCGACCATCCAGATCGCGTAGACGAGCACCATCCACCAGATGCTGAACTCACCGAGCACCATCTTGTACGGGTTGTCCTCGAACGCACCCGCGATCAGGGTGGCGTGGACGGTGAACTGCAGCAGGTGGAAGATCAGGACGCCGGCCAGGATGATCCCACCCCAGCGCATGGTGCGCGCCGAGTAGGTCTGCGCGAGCTTGCGCTTGGCCTCGTACGTCGTGGGGTTGGCAGCCAGAGCCCGCGACCACAACGTCACCGCCGAGTAGATGTGCAGCACGACGGCCGCGAGCAGGACTACGCGGAAGATCCAGATGAACCAGCCCGCAGGCAGGATCGGGTAGAGGATGCCACCGTCTGCCGTTTGCCCCTTGAGCCACTCTGCGTAGTGGTTGAAGGAGTCGGCCCCGATGAACATCTTGAGGTTGCCGAACATGTGCATCAGAAGGAATGCGATCAGGATCAACCCGGTGACGGCCATCAGGGCCTTCATCGCGACGGTTGATCGGACAGCTCTCTGATGTGGGGTAAGAGTCGTTGTCGCCACAGACACACCCTAGTGAGAATCGGCCCGCTCATCCGCCACCCGCCACCTTTCCGGGAGAGTGGGTCTCAGATTCCGGACAGGGACTGGACGAGACGGCCTTTCCGCAGATTTGGGCAATAGCGACGTTGCCTAATTGCGCCCCTCGAGGAGGTCCGGGCGACGTTCCGCCGTGCGGGCCCTGGCCTGCTCCATTCGCCACGCTGCGACCTGGCCGTGGTGGCCCGACAGCAGCACCGGCGGCACCTCCAGCCCTCTCCAGCTCGCGGGCTTGGTGTACACCGGGTACTCCAGCAGACCCTCCAGGTCAGCGCCGTGGGACTCCTCCACCAGCGATTCCGGGTTGCCCAGAACGCCGGGCAACAGCCGCACCACCGCTTCGGTGATGGCGAGCGCGGCAACCTCTCCGCCGTTCAGCACATAGTCACCCAGGCTCACCTCGAGCACGTCCATTCGCGTGGCCGCGTGCTCGACCACCCGGGCATCGATGCCCTCGTAGCGCCCGCAGGCGAACAGCAACCAGTCGCGTCCGGCGAGCTCGTGGGCGAGCGGCTGGCTGAACGGCACGCCGGCCGGGGTCGGCACCACCAGCAGCGGCACGGCGCCACCCGCTGGCACGAGCTGATCCAGCGCCTCGCCCCACGGCTCGGGCTTCATCACCATGCCTGCGCCGCCGCCGTAGGGGGTGTCGTCGACCGTGCGGTGGCGGTCGTGCGTCCAGTCGCGCAGGTCGTGGACGCCGATCTCCACGATGCCCGACTCGGCCGCCTTGCCGACCAGGGAGAGCTGCAGGGGCGCGAAGTAGTCGGGGAAGATGCTGACCAGGTCAATCCGCATCGGGGACCTCATCCAGCAGACCCGGGATGGGATCGATCACGAGGCGCCCTGCGCCCGGGTCGACCTCGGGCACCAGCGCCTCCACGAACGGCACCAACCGCTCCCCGGACGGCGTCCGGACGACCAGCAGGTCCTGGGCCGGGTGGTGCTGGACGGCGACGACCTCGCCCAGCCGCTCCCCGGACGGGTCGACGGCGGTGAGGCCGATCAGTTGGGTGTCGTGGAACTCGCCGTCCTCGACCGCCTCGCCCGCGCCGTCGGCCCACAGGTCGATCCCGCGCAGGGCCTCGGCTGCCGTGCGGTCGCCGACACCGGCGAAGGCCACAACCAGCCTCCCCTGCTGCCAGGAGTACCCGCTGACCGTGAGCGTCCGCCCGTTCGCGGTCAGGGACGCGCCGAGGGCGAACCGGTCCTCGACGCTGTCCGTGCGCGGGCGGACCGTGACCTGCCCGCGCAGCCCGTGGGCGCGACCGACCGTACCCACGATCACCTGGTCGGCCACGCGTCCTCCTTGGAATACGCTTCCGCCCCGACCGCGACGGCGGACGGGGCGGAAGAACGGGTGTTGCTCAGCGTCGGCGCGGCCGGCGGTCGACATCGACGAAGTCGACCCGCACCTGCTCGCGTCCGGCCAGAGCGGCGATCACCGTGCGCAGGGCGCTGGCCGTGCGTCCCTGCCGCCCGATGACCTTGCCGATGTCCTCGGGGTGGACCCGCACCTCGAGGGTGCGGACCCGGCCGCGATCGGACTCGCGCACCCGGACGTCGTCCGGGTTGGGCACCAGGCCACGGACCAGGTGTTCCAGCGCGTCAGCAAGCACGATCAGGCCTCTTCAGCCTCGGCCGGGGCGGCCGCCTCGGGCTCGGCCCCTGCCTCGGCCTGCTCGGCCTTCTTCTTCGACGACCTCGAGATCGCGGAGGTGGCCGGCTCGCTGTCGGCCTCGGCCAGCGCGGCGTTGAACAGCGCCACCTTGTCCCTGGGCTCCGGCTGCGGGTCGACCCCGGCCGGAGTGGTGTCGCCGCTGAACTTCTGCCAGTCACCGGTGCGCTTGAGCAGGGCGACCACGGCCTCCGTCGGCTGGGCGCCGACGCCGAGCCAGTACTGGGCGCGCTCGGAGTTCACCCGGATCACGGACGGATCGTTCTTCGGGTGGTAGAGCCCGATCTCCTCGATGGCCCGGCCATCCCGCTTGGTGCGGGCGTCCATGACGACGATGCGGTAGTGCGGGGAGCGGATCTTGCCGAGCCGCTTGAGACGAATCTTGACAGCCACGTGTGTGGTTTCTCCTGTGGAACTAGGGACGGTGACGTCACCATCCCGGACGGGTGAACACCGGCGCTCGCTGTGGGGCAACGCCCACCGGGTTCGGGTGGATCGGCGTCCGACGGCGATGAGAGGGCACCGACGGGCACAGATGCGCCGCTCATTGTGCCAGAGCATGCGGTGGCTGCGCCAATGCGCACCGGGTGAGCCCACGGCGAACACCGGAACAACACGGTGGCAGCCCGGCGTTGGCCCGGCATGCCCGATGAGGAGATCCTGGACGCGTACTCGGCAGCGGTCGTGCGCGTCGCCCGGAAGGTGCTGCCCGGTGTGGCGAGCCTGCGCGTGCACGGTCCACGCGGTGATGGCGGCGGCAGCGCGAGTGTGCTGAGCGCCGACGGCTACCTGCTCACCAGCGCCCACGTGGTCGATGGCGCCACGGCCGTCACCGCGTCGTTCGGCGACGGCACCGAGACCGCCCTCGACATCGCCGGCAGCGACCCGCTGTCCGACCTGGCCGTCCTGCGGGCCCGCGGCGAGGTGCCCGCACCCGTGGAGCACGGCGACGCCGCCTCCTTGCAGGTGGGCCAGCTCGTGGTCGCGCTGGGCAACCCGCTGGGACTGTCCGGCTCGGTCACCGCGGGGATCGTCTCCGCCCTCGGCCGCTCCCTGCCGACCCGGCGCGGCCGGGTCGTGGACGAGGTGATCCAGACCGACGCAGCGCTGAACCCCGGCAACAGCGGCGGCGTCCTCGCCGACAGCCACGGCCGCATGGTGGGGGTGAACACCGCCGTCGCCGGCGTGGGGGTCGGCCTGGCCGTGCCGATCAATACCAACACCCAGCGGATCATCGCCTCGCTGATCAACACCGGCCGGGTGCGCCGGGCGTGGCTCGGGATCGCTGCCGGCCAGTCGCCGCTGCCCCCCGCGCTGGTCGACCGGCTGGGTCGCCGCAGCGGCCTGCGGGTGGCCCAGGTGCTGCCCGACAGCCCGGCAGCGGTCGCCTCGCTGAAGGGCGGGGACGTGGTGGTCGCCGTGGCGGGCGAGCCGATCGGTTCAGCGACCAACCTGCAGCGCTGGATGCTGGAGGACGCCATCGGCACGGCGGTCGAGATCACGGTCTGGCGCAATGGCGCCCTCGTCGACGTGATCGCGGTGCCGACCGAGCTGGACTGAGCTGCCCGCGGTCCAGCTCGGTCTGTCGTCCGGCCGGCCACGCCTGCCGCGACCACCCGGGCTGCCTAGCGGCTGAGCACGACCCGACCGCGAAGGATGACCAGCAGCGGGTGCCGGGTCGCGACGACATCGCGCCGCGGGTCCGCGTCGTAGACCACCAGGTCGGTCCAGCTGCCGTCCGCCAGCGGCGGCGCGCCCAGCCACTGCCTGGCCCGCCAGGACGCCGCGCCGAGCGCGAACTCCGCTCCGCCGATCCGGGCGAGCAGCCCGATCTCC
The DNA here is from genome assembly GCA_002843035.1 of Actinobacteria bacterium HGW-Actinobacteria-5. Lineage (GTDB taxonomy): Bacteria > Actinomycetota > Actinomycetes > Propionibacteriales > Propionibacteriaceae > Propionicimonas. The sequence goes on along the minus strand of PHEV01000005.1, from coordinate 35,377 downwards.
GTGCCGATCAGGCCATGGTCGATCGTGCCGCCCGCGTCCGTGCCGGCGAAGACGCCGACACCGGCCTCGACCGCTGCGGCGATAGTGGCGAACCGGCGGGCGTGGAGCGCCCGCATGTGGGCAGCGTAGCCGGGGAACTTCGCCTCCCCCGCGTCCGCGAAGGCGGGGAAGTTCTCCAGGTTGACCAGGGTCGGCACCAGGGCGACCCGCCGTTCGGCCATCAGCGCGATCGTGCTGTCGTCCAGCCCCGTGCCGTGCTCAATGCCGTCGATCCCTGCCCTGACCAGCCCGTACACCGACTCCTCCCCGAAGCAGTGGGCGGTCACGCGGGCGCCGAGTTCGTGCGCGCGGGCGATCGCTGCCGCGGCGACGTCGTCTGGCCAGAGCGGCGCGAGGTCGCCGCGGTCACGGTCGATCCAGTCGCCGACGAGCTTCACCCACCCGTCGCCGCGGACGGCCTGCCGGGCCACTTCCTCGACCAGGGCCTCCGGCTCGACCTCCTCGGCGTAGTTGCGGATGTAGCGCTTCGGCCGGGCGATGTGCCGACCGGCGCGGATGATCCGGGGCAGGTCGGGGCGATCATCGATCCAGTGGGTGTCGACCGGGCTGCCCGCGTCGCGGATCAGCAGCGTGCCCGCGTCCCGGTCTGCGGTGGCCTGTGCCAGGGCGACCTCGGACGACACCGCGCCCTGCGCGCCGAGTCCGACGTGGCAGTGGGCATCCACGAGTCCCGGCATGATCCAGGCGTCCGAGCAGACGGTCACCGCATCGGCGACGGGCTCGGTGCGAACCAGCCCGTCCACCACCCACAGGTCCGCCCGCTCGCCACCGGGCAGCACGAGGCCGGCGAGGTGCAGCCGCTGGGCCTCCGGTGGGCCCACCGGCACCCCGGAGCTGTGGGTGTGGGCGAAGAACTCCGGCTCCCCCAGCCCGGGCGGCGCGTGGTGGTGGCCCATGGTCGAGACCCTAGCGAGGACCGGTGTTCTTCGGGTTGAACAGCTGCTGCAGCTCCGGCGGCAACTGGAAGTCGCCCACAGCCTTGGCCAGGTCGGCCTCGGACGGCATCTGCCCGAACGCGGACGCCGGCGCAGCGGTCGGCTCCGGGGCTGCCGCGGGGCCACCCGACCGCTTCGCCGGGTTGCCGGACACCTTGTGGTTGCCCTTCTTCTTCTTCGCCTGCTGCTTCGCCGCGGGACGGCGCACACCCGGCATCCCGGGCATGCCGCCGGCGAGGCTCTGCATCATCTTGCGGGCCTCGAAGAAGCGGTTGACCAGGGAGTTCACATCCGAGACCTTGGTACCGGAGCCGGCAGCGATGCGGGCGCGGCGGGAGCCGTCCAGGATCTTCGGGTTGGTGCGCTCGGCCGGGGTCATCGAGTAGATGATCGCCTCGATCCGGTCAATCTCGCGCTCGTCGATGTTGTTGATCTGGTCCTTCATCTGGCCCATCCCGGGCATCATGCCCAGGATCTTCGACAGCGGTCCCATCCGGCGCACCGCCTGCATCTGCTGCAGGAAGTCGTCCAGGCCGAACTCGCCCTTGCCCGCGATCAGCTTCTGGGCGGCCTTGGCCGACTGCTCGGCGTCGAAGGTCTTCTCCGCCTGCTCGATCAGGGTGAGGATGTCGCCCATGCCGAGGATCCGGCTGGCCATGCGGTCGGGGTGGAAGGCGTCGAAGTCTCCCAGCCCCTCGCCGTTGGAGGCGAACATGATCGGCTTCCCGGTCACCCGGGCGATCGAGAGGGCCGCGCCGCCGCGGGCGTCGCCGTCCAGCTTGGACAGCACGACGCCGTCGAAACCGACACCGTCGGCGAAGGCCTGGGCGGTGTTCACCGCGTCCTGGCCGATCATGGCGTCGACGACGAACAGGATCTCGGTCGGGCTGACCGCGTCGCGGATGTCGGCGGCCTGCCGCATCAGCTCCGCGTCCACGCCGAGGCGGCCGGCGGTGTCGACGATGACCACGTCGTAGAGCTTGCTCATCGCCTGCAGGATCGAGTTGCGGGCGACGGCCACCGGGTCGCCGACGCCGTTGCCCGGCTCCGGCGCGTACACGTGGACGCCAGCCCGGTCGCCCACCACCTGGAGCTGGGTGACGGCGTTGGGACGCTGGAGGTCCGCGGCCACCAGCAGCGGCGAATGGCCCTGGTCCTTCAGCCACTTGCCGAGCTTGCCGGCCAGGGTCGTCTTGCCGGAGCCCTGGAGGCCGGCGAGCATGATCACGGTCGGGGGACGCTTGGCGAACCGCAGCGGCCTGGCCTCACCGCCGAGGATGCTGACCAGTTCCTCGTCGACGATCTTGACGATCTGCTGTGCCGGGTTCAGCGCGGCGTGGATCTCTGCGCCCTTCGCCCGCTCGCGGACGTTGCCGATGAACTCCTTGACGACGTTGAGGTTGACGTCCGCCTCGAGCAGCGCGAGCCGGATCTCGCGGGCGGTGGCGTCGATGTCGGCGTCGGTCAGCCGGGTCTTGCCCCGCAGGTTGCGGAACGCGGCGGACAGCCGGTCGGAAAGGGTGTCGAACAAGGGTGATACCTCACGGTCGCGGAACTCCGGGACATCCTACCGGGCGCGCTGCGCCAACCCGCCGTCCGGGTGGACCGAGATCGGAACCGTCCCCAACCCGGTCCGGGGTCAGGCGAGGGCGAGCGCGGTCCAGGAGACCGGCGGCAGGGTCACCTCCACGGCACCGTCGGCGAGTCGCGCCGAGTCGTTGGGACGCAGGCCCACCCGCTCCGGGTCGGCGAGGGTGTTCTTCGCGTACACGTCGTCGTCGTGCAGGCTGAGCGCTTCCTCCAGCCGGGTCGGGCCGAGGTCGCCGAGCCCGATCGTCACCGCGACCGCCTCCCGGGAGCGGTTCACCAGGAAGACCGCAGTCCTCCCGGACGCCGCGTCGTGGGTGGCCACGGCGTCCACCAGCGGTGCCTCGCCGTGGCGCGCGGTCGGGTAGGTGCCCACCTCGACGCGTGGACGCAGCACGTCACCGGCGGCGAGCCGCGCGGTGGTCGCGAACGGGAAGAAGGTGGTCTGGCGCCAGGCTGGGCCGCCCGGCTCGGTCATGATCGGGGCGATCACGTTCACCAGCTGCGCCAGGGAGGCGGCGTGCACGCGGTCGCTGTGCTTGAGCAGGGTGATCAGCAGGCTGCCGACCACCACCGCATCCGCCACCGAGTAGGCGTCCTCGAGCAGCCGGGGCGCCACCGGCCAGCCGTCGGTGATCTTCCCCGACTCCTCGTGCTCGGCGACGTACCAGACGTTCCACTCGTCGAACGAGATCGCGATGCTGCGCTCCTTGCGCCCGGTCGCCTTCACGTGGTCGGCCGTCGCCGCGACGGTCTCGATGACGTGCTGCATGTCGAGGCTCGAGGCGAGGAAGCTGTCCAGATCGCCGTCCTGCTCCTGGTAGTAGGCGTGGCAGGACAGGTAGTCGACCTGGTCGTAGGCCTGCTCCAGGACGATCCGTTCCCACTCACCGAAGGTGGGCATGCCCGAACCGGACGAGCCGCAGGCGACGAGCTCGAGCGCCGGATCGACCATCTTCATCGCCGCGCCGGTGCGGGCAGCGAGCGCGCCGTATTCCGCCGCGGTCAGGTGACCGATCTGCCACGGCCCGTCCATCTCGTTGCCGAGGCACCACATCCGCACGTCGTGGGGCTGCGGCGTCCCGTTCGCGACCCGTGCGTCCGACAGCGCCGTGCCCCCGGGGTGGTTGGCGTACTCGAGCAGATCGAGCGCCTCCTCGATGCCACGGGTGCCGAGGTTCGCCGCCAGCATCAGCTCGCAGCCGGCCAGCCGGCACCAGCGCGCGAACTCGTCCAGCCCCACCTGGTTGGTCTCCAGGGAGTGCCAGGCCAGGTCGAGCCGCCGCGGACGGTCCGCCTTCGGCCCCACGCCGTCCTCCCAGCGGTAGCCGGAGACGAAGTTGCCGCCCGGATAGCGGACGGTGGTCACACCGAGTTCGCGGACCAGATCGAGCACGTCGCCACGGAAGCCGTCCGCGTCCGTCGTGGGGTGGCCGGGCTCGTACAGCCCGTCGTAGACACAACGTCCGAGGTGTTCCACGAACGAGCCGAAGATCCGGCGCCGGACCGGGGCGACGAACTGGCTGCGATCAAGGCTGAGCCGGGCCGTGGGCATGGTGGTTCCTCTCGGGGAGTCGGGTTGGTCGTGGCGGGCTGCGTCGCACCACGCCGGGGTCGGGGCGGGTCACAGGAACAGCTGCAGCAGCACGAGGTCAAGCCAGCGATCGAACTTGCGTCCTACCTCCGGCAGCCGGCCCACCTCGACGAAGCCGAGCGAGCGGTGCAGGGCCAGCGACACCTCGTTGTCGGCGCTCAGGCCACCGATCAGGGCATGCACCCCGTCGGCGCGGGCTGCCTCGATCACCGCGACCAGTAGCGCCCTGCCGATGCCGCGGCCCTGGTGGCCGGGCGAGACGTAGACGCTGTGCTCCATCGTGCGCGAGTAGCCGGCCTTGGGCCGGAACGGGCCGTAGGCGGCGTAGCCGACCACCTGGCCCTCGTCATCCGCGACCAGCACGGGATGGCCGTGCTCCGCCTTGGTTGCGTACCACTCGGCGTGCTGCACCGGCGTCCAGGGCAGCAGGTCCCAGCTGGCCGTCGTGTGCACCACGGCGTCGTTGTAGATCTCCAGCAGCGCCGGGAGGTCGGCCGGACGAGCCGCGCGGATCCGCATCAGGACTCCGCCAGCAACGCGTCCACGAATCCCTCTGCCTCGAACGGCGCGAGGTCGTCGGGCCCCTCACCGAGGCCGATCAGCTTCACCGGGACGCCGAGCTCACGCTGCACCGGCACCACAATGCCGCCCTTCGCCGAGCCGTCGAGCTTGGACAGCACGATCCCGGTCACGTCCACCACCTCCGCGAACACCCGGGCCTGGGCCAGCCCGTTCTGCCCCGTGGTCGCGTCGATCACCAGCAGGACTTCGGTCACCGGCGCCTTGCGTTCGATCACGCGCTTGATCTTGCCCAGCTCGTCCATCAGGCCGGTCTTGGTGTGCAGCCGGCCGGCGGTGTCGACCACCACCACGTCCACACCCTCGGCGATGCCCCTCTCGACGGCGTCGAAGGCGACCGACGCGGGGTCGCCGCCCTCGGGGCCGCGCACCACCGGAACGCCCACGCGCGAACCCCAGGTCTGCAGCTGGTCCGCCGCGGCGGCGCGGAACGTGTCGGCTGCGGCGAGCACCACGGAGTGGCCCTCGGCCACCAGCACGCGGGCGAGCTTGCCGATCGTGGTGGTCTTCCCGGTCCCGTTCACGCCCACGACCAGGACGACGCCGGGCAGGCCGTCCGCGCCGGTGACCCGCAGGCTGCGGTCCGCCTCTGTGCCGACCAGCGTGAGCAGTTCGGTGCGCAGGACCTTGCGCGCCCGGTCCGGGTCGGATGCGCCGTCGACGGCCAGCTCGCGACGCAGCCCGGTGATCAGCTCGTCGGTCGGGCCCACGCCCAGATCGGACGTGATCAGCGTGGCCTCCAGGTCTTCCCACGCCTCCGCGTCCAGCCGGTCCGCGGAGAGCAGGCCCAGCAGGCCGCGAGCGAACGGGTTGTTGCTGGCGCTGAGGCGGCGGCGCAGCCGGGTCAGCCGGGACGCGGGCGGCTCGGGAGTCTCCAGCGCTGCGCCGGCATCGGCCGGGGCCTCCACCGGTTCGGCCGGTGTCCCGGTGGGTTCCTCTGCGGGGGCCAGTTCCGGGGTGACCGGGGCGGGCGGGACGGCGTTGCGTCGTCCTACCACGATGGTCACGGCGGCGACCAGGAGCACGACCGCCACCGCGGCCATCACGTACCAGAAGATCATGTCCACGCAGGTCATGGTAGGCAACCCGGGCTCAGCCCGCGCACGCGCCTCAGCGCTTGGGCGGCTCCGTTGCGGAGGCTGCGCTGCGTGCAGAGATCGCGCTGCGTGCGGATGCCGCACTCCGGGCGGTCTCCTCGAAGAAGTCCACGAGCCCCTGCGGCGGGTCGGCATCCCCGTTGAGGTGGCGTGCCGTGTTCGCCAGCACGTTGGCCACCTCGGGCGCCCGGTCGGACAGGCTGCCCCTCATCCCGACGGCGACGACCGCGATGATGCACAACGCAATCGCGACGATCGCCACGGTGATGATCCAGTAATCCACGAACAGCCCTTCCGCCGGGGGTTACTTTCAGTATGCCTGACGAATTCGCGCTCTCAGGACTTCCTCCCGGCGGTCTCAGTCTTCCCTCAGCCGCTGGCTGATCACCGCTGAGACCCCGTCGGAGCGCATGGTCACGCCGTACAGGGCGTCCGCGATCTCCATCGTCCGCTTCTGGTGGGTGATCACCAGCAGCTGGCTGTTCTCACGGAGTTCTTCGTAGATCTCCAGCAAGCGGCCCAGGTTCGTGTCGTCCAGCGCCGCCTCGACCTCGTCGAGGATGTAGAAGGGGCTCGGCCGGGCCTTGAACAGGGCGACCAGGAACGCCACCGCGACCAGCGCTCGCTCGCCACCCGACAGCAGCGAAAGCCGCTTCACCTTCTTTCCCGGCGGGCGGGCCTCGACCTCCACCCCCGTGGTGAGCCACTCCCCCGGCTCGGTGAGCACCAGGCGTCCCTCACCGCCGGGGAACAGCCGCGCGAACGACTCCTCGAAGGCCTTCTCCACATCCGCGTAGGCGGCCGCGAACACCTCCTGCACGCGCGCGTCCACGTCGGCGATGATGTCGGTGAGGTCGTCGCGGGTCTTGCGCAGGTCCGTCAGCTGCTCGGCGAGGAAGGTGTGCCGCTCGCTGAGCGCGTCGAACTCCTCCAGCGCGAGCGGGTTCACCTTGCCGAGCACGGCGAGGTCGCGCTCGGCAGCCCGCAGCCGCTTCTCCTGCTCTGCGCGGACGTAGGGCACCGGGTCGGGGCGGGGGTCGTCCTCCCCGAGCGGCTTGCCGTCGGCGTCCACGAGCACCGGCACCGGCACCTCGGGCCCGTACTCGGCGACCAGGGTCTCGGGCTCCAGGCCCAGCTCGGTGAGCGCCTTCTCCGCGATCGAGTCGATCTTCATCTGCTGCTGGGCTCGTGCCAACTCGTCGGCGTGAACGGTGTCGACCAGGCTCTCGAACGAGCGGGCGAGCTCGCGACCGCGCTGGCGCGCCGCGGTCAGGGCGGCCTCGGCCTCGTTGCGGCGATCCTGCGCCCGGGTGCGCTCCGCGTCCGCCGCCTCCCGGGACGCGCTGATCCGATCCGCCAGCCACTCAGCCGCCACCTGCACCGCGCCAGCGACCTCCGCCTCGCGGCGCAGCTGCTCACGCCGGGCCGCAGCCTTGGCCCGGGCCGCCCGTTCGGCCTCCGCCGCGCGGGTCAAGCTTTCGGCGCGCCCGGCCAGGGCCCGGGCGCGTTCCTCGACCGTGCGCAGCGCCAGCCGGGCGTCCATCTCGGCCGAACGGGATGCGCGGGCCCGGTCGGCGCAGTGGTCGCGCTCGGTCGGATCGGCCTCGCTCACCTCGGTCTGCGCGGACGCCAACTCCAGGCGGCTCTCCAGCTCTCCGAGGTTCGCCAGGGCCTGGTCGCGCGCCGCGGCGGCGTTCTGCGCGGCGGCAGCGAGCCGTCCGGCCTCTGCCTGCGCGGAGCGGACCACCTGGTTCGCCTCGCCGGCCTCCTCCGCCAGCGCGGCGTGTTCGGCGTCGGACTCGTGCAGCCGGGCCAGCGCGGCGTCCGAGGACTGCTGCGCGGCGGCCAGCACGTGCTCAGCCTCCGCGATCGCGAACCGGAGCCGCTCCGTCTCCGCCTGCGCCGCGCCCAGCCGTTGGTTCGCCTCGTCGAGCGCGACCTGCACCTCCAGCAGCGACGGCTTCGCCGACGAGCCGCCGGCCGCGTACCAGGCGCTGAGCAGATCGCCGTCGCGGGTCACCGCCGTCACCTCGGGCAGCTTCGCGACCAGCGCGCGTCCCTGGTCGAGGTCGTCCACCACTGCGACCTTGAACAGCAGTCTCTCGATGGCCGGCCGCAGCGTGGCCGCGCACTCCACCATGCGGGCCGCGTAGGTCGCCCCGCCCGGGAGCTCCGGCCAGCTCGCCGTGTCGGGGGCGACCTCGCCGCCCAACAGCAGTCCGGCCCGTCCGAGATCCTCCGCCTTCAGGTGGTCGAAGGCGGCCACGGCCGCGTCCAGGCCGGTCACCGCGACGGCGTCGGCCGCAGCCCCGAGGGCGGTGGCGACCGCCACCTCCGCACCGGCCGGCACGCTGATCAGCGCCGCGACCGAGCCCAGCAGGCCGTCCAGTCGGTCGCCGGCGGCGAGCAGGGCTGCGGACCCGTCCCTGCGCTCCAGACCGAGGGCCAGGGCTTCCGCCCGCGCGGCCGCGGCACCGCGTTCGGCGGCAGCCGCCCGCTCGGCCGACCGCAGCTGCTCGAGGGCAGCCGTCGCGGTCTCGACCTCCGCCTCGGCCACCTCGTAGGCAGCGTCCAGGCCGGACTCCCCCGCGCTCAGGCCGGCCAGCCTGGTCTCCAGGTTCGCGAACTGGTGCCGGGCGGTCTCCGCACGAGCGTCGGCCTCGGCCCGGGCTGCGGTCAGCCGCTCGATCTCCGCCCCGGCAGCCTCCGCACGACTGCGCAGGGTGTTCACCTCGCCCGCGAGCCGCGCCAGGCCCTCCCTGCGGTCGGCGATGGCGCGCTGCTGCGCCGCGTACTGCTTCTCCGCCTCGGCGTGAGCGGCCTCCGCCGCGGTGCGGGCCGCGGTTGCCGCGGCGAGGGCGTCAGCCTTCTCGCTCACCTCGGCCTGCAGTGCCTCCTCGGCCCCGCGGACCTCCGCCGCCTCACGCTCGATCGCCTCGGGGTCGCGTCCGGGCCGGTCCTCGGTACCGACGTTCCCGGCGTTGCGCAGCCGTTCACCCGCGATGGACGCGGTGCTGGCGACCCGCTCGGCCAGGCCGGCCAGCGCGTACCAGGTCTCCTGCGCCGCGGTCAGCTCGGGCAGCGCGTCCCTGGCCGCCACCTCGGCCGCCTGCTCGGCCTCGCGGGCCTGGACCAGGTCCGCCTCCAGCCGCAGCCTGCGCTGCTTGAGTTCCGCCTCCGCCGCCAGGTCGGAGGCCAGGGACGCCGAGGCCGCGACCAGGTCGTCCGCGAGCAGCCGCGCCCGCGCGTCCCGCAGGTCGGCCTGGACGACCGCGGCCTTGCGGGCGACCTCGGCCTGGCGGCTCAGCGGCTTCAGCTGGCGCCGGATCTCGCCCAGCAGGTCGCTGAGCCGGTTCAGGTTGGTGGCGGTGGCCTCCAGCTTGCGCTGGGCCTTCTCCTTGCGCTTGCGGTGCTTCAGGACGCCGGCGGCTTCCTCGATGAAGCCCCGCCGGATCTCGGGGGTGGCCTGCAGGATCGAGTCCAGCTGGCCCTGCCCGACGATCACGTGCATCTCCCGGCCGATGCCGGAGTCGCTGAGCAGGTCCTGCACGTCCAGCAGCCGGGCCGGGGAGCCGTTGATGGCGTACTCCGAGCCGCCGGTGCGGAACATCGTGCGACTGATCGTCACCTCGGTGAAGTCGATCGGCAGCGCACCGTCGGAGTTGTCGATGGTGAGCACGACCTCGGCCCGGCCGAGCGGGGCCCGTCCGGACGTCCCGGCGAAGATGACGTCCTCCATCTTCCCGCCGCGCAGGCTCTTCGCGCCCTGTTCGCCCATCACCCACGCCAGAGCGTCCACCACGTTCGACTTGCCGGAGCCGTTCGGGCCGACCACGCAGGTGATGCCGGGTTCGAAGACCAGGTTGGTGGTGGAGGCGAACGACTTGAAGCCGCGCAGCGTGAGGCTCTTCAGGTGCATGGCTCAGGCGTCGACGGTGACGGAATGCTTGGAACGGACGTGGGTGAAGGTCCACAGCTTGTTCACGATGAAGTTGATCGGCATCGTGATCAGGATGGTGAGCAACTGCGCCCAGTACTCGCGGGAGTGCAGGCCGACCTCCTCGTGGAACCACGGCTCCGGCAGGTAGACCGGAGAGTGCGGGTTCGTGAACGCGATCTTGATGAACAGGCCGAGGAACGCGGCGGCGCTGCCCACCGCCAGGAAGGGCCAGAACTCGCGCAACCAGGGTGCCTTCTGGCCGTACCGGAACGTCCAGGAGCGGTTCAGCTGGAAGTTGAAGAGGTTCGCGACCAGGAAGCCGACGATCCACACCAGCGAGGTGAACCGGAAGTTGTACGCGGTGCCCGGGATCGGGAAGAGCACGTTCTGGGCGTTCGCCGTGCCGCCGTTGAGCTTGTTCATGACGATCGCGACCACCATGTTCACCACGACGCCCGCGCCGCCGACCAGCCCGAACTTCACGAACTGCCGCACGACCTGGGGGTAGCGATCGAAGGGGCTGGCTGCTGTCACAAGTGCGAAGAATATCGGACGCCGGCCCGTGGCCGCCGCTGACAGGACGGGCAACGGTAGCTGGATCGGTTCATGAACGGCTCGCGCACGATCGGACGCCCGCAGCGCAGGCACGGCAGATCCTCGCGTCCATAGGCTGCGAGCGATCGCTCGAAGTACCCGGAACTGCCGTTCACGTTCACGTACAGGGTGTCGAAGGAGGTGCCGCCGGCGGCCAGGGCATCGGTCATCACCTCGCGGGCCGCGTCGAGCAGCTCGACCACCCGGGCCCGGCTCAGCCGTTCGGCCGGGGTGTCGTAGTGCAGCCTGGCCCGCCACAGTGCCTCGTCGGCGTAGATGTTGCCGATCCCGGAGACGACTTCCTGGTTCAGCAGCACCCGCTTGATCCCCGAGCGCCGTCGCCGGATGTCGGCGACGGTGGCGTCGAGGTCGAAGCCGGGGTCGAACAGGTCCCGGGCGATGTGGGCGACCTCCACCGGCAGGTCGGCGCCGCCGGGGCTGACCCACAGCCCGCCGAACATGCGCTGGTCGGCGAAGCGCAGCTCGGGGCCGTCGTCGGCGAAGGCGAGGACGATCCGGCACTGCGGTGGTCGGGGCTGGGCTGCGGCATCGAGCCGGAACTGGCCGCTCATGCCGAGGTGGGCGATCAGGGCGTCCCCGTCGGCGAACGGGAGCCAGAGGAACTTGCCGCGCCGCTTCGGCTCGCCGAACGTGCGTCCGACCAGGCCCGAAGCGAAGTCGTCCGGCCCGCCCACGTGCCTGCGCACGGGCCGGGGGTGCAGCACGCTCACGTGACGAATGCGTCGTCCGGAGACGGCGGCGACGAGGCCGCGGCGAACCACCTCGACCTCGGGCAGCTCAGGCATCACCCTCGCTGGCGGCATCGGCGAGGGCGGTGAAGGCGTTCTTGGCCGCGCCCTGTTCGGCTTGCTTCTTGGAGGTGCCCGCGCCGGGCGGATAGGCCCGGTTGCCGACGATGGCAACGGCCTCGAACCGCTTCTCGTGGTCGGGCCCCGACTCGGTGACCCGGTAGCTGGGTGCGCCCAGATCGGCGTCGGCCGCGAGCTCCTGCAGGCTGGTCTTCCAGTCCAGGCCGGCGCCGAGGGCGGCCGCCTGAACCACCAGCGGGTCGAACAGGTGGTGGACGAGGGTGTCCGCGTCGTCGCGTCCGCACGAGATCAGGACCGCTCCGAGCAGGGCCTCGAACGCGTCGGCGAGGATCGAGGACTTGTCGTCGCCGCCGGTGGTCAGCTCTCCCTTGCCGAGCCGGATCTGGCTGCCCAGGTCGAGGGAGCGGGCGACGTCGGCGAGGCTGTGGGAGTTCACGACGGCGGCGCGGAGCTTGGCCAGCCGGCCCTCGGGGAGGTCGGGGTAGCTGCGATAGAGGAACTCGGTGACCACGACGCCGAGCACGGCGTCACCGAGGAACTCGAGCCGCTCGTTGTGCGGCAGGCCGCCGTTCTCGTACGCGTACGAGCGGTGGGTCAGGGCAAGCTCGAAGAGCTGGGGATCGAGGTCGATCCCCAGCTTGTCGAGCAGCGCCAGGGTGCGGCTTTCTGCCGCGTCGGTACCGGACGTGGCCGGACTCCCCTACCGGGTCAGGGCTCGAGGATCTGGCGGCGCGCGGTGCGCGGACCGTACTGGCCGCACTCGGGGCAGGCGGTGTGCGGCAGGTGCTTCGCACCGCAGGCCGCGTTGGCGCAGGTCACCAGGGTCGGCGCGGAGGTCTTCCACTGGGAACGGCGGGCCCGCGTGTTGGCGCGGGACATTCTCCGCTTGGGAACGGCCACGGCGTTACTCCTTGTCCTTCGTTTCGTTCGTCGGTTCGTTCCAGCCCGTCAGGTCGGCCCACCGGGGATCGATGGGCTCGTCATGGCTGTGCGCCGGGTCTTCGTTCAGATTGGCTCCACAGGTGGGGCACAATCCGGCGCAGTCCGGACGACACAGGGGCGTGAACGGCAGGTCGAGCACCACCGCGTCCCGCAGGACGGGTTCGAGGTCGATCAACTCGCCCTCGACATGCATGGCCTCGGCGTCGTCGAGTTCCTTGCCCGGGTAACAGAACAACTCCTGGAGATCGACTTCCTCGGTCGAGGAGATCTCCCCCAGGCAACGTGCGCAGTTACCCCGCAGCCGAACCACGGCGGTACCGGTGACCAGGATCCCTTCCACCACCGACTCCAACCTGAGGTCGAGATCGACGGGTGAGCCGGGTGGCACCCCGATTACTTCGATGCCGAGTTCCGCGGGAGCTTCCGCGACCCGGGTGACCTCCACCTGCTCGCCGGCCCTGCGACTCAGTTCATGAGTGTCCAGGACGAGCCCGGATCGAGGGTCAGGCAGACGGGGAGGCACGACGGATCCCTTCAGCACACGGTTCGACAGCGTCATAACCAACGCAGAACTCTACCGTGAGCGCACCGGCTCACCAAAACGGGCGGTCCGCGCCCGTTCAGCCCTGCAGCCGCGGCAGCGCCTGGGTGGACGTGTCGTCGAGCGAGGAGCGGGTGGCGAGCCGGTCCCGCATGGTGCGCACCTGCGACATGGTCTTCTGCAGGCTCGCCTCGAACGAGGCGATCCGGGCGTCCACGTAGGCGTCGGCCTCGCGACGCAACGCCTCGGAATCGGCCAGCGCCTTGGCCTCCAGCTGGATGGCCTTCTTCCGGGCGAGCTCCATCACGGGGGCCTGGCTGGCCAGGTACTCCGCCCGCTCCTCCGCGGAGGCGATGATGTGGGCGGCCTCCTCCTGGGCCCGCTCGAGCGTCTCCAGGGACGTGGCCGTGACCCGCTGGGCCTCTCCGACGTCGGTGTGCAGCGCCTCGGTCGCCTCGTCGAGGAGGGCCAGCACCTCGCCGCGGTTCACCATGCAGGACGCCGACATCGGCACGGCCTTGGCGTTGGCGACCATCTGGCGCAGGCGCGCGAGCACGTCGTTCGTCCGCTCAACCATTGGCCTGCTCCGTTCCCTGGGACTTGTGGCGGATCCGTCGGGCGACCACCTCCGGCACGAAGGGCGATACGTCTCCCCCGAAGGAGGCGACTTCGCGCACCATTGTGGAGGACAGCGTGGACCAAACCGGCGCCGTGGGCAACATCACGGTCTCCACCGAACCCACTACGGCGTTGATGTGGGCCATCTGCAACTCGAAGTCGACGTCGCTGGCGTTGCGGATCCCCTTCACCAGCACTCCGGCGCCGCGAGCCTTCGCGAACGCCACCAGCAGTCCATCGAGTGGCTCGACGGAGACGTTCGGCAGGTGCGCGGTGGTCTCGCGGACGAGTTCAAGACGCTCGGCAGCGGAGAACAGGTACTGCTTCGCCGAGTTCTGCCCGACCGCAACGATCACGTGGTCGAACAGCGCGGCGGCACGGGAGATCACGTCGAGGTGCCCGTGGGTGACGGGGTCGAACGACCCCGGGCAGATCGCGATCATGCAGGCGGCCTCCTGGCGAAGTACAACGTCGTCTCACCGTAACGCCGTTGCCAGCTGTGGGACAGCTGAGCGGGAAAGTCGGGCGGCAGGTCTCGACTTGACCGTTCGACTACGAGCAGGCCGTCGTGCGCCAGCCAGCCGGCCGCCTGGTCCAGGACGGGGGCGAGCCGGCTCCCTGGCAGGTCGTAGGGCGGGTCCGCCCAGATCACGTCGAACGGTGTCGCCGTGCCCCCGGCGAGGACCTTCTCCACCGTTCCGGCCCGGACCGTGAGCCGCAGGCCGAGTGCCGCGGCGTTCTCGCGCACGAGCCGGGCCGTCGCCCGGTCGCTCTCCACCGCCCAGACCGGTGCGGCGCCGCGACTGGCAGCCTCCAGCCCGATCGCTCCGGAGCCGGCGTAGAGGTCGAGGAACGCGATCCCGGCCAGTTGCGCTTCCGCAGGGTCGCCGAGCGTGCCCGCCCAGTCGGCGAGCAGTGAGAACGCTGCTTCGCGCACCCGGTCGGTGGTAGGCCGGGTCGCGGAACCCGTGGGCGTCCGCACCGGGTGCCCTTTCGCCCGTCCCGCGATGATCCTGGTCACCAGGTCAGGCTAGTCGACCCGGGTCGCCGGAAACGCTCAGCCGACCAGCCCGCCGACAACCGCGGTGACCATCACCAGCAGCACGATCCCCTCGATCCCGTGCAGCACCACAGAGAACCAGATTGTGCGGTAGCGGGCGGCAGCCCAGCTGAATGGCAGGCTGGTCAGGAACACCGAGGGCAGCACCCAGAACTTGTGCACGTGGTAGAGGGTGAAGAGCACATTGTTGACGAACCAGTCCGCCCTGCCGAAGACTCCACGCATCCGCGGCAGGAGCACCCCGCGGAACAGGAGTTCCTCCCCGAGCAGATAGTTGAACACGCTCGACACCACCGCCACGGCGAGGATCCACCACTGGCCGGCGAACTGCGGATCGGCGAGCTGGCGCACGTCGGTCCCCTGCGGAGCACTCAGCCAGCGACCCCCGAGGAACGGTCCGAACCAATCAGCGAGCAGTGTGATCACGCCGAAGACGGCGATCAGGGGAACGAGCACCCACCACAGGCGCACCCGGGCGCGGCCCGTTTCAGGGTCACGCGGGTGCTGGGCCCAGATCCGCGGAGCGAGCGTCGACCAGCGAAGCGTCCCGAGTTCCTTGCGCAGCACCAGCAGGGACAGGACGCACTGCCACACCATGCCGAGGATCATCAGGAACCAGAAGAGCATCCCGGGGTGCATCGGCACCCGCACCCGCAGGGCTGGCCAGACGACCCAGGCGAGCAGGCCCATCGGAGCTGCGGCCGCCAGCCAAATCAACAGGATCCGCCGAAGTGAGTACTGCGCGGTTTCCGGACGGACAACGGGTATCGCAGAATCCACCATACAGGCAGCATAACTAACCGTTAGTGCCACTGTCTATTAAGCGGATGTGCCACCATAGGCTTATGGAGCGACCGGCGGAGGGCCTGACGATCAGCCAACTGAGCAAGGCCTCCGGGGTGCACCCGTCAACCATCAAGTTCTACATCTCGGAGGGTCTGCTGCCCCGGGGAAGGCTGATCGCCTCCAACCGGGCGCTGTACGGCCCCGACCACCTGGACCGGCTCCGGATGCTGCGCACGCTGGTCGTCGTCGGCGGAGTCGGCATTGCCCAGCTGCGCCGCATCGTGACAGCGATCGACTCCGGACGCACCGTCGACATGCTCGCCGCAGCCCAGGACGCCGTCAGCGAGGAAGCGACCGAGCCCAGCCGGGCAGAGAACGTGACGCTGGCCCTGGTCCGAGAGCGATTCGGCATCGCAGAGGGCAGCCCGCTGTTCCACCACCCCTCCATCTATCGGGTGGCCGCCACCATCGACGCCGCCGCCCCCCTGCTCGGCCCCGGCGCGGCGGCCTGGGCGCTCGCCCTGCTGGATTCGGCCGAACTCGCCGCAACCGCTGACCTCGACCTCCTCGATCGGGTCGAGGATCCTGACCACGCCGTCCAGCTGGTCTCCGTCGGCACCGCTCTGGGAGACGTCGTGCTCGCCCACGCGCGTCGGATCGCGCAGTCCGTCACGGCGAGCGCCCGCTACGGGCCCGGCGCGGCGCGCCACGCACCCCCGGATCGCACGCCGGACTGAGTCAGTTCAGTTGCGTTCGAGCCAGTCCGGGGACGCCAGCAGTTCGGTGGCCCGGATGGCATCCGCAAAACCCGGCGTGGTCAGGTCGGGGTCGCGGGCCACGCACTCGGTGGCCAGTTCGCGCGCACGGGCGATCAACCCCGCATGCTCCAGCACCCGGAGCAGGCGCAGGCTGGAGCGCCCACCCGCCTGCGCTGCGCCGAGCACGTCGCCCTCACGGCGCTGTTCCAGGTCGAGCTCGGCGAGTTCGAAGCCGTCCCTGGTCGCGGCCACAGCGTCCAGCCGGACGCGGGCGGCCTCCGCGGCCGGAGCCCTGGTCACCAGCAGGCACACCCCCGGGTGGCTGCCCCGGCCGATCCGGCCGCGCAGCTGGTGCAGCTGGGAGATGCCGAACCGGTCCGCGTCCCAGACGAGCATCATCGAGGCGTTGGGCACGTCGACGCCGACCTCGATGACCGTGGTAGCCACGAGCACGTCCAGCTGGCCGCCGGCGAAGGCACCCATCACCTCGTCCTTGACCTCTCCGGGCAGCTGCCCGTGCAGGACCCCCACCCGCAGCGCGGCCAGTGGCCCGGATCGCAGCTGGTCGGCCAGCTCGACCACGCCGATGCCCTCCGCGGAACTGGCGATCCGCGGAACCACGACGAAGACCTGACGGCCCGCCGCCACCTCCTCCGCGACGCGCTCCCAGGCGCGCTCCACCCACTGCGGTCGGCTCGACGCGTCCACGACCACCGTGCTGACGTCTGCCCGACCGGCCGGCAGCTCGGTGAGCGTGGACACGTCGAGATCACCGAAGATCGTCATGGCAACCGAGCGCGGGATCGGAGTGGCCGTCAGCACCAGCACGTGGGGTCGGCCCGCGGCCTTGTCGGCGAGGACCGCGCGCTGCTCGACACCGAAGCGGTGCTGCTCGTCCACCACGATCAGGCCGAGGTCGGCGAACTGCACGCGATCGGCGAGCAGCGCGTGGGTGCCGACCACGATGCCCGCCTCGCCGCTCGCCGCCCGCAGCAGGGCCGACTTCTTCGCTGCGGCCGGCAGCGAGCCGCTCAGCAGGACGACGTCGGTCGCCACGTCGGGCGTGCCGAGCATGCGTCCGCCGCCGAGGTCTCCGAGCAGCGTGCGGATGGTCTGGTAGTGCTGGGCCGCGAGCACTTCGGTGGGCGCGAGCAGCGCCGCCTGGCCACCGGCGTCCACCACCGCCAGCATGGCCCGCAGCGCCACCACGGTCTTGCCCGAGCCGACCTCCCCCTGCAGGAGCCGCTGCATCGGCCGTGGCCGGGCCAGGTCGTCGAGGATCGCACTACTCACCTCCGTCTGGCCTCTGGTCAGCCGGAACGGCAGCTGGGCGTCGAAGGCGTCCAGCAGGCCACCGGAGACCCGGACGCGGGGCTGCGCGGGCCGGTTCGCCGCATCGGCGCGGCGGTACGCCATCGTGAGTTGGGTGGCCATGGCCTCGTCGAAGCGCAGTCGCTCGGCGCCCTTCTCGGCCTGCGCGAGGCTGGCCGGGGCGTGCACGGCGGCGAAGGCGTCGGCCAGCCCGAGCACGTCCGCCTTCTCGCGCAGCCAGGTGGGCCACGGGTCCTCCGCGCCCGAGAGGGAGTCGAGGGCGAGCCGGGCACACTCCGCCACCTTCCAGGTGGGCAGCTTGGCCGTGGCCGGGTACATGCCGACCAGGCCGCCGCTGGAGAGCGCCGCGATCCGCTCCTTCTCCTCCGAGGTCGAGACGACGCGGCCGTGCGCGTCCATCATGGCGAAGGTCGGGTGGCTCATCTGCAACTGGCCGCGGAAGCTGCCCACCTTGCCGACGAAGAGCCCGGCCACTCCCTCGCGCAGCTGCCGTTCCCACCACGAGAGCAGGTGGGTCTTGCCGAAGAATGTCGCGGTGAGGCGGCCCTGACCGTCGCTGAGCAGCACCTCGAGCCGACCGGGCCGGGCCTTGCGGCCGGGCTGGGCGTGCCCCTCATGGCGGCGGATCTCGGCCACGCGGGCCACCACGGCGACGAGCTCGCCCTCGGTGAGCGTGGCCAGGTCGGTGAGCTCGGTTCCCGAAAGGTAGTGCCGGGGGATGTGCCGGAGCAGGTCGCCGACGGTGGCGATCCGCAGGGCCGCGAACTCCTTCGCGGTCCGCTCGCCCAGGACCGTGCCGAGCGGCGCGTAGAGCTCGGCGTAGGTCGCCGTCCGCCAGCCGCCCAGCCCGATGTCCACGGTGCTTCAGCCTAGGCGGTGCCGCCGACACTGCGCCGGGTCGACACCCCCGGTGCGATGGTCATCTCCAGCCACGGACCGCTCGGAGCAGCACCGCCGCCGCGATCGCCACCGCGACGACGACGAGGAGGAACGGCCACCACTGGCCACCCTCTCCGCCGAACAACCCGGAGCCGAAAATGAGGAGCGCCACGGCCAGGAAGGCGCCGCGTACCAGTGCCACGGCGGACTTTCCCGAACCGATCCGGCGCAGCGCCTCCCGCGTCGACGGAACCGGCACGGGGGCGCTCGGCCCCAGCGCTGTCACGGACGGATGCGGGGTCGCCGGCGGTCGCGGGCTCGCCGGCGGACGCGGCGGCGGCGCAGTGGTCCGCACGGGACGCGAGGCCGGAGCGGGCGGCTCGGCGAGTGGCGCGGCCGCGGCAGTCGCGGGAGTCGGGTCCGCCAGGGGCAGTTGCGCCCACAGGTTCGTTGCGTCCCAGGCCGACGGCGGGTAGTCGTCCGGGGCCCAGCCGAGGAAGTCGCGGTCCGGGGTGGTCACCGTGCCATGGTCGCACAACCGTGCGCGGGTGCGGATCCCGACCGTGACCGGACATGCGAAGAGACCCGCACCCGGCGGGTCTCCACGGTGTGATTCAGCGGGTGACGCGACCAGCCTTGATGCAGGACGTGCACACGTAGAGGCGCTTCGGGGTGCCGTCGACGACCGCGCGCACCCGCTGGATGTTCGGGTTCCAGCGCCGGTTGGTCTTCTTCTTCGACCAGGGCACGTTGTGCCCGAAGCCGGGACCCTTGGCGCAGATGTCACAGACGGCAGCCACCGGAGTACTCCTTGTTGTCTAGCGAAACCGCGCGAACGGGCGCGCATACGTATCGGCCCCCTCGACGGGGACCTGTCTACGATACCCGACGCCGGCGACCGGGGGCCAATCGGCCCTCGGCGGCGCCGCACCCGGGCTCGGACTCAGCTCGCGATGACGATCGGCAGGATCATCGGACGCCGCCGATAGTTGCTGCTCACCCAGCGTCCGATCGTGCGCCGGACCAGCTGCTGCAGCTGGAAGGTGTCCTCGACGCCCTCCACGAGGGCCTGCCTGATCACCCCGGTGAGTTCGGTGCGGATCTCGTCGAAGACGGCGTCATCGTCGGCGAAGCCGCGGGCGTGGATGTCCGGCCCGCTGACCAGGGTGTTCGCGTGGAAGTTCACCACCGCGACCACCGAGATGAAGCCCTCCTCGCCGAGGATCTTCCGATCGGTCAGCTCGGCGTCGCCCACCTCGCCCTCGGTCAGCCCGTCCACGAAGATGTAGCCGCAGTCGAGCTGGCCGACCACCTTCGCGACGCCCTTGGCGAGATCGATCACGGCGCCGTCCTCCACCGCCAGTGCCCGTTCGGCCGGGACGCCGGTGGCGACGGCGAGCTGCGTGTTCGCGATCAGGTGCCGCACCTCGCCGTGTACGGGCAGCACGTTGCGCGGCTTGAGCAGGTTGTAGCAGTAGAGCAGCTCCCCCGCGCTGGCATGCCCGGAGACGTGGACGAGCGCGTTGCCCTTGTGCACCACGGTGACGCCGTTGCGGGACAGCCCGTTGATCACCCGATAGACCGAGTTCTCGTTGCCGGGGATCAGTGAGGACGCCAGCAGCACCACGTCGCCGGGCCCGGCGGAGACCACCGGATGCTCATGGTTGGAGATCCGCGACAGCGCGCTCAGCGGCTCGCCCTGGGAACCGGTGGAGATGATCACCACCTCGTCGTCGCGGTAGTTCTCGATCTGCTTCATGTCGATCAGGGTGTCGGCGGGCACGTGCAGGTAGCCGAGTTCCCTGGCCACGGTCATGTTCCGCAGCATCGAACGGCCCACGTAGGCCACCTTGCGGCCGTGCCGGACCGCGGCGTTCATCACCTGCTGCACCCGGTGCACGTGGGACGCGAAGCACGCCACGATCAGCTTCTGCTCCGCATTCGCGAACACCCGCTCCAGGGCGGGCTCGATGTCCCGCTCGTGGGTCGTGAACCCCGGCGTCTCCGCGTTGGTGGAGTCAGGCATGAACAGGTCCAGGCCCTCCTCGCCCAGCCGGGCGAAGCCCCGCAGGTCGGTCAGCCGGCCGTCGAGCGGAAGCTGGTCCATCTTGAAGTCGCCGGTGTGCAGGACGGTGCCGGCCTTCGTCCGGAGGACGACGGCGAGCGCGTCGGGGATCGAGTGGTTGACCGCCATGAACTCCAGATCGAACTCACCGACGGTGAGCCGGTCGCCCTCCGCGACCTCGCGCAGGTCGACGTTGCGGATCCGGTGCTCGCGCAGCTTCTCCCGGACCAGCGCGAGGGTGAGCCGCGAGCCGAGCACGGGGATGTCGTTGCGGCGGCGCAGCAGGTAGGGCACCGCGCCGATGTGGTCCTCGTGGCCGTGGGTGAGCACGAGCGCACGCACCTCGTCCAGTCGGTCCTCGACCAGATTCAGGCCGGGGAGGATGAGGTCGACGCCAGGGTGGTCGTCGGAAGGGAACAACACGCCGCAGTCGATGAACATCAACTCGCCGTTGATCTCGTAGGAGCTCATGTTCCGACCGATGTCACCGTGTCCGCCCAGGGGGGTCACACGCAGCGTGTCACGGGCCAGCGGGGGTGGGGTCTTCAGGCTTTCTCGCACAGCCCCCAACCCTAGCCCGACCGGCCAACCCCCTCGGGAGCCCCGCCCGCGGATGGGTACAGTGACCACCGTGCTGGCCGATTCCGTACGCCTGGCCCTGCCCGCGGAGGCAGGGGCCATCGCCACCCTGCAGCGCAGGGCGTGGCAGCAGACCCTGCCCGCCGACCTGCTCGGTGAGGTGCTCGCCTCGGTCGACCTGGCCACGATGACCGAGAGCTGGGAGGCCGCGATCCTGCGTCCGCCGCTGGCCCAATTCCGCGTCCTGGTCGCCCTCGGCGACGAGCGGGTCGTCGGGTTCGCCGCGCTCGGCCCGTCCGACGACCCGGACGCAGAGGCGGGCCAGGACGCACTGGTCGCCGAGTTCGTGGTGGACCCGCTCGCCCAGCGCAGCGGCCACGGGTCGCGCCTGCTCAACGCCTGCGTGGACACGCTCCGGGCGGATGGCTTCCACCGGGCGACCTGGTGGGTGCAATCGAATGACGATGTACTACGCCGCTTCCTCACCGAGGCCGGTTGGGACGCCGACGGAGCCCACACCGAGGTCGCGCTGGCCGAGGCCGGTCCGCGGCTGAAGCTGGTCCGGCTGCACACCGCGATCGACTGAGGCCCGCCCGGGTCAGGAGAGGGTGAACGACAGCCCGGTGGCCATCGCCGCCAGCGCCACGCCGCCCTCGGAGGGCGTCAGCGCGGTCAGCCGGACGCCCGCGGGCAGCTTCAGCGGGATCGGCTTGGCGAGGCGGTCCAGCTGCGCCTGGCTGAGCCTCGCCGAGGTGCCCTCCTGCTCGAGCCTGACCGCGGTCAACTCGATCGACGACCCGTCCTCCGAGAGCCGGGGAGCTGCGGTCACCCAGAGCGTGAACTGCTGGCTCCCGACCCGGGCGGTGTAGTTCAGTCTCAGCCGCCCGTCTCCTCCAGAGCTCGTCGGGACGCCCGAGATCAGCGCGAGGTCGCCGTAGGAGAGCACTCCCGTGCCGGTGACCCTGGCGAGCCGCACCTGGTCGCCCTCGAGGCTGATCCGCTCGGCATCCACGAGGACACCGGTGACGTGCACGCCCTTGCCCGATACGGTCAGCGGCACGCTGCCCGCACTGATCCGTGCGCTCGGCACCGCCCGGGTGAGGAAGGACAGGCTGAACGGGAACCCTCCGATCGTCACCTCCGGCTTCTGCCCGACCCCCAGCCGGGTCTGGATGACGGCCGCGACCTGGTCCTCGGCCCGGCCCCGCGCCCAGTTGTCAGCCGCCCATCCACCCAGGCCGACCACGACCAGGACGATGCCGAAGGTGACCAGGCGACGCACCTCAGAGTCCGAGCAGGGTGTCGATACCGATGGTCAGGCCGGGAAGCCCGGGGACGGCCCGGATCGCGGCCAGGACGCTGGGCATGAACCCCACCCGGTCGAGCGAGTCGTGGCGGATGGTCAGCGTCTCGCCCTCGGCGCCGAACAGCACCTCCTGGTGGGCGACCAGCCCGCGCAGCCGGACGCCGTGCACGTGGATACCGCCGACCTCCGCGCCCCGGGCACCGGGCAGGCCGGTCGAGGTGGCGTCGGGAACCGGCCCGAGGCCCGCCTCTGCTCGCGCGGCGGCGATCCGTGAGGCCGTCGCCTGCGCGGTGCCGGAGGGCGCGTCCACCTTGTTCGGGTGGTGCAGCTCGATGATCTCGGCCGACTCGAAGAACCGCGCGGCCTGCTCGGCGAAGTGCATCATCAGCACCGCACCGATCGAGAAGTTCGGAGCGATCAGCACTCCGACACCGGGGTTCGCGTCCACCAGCTCGCGGACGCGGGCCCGACGCTCCTCGGTGAAGCCGGTGGTGCCGACCACGACGTGGATGCCGCGGCGGGTGCACCACTCGATGTTGTCCAGGACGGCGTCCGGCACGGTGAAGTCGACCACCACCTCCGCGGACTCGACAGCGCTGCGGTCATCGCCCGCGTCCACCGCCGCGACCAGCTCGAGATCGTCGGCCGCCTCGACCGCGCGACAGACTTCCACGCCCATCCGGCCCCTGGCCCCGAACACCGCAACCCGCATGCTGCCCCTTCCGTCGTCCGCCCATCCTAGGCTGCACAGAACGACGAAACCGGCGCCCCGCGGGTGCGGGGCGCCGGTTGCGAAAGCAGGCGATCAGGCCTCGGCGGGAGCCGCCTCCTTGGCCGCGGCCTCCTCGACGACCGGGATCAGCGAAAGCTTGCCCTTCTCGTCGATCTCGGAGATCTCCACCTGGATCTTCTGGCCGACGCTGACCACGTCCTCCACGTTCTCCACGCGCGCACCGCCGGCGAGCGGACGCAGCTTGGAGATGTGCAGCAGGCCGTCCTTGCCGGGCAGCAGCGAGATGAACGCGCCGAACGGCATGATCTTGACCACGGTGCCCAGGTACCGCTCGCCCTTCTCCGGCATCGTCGGGTTGGCGATGGCGTTGATCAGGGTGCGCGCGGCCTCCGCGGCCTCACCGTTGTCGGCACCGATGTAGATGGTGCCGTCGTCCTCGATCGAGATGTTCGCGCCGGTGTCGTCCTGGATCTGGTTGATCATCTTGCCCTTGGGCCCGATCACCTCGCCGATCTTGTCGACCGGGATCCGGATCGTGATGATCCGCGGAGCGTAGGGGCTCATCTCGTCCGGGGTGTCGATCGCCTCGGCCATGACGTCCAGCAGCGTGGTACGGGCCTCCTTGGCCTGCGCCAGCGCACCGGCCAGAACCTCGGACGGGATCCCGTCGAGCTTCGTGTCCAGCTGCAGAGCGGTCACGAAGTCCCTCGTGCCGGCCACCTTGAAGTCCATGTCACCGAGGGCGTCCTCCGCACCGAGGATGTCGGTCAGCGCGACATACCGGGTCTCGCCGTCGATCTCCTCGCTCATCAGGCCCATGGCGATGCCCGCCACCGGCGCCTTCAGCGGCACGCCGGCGTTCAGCAGGGCGAGGCTGGAGGCACACACCGAGCCCATCGAGGTGGAGCCGTTCGAGCCCAGCGCCTCCGACACCTGACGGATCGCGTAGGGGAACTCGTCCCGCTTCGGCAGCACCGGCACCAGCGCACGCTCGGCGAGGGCACCGTGACCGATCTCGCGCCGCTTCGGCGAACCGACCCGGCCGGTCTCACCGGTGGAGTACGGCGGGAAGTTGTAGTTGTGCATGTACCGCTTCGTCGTCTCCGGCGAGAGCGTGTCCAGCTTCTGCTCCATGTCGAGCATGTTCAGCGTGCTGACTCCCAGGATCTGGGTCTCGCCACGCTGGAACAGGGCCGAGCCGTGCACCCGCGGAAGCACGCCCACCTCGGCCGACAGCGTGCGGATGTCCCGCACCCCACGACCGTCGATGCGGACCTGCTCGGTGAGCGTCTTGTGCCGCACGATCTTCTTGGTCAGCGCGTAGAAAGCCCCGCTGATCTCCTTCTCCCGCTCGGGGAACTGACCGTCGAGCTCTGCGTGCAGGGCGGCCTTCAGCTCCTCGGTCGAGGTCTCGCGCTCGGCCTTGCCTGCGATGCTCATGACCGCCTTGAGCCGGTCGGTGCCGGCGGCCTCGACCGCTGCGAACACGTCGGGCTGGTACTCCAGGAACACCGGGAACTGGGAGACCGGCTTGGGCAGCATCGCGGCCAGTTCGGCCTGGGCGTCGCACAGGGCCTTGATGAACGGCTTGGCCGCCTCCATGCCCTGCGCCACGACCTCCTCGGTCGGAGCGGTGCGGCCGGAGCGAACCAGGTCCCAGGTCGCGTCGGTCGACTCGGCCTCGACCATCATGATCGCGACGTCGCCGTCCGGAAGGACCCGACCGGCGATGGCCATCTCGAAGGTGGCGTCCGCCGACTGCTCGACGGTCGGGAAGCCGACCCACTTGTCACCGATCAGGGCGATCCGAAGACCGCCGACCGGGCCGGAGAACGGCAGGCCCGCCAGGGTGGTCGACGCCGAGCCGGCGTTGATCGCCAGCACGTCGTAGCGCACGTTCGGGTTCAGCGCCATCACGGTGATGACGACCTGGACCTCGTTGCGCAGCCCCTTCACGAAGCAGGGACGCAGCGGACGGTCGGTCAGGCGGGCGGCGAGGATCGCACCCTCGGAGGGGCGCCCCTCGCGACGGAAGAAGGAGCCGGGGATGCGGCCGGCGGCGTACATCCGCTCCTCCACGTCCACGGTCAGCGGGAAGAAGTCGACGGCGTCACGCGGGTTCTTGGCCGCAGTGGTCGCCGAGAGCAACATGGTGTCGCCGTCAAGGTAGACGGCAGCCGAGCCGTTGGCCTGCTTGGCCAGCAGCCCCGACTCGAACCGGACGACGTGCGTGCCCAGCGGGCCGTTGTCGATCACGGCCTCGGTGTAGCGAAGGTCAGGACCTTCCATTTGGGGTTCCTTTCGGGTTTTCGCCCCGCCCCGACCCCGTCCGGTCTTCGATCGAGGCTCGCGGGAGGCCGCCTCATGCGGCTGCCCGAAAGTCACTACCGAGGACCAAACCAGGTGGTGTGGGGCTCTCTTGTGGAGTTGTATGCACGACCAGCCGGTGACGGGTTCCCCGTCACCGGCTGGTCGTCAGGCTGAAGTCACCGACGCAGGCCGAGGCGTGCGATCAGCGAACGGTAATGCTCGATGTCCTGCTTGGCAACATAGTTGAGCAGGCGGCGGCGCTGGCCGACCAGAAGCATCAGGCCACGACGGCTGTGGTGGTCGCCCTTGTGCTCCTTGAGGTGCTCGGTGAGGTGGGCGATCCGCTTGGTGAGCAGTGCAATCTGGACGTCCGGCGAACCGGTGTCTCCCGGGGCGATCGCGTACTCTTCGATGATCTTCTTCTTGGTGTCAGCGTCCATCTACCGCTGCTCTCCTCTCGGTTTCCCGTTGCGCGGCGCTCCCCTGCCCGGTGGGCACGATGTCGAGATCGAGGATCGTCGGGAGCTCTTGGGCGTCCGCGGCCGTCGTGACGGCTCTCTGAGTCTACCGGAGCGGGCGACTCCCGGCGAATCCGTCGCGACTAGGCGCGAGGCCGCGCGGGACTGTGCGTCCAGTCGTACTTCTTGCCACTACGCTACCGACCGTTCGGTTTCCACAGATCTGGAAGGACTGTCAACGAAGATGCAGATCGGGATCCCCAGGGAGACTCTCGCGGGAGAGACCCGGGTAGCGGCGACACCCAAGACCGTGACCCAACTGATGAAGCTCGGCCACAGCGTGGTCGTCGAGGCCGGAGCGGGCACGAAGTCGTCCTACCCGGACGCGGAGTACGCGGCCGCCGGCGCGGCGATCGTCGACGCTGCCGGAGCGTGGAGTTCCCCTGTGGTGGCGAAGATCAACGCCCCGACCACGGCCGAGATCGCCCTGCTCGCGGACGGCGCGACGCTGATCTCGCAGATCGCCCCCGGCCGGAGCCCCGAACTGCTCGCCGAGCTCGGCAAGCGGAAGATCACAGTCCTGGCCATGGACGCGGTGCCCCGCATCTCCCGGGCCCAGGCACTCGACGTGCTCTCCTCGATGGCGAACATCGCCGGCTACCGCGCCGTGATCGAGGCTGCCAACGAGTTCGGCTCGCTGTTCACCGGCCAGGTGACCGCCGCGGGCAAGGTGCCACCGGCCACCGTCTTCATCTCCGGTGCGGGCGTGGCCGGACTGGCCGCCATCGGGACGGCGAAGTCCCTCGGAGCGATCGTGCGCGCCACCGACCTGCGGGCCGAGGTCGCCGAGCAGGTCGAGTCGATGGGCGGGCAGTTCGTCGCCGTCCAGGCCGAAGCGCAGAAGTCCTCCGACGGCTACGCCAAGGAGGCGTCGGCCGACTACGCCGATGCCGCGGCCAGGATGTACGCCGAGCAGTGCAAGGAGGTGGACATCATCATCACCACCGCGCTGATCCCCGGACGGCCGGCCCCGCGACTGATCACCGCGGACATGGTGGCGACCATGAAGCCCGGCTCGGTGATCGTGGACATGGCCGCCTCGAACGGCGGCAACGTCGAGGGATCTGTGGCCGACCAGCTGGTCGTCACCGCCAACGGTGTGAAGATCATCGGCTACACCGACCTCGCCGGACGGCTGCCCACGCAGGCGTCCCAGCTCTACGGCACGAACGTGGTGAACCTGTTCAAGCTGCTCACGCCAGAGAAGGACGGCGCGGTCAGCCTCGACCTCGACGATGTCGTGCTGCGCGGCATGACCGTGCAGAAGGACGGCGAGTCGATGTGGCCACCGCCACCGGTGCAGGTCTCGGCCGCGCCGTCCACGGCCGTCGCGACCGTCCCCGCGGAGGATCCGGCGGTCGTCGCCGCCCGTGAAGTGGCTCTCGCGAAGACCCGGACGCAGCGCCGGATCACCTCCTCCGTGATCGCCGCGGCGCTGGTCGTCCTCGCCGTCACCTTCTCGCCGGCCAGTTTCGTCGGCGCATTCACGGTGTTCGCCCTGGCCGTCGTGGTCGGGTTCTACGTGATCAGCGGCGTCTCGCATTCGCTGCACACGCCGCTGATGGCCCAGACCAACGCCATCTCGGGGATCATCCTGGTCGGCGCGCTGCTGCAGTTGGGTTCGACCAACGTCGCCGTGCTCGTGATGTCGTTCATCGCCGCGACGATCGCGTCGATCAACATCTTCGGCGGCTTCCTGGTCTCCTACCGAATGCTCGGCATGTTCAGGAAGGAGTCCTGACATGTTGCTGCACTTCATCGACGGGCTGTACATCATCGCCGGCGTCCTGTTCATCCTGTCGCTGGCAGGACTGTCCAAGCAGACCACCGCACGCCTGGGAAACATCGCCGGCATGATCGGCATGGTGCTCGCGCTGCTCGCAACGATCACCCACTCCGTGGCGATGTCCGCGGGCATGAGCAGCGACGGCAGCTGGCTGCCGGTTTCTGAGATCCATCGACAGTCGCCGCTGATCACTCTCGGGCTGATCGTTGCGGTGCTGGCCATCGGAGCGGCGATCGGCACCCCGGTCGCCCGCAAGGTCGAGATGACCCAGATGCCCGAACTGATCGCGGCTTTCCACTCCTTCGTGGGCATGGCGGCCGTGCTGGTCGGCTTCAACTCCTTCGCGGCCCCCGAGGGTGCTGTCGATTCCGTGCACATGGTCGAGGTGGCCCTCGGCGTCCTGATCGGCGCCTACACCTTCACCGGCTCGGTCATCGCCTACCTGAAGCTCTCCGCGAAGATGAGCTCGAAGCCGCTCGTCCTGCCGGGCCGCAACCTGCTCAACCTGTTCGGGTTCGTCCTCTTCTTCGCCCTGATGATCTGGTTCGTCGTGGCCGGAGCGAGCAACCCCGTCCTCGGCTGGACGTTGATCATCGCCATCGCGGTGATCGGCTTCGCCCTCGGCCTGCACATGGTTGCGGCCATTGGCGGCGGCGACATGCCGGTCGTGGTGTCGATGCTCAACTCGTACTCGGGCTGGGCCGCGGCAGCCGCTGGCTTCATGCTCGACAACAGCCTGCTGATCATCACCGGCTCCCTGGTCGGCTCCTCCGGTGCGATCCTGAGCTACATCATGTGCCGGGCGATGAACCGCTCGTTCATCTCCGTCATCCTCGGCGGCTTCGGCAGCGACGGCACCCCGGTGACCGCGGGTGAGACCGACTACGGCGAGCACCGCGAGATCGACGCCGCCGGCGCGGCGGACATGCTCTGGAACGCCAAGAGCGTGATCATCACTCCGGGCTACGGCATGGCGGTGGCCAAGGCCCAGTACCCGGTGGCCGACCTGACCACGAAGCTGCGGGCACACGGTGTGAACGTGCGTTTCGGCGTGCACCCGGTCGCCGGTCGCCTGCCCGGGCACATGAACGTGCTGTTGGCCGAGGCGAACGTCCCTTACGACATCGTGCTGGAGATGGACGAGATCAACGACGACTTCGACGACACCGACGTCGTGCTCGTGATCGGCGCCAACGACACCGTGAACCCCTCCGCGCTGGACGACCCGAACTCCCCCATCGCCGGCATGCCGGTGCTGGAGGTCTGGAAGGCCGCCGACGTGATCGTGTTCAAGCGCTCGATGGCGACCGGCTACGCCGGCGTCCAGAACCCGCTGTTCTTCAAGGAGAACACGCAGATGCTGTTCGGCGACGCCAAGCAGCGCGTCGAGGACATCATCCACGCTCTCGGCTAGGGCGGGTCTCCCAAGGCCTGCGGCGGGGGCGTGACTGCTCGCAGGGCGGCGAGACGACCGGTCGGCCAGACCGACGAGCAACGGGGCCGGGCAGCACTGCTGCCCGGCCCCGTTGCGGTCAGCCATCCGGTGCGGGACTACCCGCCCATCTCCACGACGTCCTTGTCGGCAGGGGCCTTGATGCTCACCGGCTCGTTGTAGTGGCCCATCACGCCACTCATCTTCATCGGCACGTCATCGTCGCCCGCCTTCGCCGGCACGTCCATCGCCACCTTGCGAACCAGACCGGCATCGTCGATCCAGACGTCGTAGTCGAAGTCCGCGTCCGCGACGCTCGCGGAGGATCCCGAGATCTTCGACAACCCGGCGGCGTCCACCGTGATCCGGTAGTGGTGGGTGGCGACGCCGTCGACGGTCTCGTCACCGACCGCCTCGATCTTCTTCATGGCGCTGCGGGCCTTCTCCATTCCCGCGGTGATGTCGGCGGAGTCGGTGGCGCCCTCGTACTGCGCCATCTTGTCCTTCGGCACCTTCATCCACTTCGTGCCCGCAGCGCCCAGCTGGAGGTACATGGCGCCGTCGACCTTGAGGGTCTTCATGGTGCCTGTGCCACCCATGTTGATGTCCATGGACATGTCGATGCTGGACCGGTCGCTCTGGTCGACGACACCCTTGAACGTCATCGTGGTGGGTGTGCCGGCCACTGCCGTCTCCAGGCTCATCTCGATGGTGTAGGTCTTCACCTCCTTGTGCGCGGCCATCACCTTGTCCATGAAGGCACTGACATCGTCACCGGCGGGGGCGGCCTGGGTGGCCGGCGCTGCCGTGCTCGAAGAGGCCGGTTCCTGCGCGCCCGGAGCGGTCGCCGGTGGGGCGCCCTGGCTGCAGCCCGCAAGCAGGCCGAGACCGGCGGTCAGAGCGGCCAGGATCAGTCTTGTGGTCATACTCCCTCCTGTGATGTAGCTGTGACTCAGAGATAGCACCTCGGCCGATCGGCCGCTGCCAGAGCCCCGGATCGTCACCAGGTTGTGAACTCCGCCCCCGGATCCGGCAGGCAAGACGCCTCGACGCCGGTTTGCCCCACCGGTCACACTGGGGGCCAGGGAGCGCCCGACCATGACGGAGGATGCATGCTCGAAGACCCGATCACCGTGCGACTGTGTCGCGCCGAGGACCTGCCCGCGCTGCACGCCCGGGAACTGCATCCCTCGGCACGGGTTGCCCAGAAGCACTTCGATCGGCAGGCGGGAGGCAACTACTTCTTCGCTGTGGCCTGGCGGGGGGAGGAGCCTCTGGGCTCCGGCGTGCTCGAGTGCGACCCCGACCGCGACCTGTGCCCAGAGCTGAAGAACCTGTGGGTCTACCCGGAGAGTCGGCGCCAGGGCGCCGCCAGGGCGCTGACCACCTTCCTCGAGCAGCAGGCTGCGGACCTGGGCTTTGTCGAGGTATTCCTCAAGGTCAACCCGGAGAACGAGGCGGCGATCCCGATGTACATCGGCCTCGACTACTCCCCCACCGGTGACCACGCGGTGACCACCTACGAGTGGGTGGACGCCGACGGCGTGACCCACGACACCGCGCAGCGCGACGCGATCTACCGCAAGTCGCTGCTCACCCGTTGAGGACCGCTCGAGCGCGCCCCCCGAGGGAGAACACGCCGACCCACCGACGCCGGCGGCCGGCTGCGCGCGATCGCGGCCCTACACCGGTTGGGTGATACCCAGGGCGGCCAGGTGGTCCCGATGCCCGCCGTAGGTGAGTTCCAGGGTCACCCCGCCGCGATCAGCATGGAAGTCGGCCAGGTGCACGGAGCCGAAGTGGATGCCGGCCGCGACCCGGCCCAGGTCACCGGCGTGCTGGCCACGGACCAGCACCACAGTGCCGTCCGCGAACTGCAACCCGCCGATGCTGCGAATCTGCGCCGAATGCAGGCCCCGCACAGGCACCTGGCGACGGATCAGCCGGGTCAGGGCCGCGGAGAGGACCGCGGGGGAACTCACGCCGTACTCCGCGGCGACCCGCGCGCCGATCTCGGCCAGGTCGTCGACGTCGGACACAGCGAGATTGAGGCCGGCCGCGGCCGCGACCGGCTCGGGGACATGGGCTAACCAGCGCCGGATCGGACCGAGCCCGAACATGACCCAATTGTGCCGCCCGGAGGCACTGCGTGGAAGAGCGACCTAGTGCCCGACCGCGAGCAGTTCGCGGCACCGGATCACGTCGTCGGTCATCTGGACGATCAGCTGGTCGATGTCGTCGAACCGCACCTGCCCCCGGATCCGGGCCACGAACTCCACCGAGATCGGGGCGTCGTACAGCTCCAGGTCGTCGCGGTCGAGGACATAGGACTCGACCCGCCGGGTCAGACCGTCGAAGGTGGGGTTGGTGCCCACCGAGATGGCCGAGGGCCAGCGCGGCAGCGGCGCGCCCTGCGGCAGCGCCTCGCCGTGGGCATCAAGGCCGTCGCGCCGGGTGACCCAGCCGGCGTAGACGCCGTCCGAGGGACAGGCGAGGTCGGCCGGCACCGGCAGGTTCGCCGTCGGGAAGCCGAGCGCGCGCCCGCGGCGATCGCCGTGCGTGACCACCCCGCGGAAGCAGAACAGGCGGCCGAGGTGCTGCGCCGCGTGCGCGACGTCGCCCTCGGCCAGCGCCTCGCGGATCCGGGTCGAGCAGGTCTCCTCGTCACCGAAGCGCACCAGCGGGAGCCCGTCCACGTCGAAACGGCCCGCCGCGAGCTCGCGCAGGGTGGCGAGGTTCCCGGCCGCACCGTGGCCGAACCGGAAGTTCTCCCCCACCACGATCACGGCGGGATCCAGCGGCAGCAGCACCTTCTCCACGAACTCCGCCGGCGACCAGGTCGCGAACTCCGGGGTGAAGTCGATCACCTCGACCCGGTCCGCCCCGGCTGCGGTGAGCAGCTCGATGCGACCCTCCAGCGAGGTGAGCAGCAGCGGCCCCGTCCCGGGCCGCAGCACCGACACCGGATGCGGCCAGAACGTGACCACGACGAGGGGCAACTCGGGATGGCGACGCCGGGCCTCGGCGAGCACCTCACGGTGCCCGGGGTGGACCCCGTCGAAGTTGCCGATCACGACCGTTGCTGAACTCACGTCTGCCTTCCCGGCTCTTGCCTCTCGTACACCGGATCGAACCCTAGCAAGACGCGGGCGCGAGGACCGCCACCGGGTGGGCCAGACCGTCCGGATCCGGTCGGTACAGGGCAAGCATCTCCCCGTCCCGAAGCAGCGCCGTGGGATCGGCGGGCAGCGTCAGCTCGAGCGCCCGTCCGTAGCCGACGTCGCGGGCCTGCGCCTCGGTCACCTCGGCCACGGCGAAGGACCGGCGCGCCACCTCGGCGAGGCCGAGCAGCGGTGGCGCCGCGTCGCCGGCCAGGCCGCCGGCGTCCAGGCCCACCAGCGACAGGTCGAAGCCGCCCACCCGGGTACGCCGCAGCGCGGTCAGGTGCCCGCCGGTGCCCAGGCGGCGGCCGAGATCGCGGGCCAGCGCGCGGATGTAGGTGCCCGAGGAGCAGTCCACCTGGACGTCGACCTCGAGCAGAGGGCCGTCGGTCGCCGCGCCACCGATCCGGCCGGAGGCGGCCGCGTCGCGCACCGCAGTCACCTCGAAGCGGCTCACCGTGACCTCACGGGCCTTCAGTTCCACCTGCTCGCCGGCCCGGACGCGTGCGTAGGCGCGCTTGCCGTCGACCTTGATCGCCGACACTGCGGAGGGCACCTGGCTGATCACGCCGGTGAACTCGCCGAGCACGGCCCGCACCTCGGCCTCGCCCACGCCGGCGGCACCCCACCATTCGACGAGCTCCCCTTCGGCGTCGTCGGTCACGGTCGAGGCGCCGAGCGCGATGGTGGCCTCGTAGGTCTTGTCGTGCCCGGCGAGGTGCCCGAGCAACCGGGTGGCCCGGTTGACGCCGACCAGCAGGACGCCGGTAGCCATCGGGTCGAGCGTGCCGGCGTGACCCACCTTGCGGGTCCCGAGCAGCCGTCGGACCCGCGCGACGACCTGGTGCGACGTCCAGCCGGCGGGCTTGTCGACGACGACCAGGCCGGAGCCGTCAGTCACCGTCGTCGCGGTCGTCGTCGTCCTCGGGCCTGCGGTAGGGGTCGGCGTCGCCGGCGTAGCTGGCACCCTGCGCCTGGGCCGCGACGGCGGCGTCCAGCTCGCGGGCCCGGGCGAGGGCCTCCTCGATGTGCGCGGCCTCCTCCTCCACCGCGTCCAGGACGAAGCTGAGCGTCGGCGTGAACTTCAGCCCCAGCTGCTTGCCTACCGTGGAGCGGAGCAGACCGGTCGACGAATGCAGGGCGATCGCCGACGCGGCGCGGGCGTCCGCGTCGCCGAGCACGGTGTAGAAGACCGTGGCCTCTCGGCCGTCGCCGGTGATCCGGACGTCGGTCACGGTCACGAACCCCAGCCGGGGGTCCTTGATCCGTCGCTCCAGCATCTGGGCGATGATCACCTTGATCTGCTCGGCCACCTTGGCGAAACGCGGGCCACTCATGGTTCATCCTCTCGGGAATTGAGCCGGACGCGGACCCGGGCCGGGTCCGCGTCCGCACACGTGCGGATCAGTCGCGCGGCTTCTCCACCATCTCGAAGGTCTCGATGATGTCGCCGATCCGGATGTCGGAGAAGTTGGACAGCGTCATGCCGCACTCGAAGCCCTCGCGGACCTCGGTGGCGTCGTCCTTCTCGCGGCGCAGGGATGCGACGCTGGTCTCCGCGACCACGACCCCGTCCCGCAACAGGCGCGCCTTGGCGTTGCGCCGGATGTTGCCGTCGATCACCATGCAGCCTGCGATCACGCCGAACTTGGACGAGCGGAAGATCTCGCGGATCTCCGCCTGGCCACGGACCTTCTCCTCGAAGATCGGCTTCAGCATGCCCTTCAGGGCCGCCTCGACCTCGTCGATCGCCGCGTAGATCACCGAGTAGTACCGGATGTCGACACCCTCGGCGTCGGCCAGCTGCGTGGCCTTGCCCTGCGGACGGACGTTGAAGCCGATGATCACCGCATCGGAGGCCGCAGCCAGCGACACGTTGGTCTCGGTGATCGCGCCGACGCCGCGGTCGAGGATCCGCAGGTCGACCTCGTCGCCCACGTCGATCTGCAGCAGCGCGTCCTCCAGGGCCTCCACGGCACCGGCCGAGTCGCCCTTGAGGATGAGCCGCAGCTCCTGGGTCTCGCCCTTCGCGAGCTGCTCGAACAGCTGGTCGAGCGTCTTGCGCCGGGTGGACTTGGCGAGCAGGGCCGCCCGCTGCCGGGCCTCCCGCTTCTCGGCGATCTGGCGGGCCATCCGGTCGTCCTCGACGACCAGGAAGTTGTCACCCGCTCCGGGCAGCGACGTGAGCCCGAGCACCTGCACCGGCATGGACGGCGGTGCCGCGTCCACGGTCTCGCCCTGGTCGTTGATCAGGGCGCGGACGCGGCCGTAGGCCGGGCCGGCCACGATCGAGTCACCGGTGTGCAGCGTGCCGCGGTGCACCAGGACGGTGGCCACCGGGCCACGACCGCGGTCGAGGTGAGCCTCGATCGCGACGCCCTGGGCCGGCATGTCCGGGTTCGCCCGCAGGTCGAGGGACGCGTCGGCGGTCAGCACGATCGCCTCGAGCAGCTCGTCCAGGCCCAGCCTGGCGGTGGCGGACACGTCGACGAACATGGTGTCGCCGCCGTACTCCTCCGGCACCAGGCCGTACTCGGTGAGCTGGCCGCGGACCTTGACCGGGTCGGCCGCCTCCTTGTCGATCTTGTTCACCGCCACCACGATCGGCACGTCGGCCGCCCTGGCGTGGTTCAGCGCCTCGATCGTCTGCGGCATCACGCCGTCGTCGGCAGCCACCACCAGGACGGCAATGTCGGTCGACTTCGCACCACGGGCACGCATGGCGGTGAACGCCTCGTGACCCGGGGTGTCGATGAACGTGATCTTCCGCTCCTGGCCGTCCACCTCGGTGGTGACCTGGTAGGCGCCGATCGCCTGGGTGATGCCGCCGGCCTCGCCGGCCACCACATTGGTGTGGCGCAGCGCGTCCAGCAGCTTCGTCTTGCCGTGGTCGACGTGGCCCATCACGGTGACCGCCGGCGGACGCGGGGCGAGGTCCTCCTCGCCGCCCTCGTTCTCGCCGAACTCGATGTCGAAGCTCTCCAACAGCTCGCGGTCCTCGTCCTCGGGCGAGACGACCTCGATGTTGTAGTTCAGCTCGGCACCCAGCACCTGCAGGGTGTCGTCCGCAACCGACTGGGTGGCATTGACCATCTCGCCCAGGTTGAACAGCACCTGCACCAGCGTCGCCGGCTCGACGCCGATCTTCTCGGCAAGGTCGGTCAGGGACGCGCCGCGACGCAGCCGGACGGTCTGCCCGTCGCCCTGGCGGACGCGCACGCCGCCAATGCTCGGGGCCTCCATCTGGTCGAATTCCTGGCGCCGCTGCTTCTTCGACTTCCGGCCCCGCTTGGTCGGACCTCCAGGACGCCCAAACGCACCCTGGGTGCCGGAGCCGCCGCGGCCACCGCGGCCG
>PHEV01000159.1 GCA_002843035.1 Actinobacteria bacterium HGW-Actinobacteria-5 | reverse complement strand
GGTGTCCGTGGTGGCGATGGCGCGCGGTCCCGCACTCGACCTGGCCAGGGAACCCCTGGCCGCGATCGTGGCGGCGCTGCGCACCTGGCACTCGATGGTGGTGCTCGACCCGGGCCGCTCCGCGGCGCCGGCGGCGCGGGAGGCGCAGCGGCTGGCCGGGCGCCAGTTGGTGGTGGTCGCCCCCGGGGTACGCGGAGCCGCTGCGGCCCGGCAGACCGTGCTCGCCCTCGGCCTGGAGCGTGCCGAGCTGGTCCTGCGGGCAGGACACGGACGGCTTCCGGCCGACCTGGTCGCCGACGCGGTGGGGCGTCCCGTGCTCGCCGGCCTTCCGGAGGAGCCCCGGCTCGTGGACGCAGCCGAGCGGGGCGAGCCGCCGGCCCGCGGGGCGCGTCGCCGGTACCGCAGGGCGGTCGCGCGCCTGCTCGACGCGCTTCTCGGGGAGGAGCGCGGAGGTGAGTGACGTCGACCTCGAGGCGGTGCGCACCCACCTGGGACAGCACGGCCAGCAGGCCGGCCCCGTCGAGGTGGGGGCGGCGCTGCGCGCGCTGGGGCTGTTGGTCAGCGACTCGGTGGTGCGGCAGACGGTGGCCGCGCTGCGCAGGGACAGTGAGGGCGCCGGCGTGCTCGACCCGCTGCTCCGGCTCCCCGGGGTGACCGATGTGGTCGTCAACGCTCCTGATGCTGTCTACATCGATCGCGGCCGCGGGCTGGAGCCGGCGGACGTTCGGTTCCCGGCGAGGCGGAGGTGCGCCGGCTGGCGGTGCGACTGGCGGCGTCCGTGGGGCGGCGGCTCGATGACGGCTCGCCCTTCGTCGACGCCCGGCTGGCCAGTGGCGTGCGGGTGCACGCTGTGCTGCCCTGTGTGGCCGACTCGGGCACCTGCCTGTCTCTGCGGGTGCCGAACCGGCAGCGTCTCAGCCTGGCCGACTGGGTGGCGTCCGGGAGCCTGTCCGGGCAGGGCGCGAGCCTGCTCGGCGGGCTGGTCGAGGCCCGGCGGGCGTTTCTGGTCTCTGGGGGAACAGGGTCGGGAAAGACCACCCTGCTCGGTGCGCTGCTCGCGCTCGTGCCACCGGCCGAACGGATCGTGATCGCCGAGGACTCCCGCGAGTTGCGTCCCGACCATCCCCACTGCGTGCGGCTGGAGGGTCGTCCCCCGAACGCCGAGGGATCGGGAGCGGTGACGCTGACCGACCTCGTCCGGCAGGCGCTGCGGATGCGTCCGGACCGGCTCGTCGTGGGCGAGGTGCGCGGCGCAGAACTCGCCGACCTGCTGAGCGCACTGAACACCGGGCACGAGGGCGGTTGCGGAACGGTGCACGCGAACTCGGCCGGCGACGTCCCGGCGCGGCTGGAGGCGCTGGCGGCGCTCGGGGGGATGGGCCGCGACGCCCTGCACGCCCAACTCGCGGCGGCGCTGCAGGTGCTGGTGCACGTACGGCGGCTGCCCGACGGGCGACGGTGGGTGGACGAGTTGCGCCTGGTCCGCCCCGATCCGGCGACCGGGCGTTGCCTGACGGTGCCCGCGATCCGGTTCCGCCCGGGCGCGGCGAGCGTGCCGGGCGACGGCTATGAGCAGCTCTGCCGGCTCGTCGGTGGGGGTGCGGGGTGAGCCTGATGGCTGCGCTCGCCGCCGGTCTGGCCTGCTGGCTGGCGCTCGGGCCCGCGCGCCCGCTCCGATTGCGTGTCCGGGCGGCACCGGCGGCGAGGTGGAGGGGAAGGGGCGTGTGGGCCGGACTCGCCGGGGCCGTGCTGGCCGGAGCGTCTCTGGCGGGGGGACTGCTGGGCGGCGGTGCAGGAGCGGCGCTGGGGACGTCCGTGGCACTGCTGGTGCTCACCGCGGTGCTGGTCTGGCGGCGACACCGGGGCCGGGCTGCGGCAGGCGTCGCCGGGGAAGAGGTGTTCGGGGCGTGTCAACTCCTCGCCGGGTTGCTGCGGGTGGGTCACGTGCCCACCGCCGCGCTGCGGATCGCGGCACGTGATGCCCCCGTCCTGGCCGAGGCAGCCGCCGTCCAGGAGGTGGGTGGGCCGGTTGCGCCCGCGCTCCGGCGCTGCGGTGCGCGACCCGGCTGCGAGAGCCTGGTCGAACTCGGCATCGCCTGGGAGGTGGCGGAGCGGACGGGCGCATCGCTCACCGCCACGCTCGACGCGCTCACCGGGCGACTCTCGGCGCGCCGGACGGTGGGCCACGTGGTCGCGGCGGAACTCTCCGCACCACGGGCGACCGGACGGCTGCTCGCTGTGCTGCCGGTGGCGGGCGTGTTGCTCGGCTATTCCTTCGGTGGCGACCCACTGGCCTTCCTGACCGGCTCGTTGCCGGGCCAGCTGAGCCTCACTGCCGGGGTCGCGCTGGGATGTGCGGGGGTTGTCTGGACCGAGCGGATCGCCGACGTGGGAGGGGGCTGAGGTGGCCGCGGACGTCGTGGCCGCGGTCGCCCTGGGTCTGGCCGTGGCCTGCTGGCGGGCCGGCCCGGCGAAGCGACTGCGGGCACCGGAGGGGCGTTGGTCGCGTGTGGTGGGTGCGCGGTTGCGGGCATCACGGGGGCGGGTGTCCGGCTCGCTGGCCGCTGCGGGGAGTGCGTTGCTCCTGGTGGCCGGGCTGGGTTGGTGGGGAATCCCGCTTGCCGTCGCGGTCGGCGCGGCCAGCTACGTCGTGCTCGGGCGGCTGCTCAGCGGTGAAGCGACACGGCGACGCGAGCAGATCGTCGCGGACCTCCCGCAGGCGTGCGACCTGCTGGCGGTCTGTCTCGATTCGGGCCTGCCGCTCCGAGGCGCGGTCGAGGTGATCGCTGGCGCGCTGGACGGGCCGCTGGGCGGCCTGCTCGGCGAGGTGGCGGCGAAGGTCCGGCTCGGTGCGGACGAGGCCGAAGCCTGGTCCGAGCTGGCCGGTGCCGAGCCAGTGCTGGGGGTGCTGGGACGCGAGATGGCGCGCGCCCTGGGTTCGGGAGTGGCCCTGTCCGGCACGCTGCGAGCACTGGGTTCTGGCGCACGCGGGGATGCCGCGGCTGCGGCCGAGGAGCGGGCCCGCCGGGTCGGCGTCCGCAGTGTCCTGCCGTTGATGACCTGCTTCCTGCCGGCGTTCCTGCTGCTCGGCGTGGTCCCGATCATCGGCGGGGTCGCCCAGCACCTCTTGCGACCGTGAGACCGCGGTTGTCCACAGTCGTGCGTCCTCCGGAGCGTTGTCCACAGCTCGCCCGACTGCCTGACTCCTGGGGACGCCGGCTGCCGAAGGTGTGGGTGCGTCCGAGTGGACGCCGAGGGAAGGAGGCAGGTATGGCACGGGAACTGGTGAAGGTCGGCCGGCGCCGCGACCAGAGGGGAATGACCACCGCGGAGTACGCGGTCGGCACGGTGGCAACGGTGAGCTTCGTCGGGATCATCCTGGCAATCATCAACAACCCGGAGTTCCGGGACGCGATCTGGAAGATCGTCCTCGTGATCATCAAGGTGATCATCCAGGCGATGGGTGGAGGGGCGTGAGCCGAGCGGTCACACCGCAGGCCGGCCGGGAGCTCCCCGGCCGGCCGCGCCGGCGATCGCAACGCGGCATGGTCACCGCAGAACTCGCGTTCGCCAGCATCGGTGCGGCGCTCGCGTGCATCCTGCTGGCCTGGGCGCTCACCCTGGTCGGGCTGCTGGTGCGCTGCCAGGACACCGCGGCTGAGGTCGCGCGGCAGGAGGCGCGCTCCGACCACTCCGCGGTGGCGAGGGCCGTCGCGGATCGCCCGACGGGAGCGACCGTCGACCTGCGGCAGGATGCGGACCAGGTCACGGTGGTCGTCGAACTCGCCGCCCGGCCGTGGGCGAGCTGGCTGCCGTCCGTCCCGTTGTCGGCCCGGGCCAGCGTGCTCCGGGAGCCGGCGTGAACGCCGTCGATTCCCGGCAGCGGGGCGAGCACGGCTCGGGTACGGCGCTGGTCGCCGCGGTCATCCTCGTCCTGATGGTGGTGGCCGCCGGGCTGCTGGTCGTCGCCGGCTATGTCGCCGCCGCGCACCACGCGCGTTCCGCGGCTGACCTGGTCGCGCTCTCCGGGGCGGCGGCCCGGGGTCGCGGCGATGACGCGTGCGGGGCGGCGGCCGTGGTGGCGTCCCGCAACGGGGTGCGACTGGCCGGCTGCAGCGAACGTGGCGACAGCTTCGACTACGTCGTGACGGTGACTGTGGAGCAGCCGGTGTCCGTGCGGTCGCCGGTGCTGCCGGATTCGGTGGCCGCCACAGCCCACGCCGGAAAGCTGGGGCTGCTGTGAAGCGTGCCCGGGCCGGCGCGGTGCGCTCAACCCAGCACGAGTTCCAGCAGCCGGGCGGCAGCGTCCTTGGCCAGCGGCTGGTTGCCGTTGCCGCACTTCGGCGAGACGACACAGGACGGGCAGCCCGATGCGCACGGGCAGGTGAGCAGCCGTTCGAGGGTGGCGGCGAGCCAGGCCTCCGCCTGCTCGTAGCCGCGCTCGGCGAAGCCGGCGCCGCCGGGGTGCCCGTCGTGCACGAACACGGTCAGCTCGCCGGTGTCGGGGTGGCAGGTGGTGGAGAGCCCGCCAATGTCCCAGCGGTCGCACGGCGCGAAGGCGGGCAGCAGGCCGATCGCGCAGTGTTCGGCGGCGTGGGCGGCACCCGGCAGGTCCCGGGCCGCAATGCCGCCGAGGCGACCCTCGGGCACCGTGAACCACGACGACTGCGTACGCAGCACGTGCCGGGGCAGGTCGAGCGGGTGGCTGTCCCAGACCCGACCGCTGGCCTCGTCCCGGCGCAGGAAGCCCGTCACCTGGCTGCTCAGTTCGACCGTGCCGAAGCACAGCCGGGCGGCACCCAGGTCACGGCTGCGCAGTTCGCTGATCACCCGCACGTCCGAGGTTCCCAGCGGTTGGGTGAAATAGCCGGGGCGGTCGGGCACGGCGACGGCGTGGTGGTCGCCGGGCTGGTAGCCCACTACCCGCCACTGCTCGCCCTGGTGCAGGTAGATCGCTCCGGTATGCAGGGTGCGGTCGGCGGCGGACGGATCGACCTGGCCGATCACCCGCCCGGTCGCCTCCTCGACCACTTCGACCGAGCGGCCGCCGGCGGCGCGCAGGTCGATCGAGTCCACGGCACGGTCCGGACGCGTCCAGTACCACCCGGACGCACGCCGCCGCAGGTGACCCGCGGCGGTGAGCCCGTCCAGCAGTCCGGGCAGGGTGTCGCCGAACCAGGCGGCATCCGCCGCTGTGACGGGAAGCTCCTGTGCGGCAGCGGCGACATGCACGGCGAGCACGTGCGGGTTCTCCGGGTGCAGCACCGTCCGCTCCACCGGGCGGTCGAAGATCAGCTCGGGGTGCTCGCACAGGTAGGCGTCCAGCGGCTCTGGACGGGCGATCAGCACGCCGAGGGCATCCCGGCCCGCGCGCCCGGCCCGGCCCACCTGCTGCCAGAGGGCTGCGACAGTGCCGGGGAAGCCGCAGGTGATCACCGCGTCCACCCCGGAGATGTCCACCCCGAGCTCGAGGGCGTTCGTGCAGGCCACGCCTTGCAGGCGGCCGGACTGCAGGCCCGACTCGAGTTCCCGTCGGTCCTCGGCCAGGTAGCCGCCCCGGTAGGACGCGATCGAGGAGGCCGCCGGCACCTGGCGCTGCGCGCGCAGGGCGACCAGTTCGGCCTGCACCCGGGACGTCGTGAAGGCGAGGCTCTGGCGTCCTTCCGACACCAACCGGGCGAGCAGGTCGGCCGCCTCGTGGTGCGGGTCCTCG
Organism: Actinobacteria bacterium HGW-Actinobacteria-5; assembly: GCA_002843035.1. Lineage (GTDB taxonomy): Bacteria > Actinomycetota > Actinomycetes > Propionibacteriales > Propionibacteriaceae > Propionicimonas. The sequence goes on along the minus strand of PHEV01000159.1, from coordinate 1,185 downwards.
GTGGGCTGCCAGAGCAGGTAGTCCAGCGCGGGCCGCTGCGAGGTGTCCGTGTCCACCTCGACCACGTCGTCCACCCCGGCCAGCCGGGTGAGCAGGTCGCCCGCGTCCGCGACGGTCGCCGACGCACTGATGAACACGGGGTCCGCGCCGTAGTGGTGGGCGAGTCGGCGGAGCCGGCGCAGCACGGCCGCCACGTGGGCGCCGAACACGCCCCGGTAGCGGTGCGCCTCGTCGACCACCACGTAGCGCAGCGTGGACAGCAGCCGCACCCACTGCTGGTGGCGCGGCAGGACCGAGCGGTGCAGCATGTCCGGGTTGGTCAGCACGTAGCGGGCGAAGTCTCGCGCATAGCGGCGCTCCACGGCGTCGGAGTCGCCGTCGAGAGCGCTCACCCGCGCGCCGTCCAGGCCGAGCGAGTCCACCACCCGCAGTTGGTCGTGGGCGAGGGCCTTCGTTGGCGCCAGGTAGAGGGCGCTGTGGCCGCGGCCCAGTTCGAGCGGCCCCCGCTGCGCGACGTCGAACCCGACCCGCGAATCGATGGACGCGGTGAGCACCGGCAGCAGGTACCCGAAGGTCTTGCCCGAGGCGGTGCCGGTGGCCAGCGCCACATGACGCCCCGAGAAGGCGGCCTCGGCGGCGATCGCCTGGTGCTCCCAGAGCTGCTCGACGCCCAGCCGCGCCAGTGCCTCACGGACGGGTTCGGCCACCCAGTCGGGCAGGTCCGTGCGCACGCCGGCGGCGGCGGGACGGTGGTAGCGATGGCGCACCCGCTCGTCCGTCGACAACCACTCCGGTACCGCCACGGGCCAAGCCTGCCACCCCGCGCCGACGGCATCGCCGCCGACCCGCGCCGTCCGGTGATCCGGCCCGCCGGCGCGCTGTGCCGGATCGGCTCGTGCATGCGAGCGAAGCGCTCAGCCCTTCTCGACCCGGGTGTTCACGGTGAGGCCGAACCGGGCCAGCTCACCCAGGAACGGTTCGGGCGCGACCAGTTGCCCCTGAAGGTGCAGGCCGACCCGGCGGTCGCTGCCGTCGAGCACCCGCCGCAGGCAGGCCACCACCGGCGCGGCCGTCAGCAGGTAGGCGTCGGTTCCGGCCACCGACACCGAAGCGGTCGCCGGCGAGCCGTCGAGCTGCCCGGTGGCGTCCAGCTGCACCACGAGCCGGTGCGGCGGCCGGGGGCTG
>PHEV01000158.1 GCA_002843035.1 Actinobacteria bacterium HGW-Actinobacteria-5 | reverse complement strand
GATCAGCAGCTCGAGCATCACCTCGTCGATGTCGTCCTCGACCTCCAGGCGCACCGGCGGGCGTCCGACCTTGCTGCGCAGCAGCTCCTTCTCCAGGGCGAACAGCAGGTTCTCCGCGTCGTCCTCCTCGACCTCCACGTCCTCGTTGCGGGTGACCCGGAACGTGCTGTGCTCGATGATCTGCATGCCGGAGAACAGCTGGTGCAGGTGCTGCGCGATCACGTCCTCCAGCGGGACGAACCGGCCGCCACCGAGCGGGACGAAGCGGGACAGGATCGTCGGCACCTTCACCCGGGCGAACTGGCGCACGCCGGTGACCGGGTTCCGCAGCAGCACGGCGAGGTTCACGCTCAGGCCGGAGATGTAGGGGAACGGGTGGGACGGGTCGACCGCGAGCGGGGTGAGCACCGGGAAGATGCGGTTCTCGAACAGGTCGGTCATCTGCCGGCGCTCGTCCTCGTCGAGCTCGTCCCAGCGGAGGATCTCGATGCCGTGCTGGGCCAGCGCGGGCCGGACGTCGTTGGCGAACACGTACGCCGCGTCGCCGACCAGCTCCCGGGTGCGGGTGAGGATCGCGTCGTGCAGCTCGCGGGGCATCAGGCCAGAACTGCCGGCCACGGCGACACCGGCGGCCATGCGTCGCTTCAGCCCCGCCACGCGGACCATGAAGAACTCGTCGAGGTTGGAGGAGAAGATGGCCAGGAACCGGGCCCGCTCCAGCAGCGGCACCCGTTTGACGTCCTTGGCGAGGTCCAGCACCCGGTTGTTGAAGGCGAGCCAGGACAGCTCGCGGTCGGAGAACCGGTCTGCAGGAAGCTCGCGCTCCCCGACCTCGATGATGTCCCTGTCCCCGACCGAGGTCATGGCTGCTCCCGCTTCTGCACGGACCCGTGCTCCGACGCGTAGAGCACGTCGCGGTGGGCGACGTGGAATCCCGCGCTTTCGTACATTCTTACCGCTACCGGCTCGGCCATGTCGACGTACAGCACCACATGGTCGGCACCGGCCTCCCGGAGGTGGAACAGGCCAGCCTGCAGCAGCACTGTGCCGTAGCCGCGGCCCTGCGCGCGCGGAGCCACGCCGAGGACGTAGACCTCGCCGACAGCTCCGACGAGCTTGGTCCAGTGGAAGCCGGCCAGCCCCCCGGCGTCGAAGCCGAGCAGCAGGCCGTCCGGGTCGAACCACGGTTCCGCGGCCCGGGCGGCGAGCCCGGTGGCGTCCAGCGCGCCCTGCTCCGGATGGTGGGCGAACGCCGCGGCGTTGACGGCCAGGAACTCCTCGACGTCCGACTCGACATACCCGCGAACGGTGAACCCCTCGGGGAGCCTCGGTGGAGTGACGTCGCCGAGGCCGCGCTCCATCACCAGCAGCCCGCGCGAGGGCGCCCACCCGAGAGCTGCGGCGAATCCCTGGGCGGCAGGCAGGTCGCCGAACGCCCAGACGGCCCAGCCCCCTGCTCCGGCTCCCTGAGCTGCCGGGAGCGACGAGCGGCCGTCACGAAGGGCGGCCTCCAGCTGATCGACCAGCCCGCGTCCGACGCCCTGCCGTCGGTGCGCGGGATCGACCACCAGCTGGGCGGTGCCGTAGCCGGGCTGCCACTGGAGGTAGCCGGCCAGGGCGTCACCGTCGCGCGAGAGCAGGTGCAGGGCGGCGTCGTCCCGGAGCGCGAAGTGGGCCTCCTCGTTCAGCGGTTCGGTGCCATCGGACGCGGCTGCCCGTGCGGCCAGCGCCCGCACGTCGTCCGCCTGTTCGGGAGAGAGCCGGGAGATCCACACGCGGTCAGGCTAGACGACGAGGAGAACCGGACGACGGGCCTTCGAGACGTCGACCACCGCGGGCCGCCGGCGCCCGGTGCGAGGATGGGGCATGGCCCCTGCTCCGCGCTACACCGCCGAGCCGTCCGACCCGGGTGCGTACACCGCGACGAACGACCGGCTCTACAGCCGGTTCGCGGGCGGGTACGACCTCGTGGTGAAGCTCGTCCCGGTATGGCGAGGCTGGCTGGTGCGGGCGCTGCCGGAGATCCGCGGCCCTCGGGTGCTGGAGGTCTCCTTCGGGACCGGCTGGCTGCTCACCCGCTACGCCGGCCGTCACCGCGTCGACGGGATCGACCTGAATCCGGACCTGCTCGCCATCGCCCGCCGGAACCTCGCGTCGCGGGCCTGCTCACCGCAGCCGGGCTTCGCGTCGAGGACGAGGAGATCGGGGGGTGGGGCAGCGTGCACCGCTACCTTGCCACCAAGCCCGGCGCGCCGGAGGCCTCCTGACCCGGTCAGTGCGTGTCCGGCGTGGTGCCGGCCAGGAGGTAGTAGAAACCGCCGAAGACCGCCTCTTCCGAGACGTCATGGCAGACCGCGCGAACCTCGGCCCGCACCGGCCGGTCCAGTTCGCCGCCGAACCACGGTGCTGCGGCCCGCCACGCCCGGTTGACCACGGCCAAGCCCTCGCGGGACGACTCGGCGAACCCGATCAACCCCACGCGGCCCCCGGGCCGCACCGCGTTGATCATCATCGAGAGCGTCTCGCGCCAGCGCGGGATGATGTCGATCGCGAAGGTGCACAGGGAGGCGTCGAACCGTTCCGTCGGCCGGTACCCGGCAGCGTCGGCCTCGACGAGTTCGACATTGCTCCACCCCCGGCGGGTCACCCTGCGGTGGGCCAGCTCGAGCGTTCCCGGCGAGTTGTCGACGCCGACGATCCGTCCGGAGTTGCCGATCGCCCGCTGCAGCAGGTCGAAGTTCAGGCCGGTTCCGCAGGCCACGTCCAGCACGGTGGACGCGGCGTCCAGCCGGAGTCGCCCGATCAGCCGGGACCGGTACGGCGAGCGTGCCGTGGCCCGGCAGGTCCAGGCGTCCACCTCCCAGAACCAGGGAATCGACGAGAAGCGGTCATACATCCCGCGGACCCTGGACTCGTCCACGTCCGTGCCTCCCGACTGCGCATCGTCGCGCCCGGTTCGAGCCTACGCACGGCAACCGGCCCGCGAGGCGTGCTGGACGACTCAGAGGATGAACGGAATGAACCTCCTGGTGGTGCGCAGGTAGCGGTCGTACTCCTCCCCGAACACGACCCTGCACTCGGCTTCGTCGGCCCGCGCGGTCCAGATCAGGAATCCTGTGGCCGCCAGGGCAAGCAGGGCTCCCGCCCACGTCGGCCGCGTGAAGAAGATCCCCCAGGTGAGCAGGAGCAGGGAGCTGTAGAGCGGGTGCCGGATGTAGCGGTAGATGCCCGTCGTGACCAGCCGGGAGGTCGCCTCGAACGGCAGCAGCGCCGGATCCGCGGCACGGCGGCCCGGCACCTGCCGGCCGCTGCGGGCCAGAAGCACGAAGCCCCACACCGCAGGGATGATGCTCAGGGTCATCAGCACCCAGGAGACGAGCTGGTGCCAGGCAAGGGGCTCCCGCCACCAGTCGGGGACCACGAGCAGGAAGAGCGCGGCGATGCACTCCCACGCGAACAGCCGGGGGAAGCCGTGCGAGCGGGGACGCCGCAGCGAACGCCAGGACACCGCGACCAGGACGGCGCTGATCGTCGCGAACCCGATCAGCTGCCACTGCATGCCGGATCCCTGGGGATCAGCGCCGGGCGGTGTCCGCGGAGAACCGGTAGCCGACGTTGCGCACGGTGCCGATCAGGGACTCGTGCTCCGGGCCGAGCTTGGCGCGCAGGCGCCGGACGTGCACGTCCACCGTGCGCGTGCCGCCGTAGTAGTCGTAGCCCCACACGTCGGCGAGCAGGTGCTCGCGGCTGAACACCCGCCCCGGGTGCTGCACCAGGTACTTCAGCAACTCGAACTCGGTGTAGGTCAGGTCGAGCGCGTCGCCGTCCAGCATCACCGAGTAGGCCTGGTCGTCGATCACGATGCCGCCGGCGGAGATCAGCCCGTCGTTCGACGACGCGGTGATCAGCAGCCGGATCCGCGCCTCGAACTCGGCGGGTCCGGCCGTGTCCAGCACGACGTCGGACAGGCCCCAGTCGGACGCGACGGCGGCCAGCCCGCTCTCGGTGAGCACGAGCAGCAGCGGGACGGTGGAGCCGGACGACTGGAACAGCCGCGCCATCATCCGTGCACCGGCGAGATCGCTGCGCCCGTCGAGGACGACGAGGTCGCAACGGGCCGATTCGGTCAGGGCCTGGGTGTCGGCCGCGACGCCCTGGATCTCATGCGCGAGCAGCGCCAGCACCGGCAGCGAGCGCTCCGCGGGGATGCCGCCGGCGACCTCGTTGCTGACCAGCAGCAGTTGCCCCATGCTCACCCCCTGAACGGCTGTCTCGTCTGATGACCAGCGCTCACTCTAGTGATTCGCGGGTGCGGGTCGTAACCCGGGCCAGCTTCGGGTGGCTCACGCGTCCACGTCGAGCACCAGGGTGACCGGTCCGTCGTTGACCAGTGTCACCTCCATGTGCGCACCGAAGCGGCCCGTCTCGACGTGTGCTCCCCTGCGCCGCAGCGCGGCCACGTATGCCTCGACCAGAGGCTCGCTGACCGGGCCTGGCGCTGCCGCGCTCCAGGACGGGCGACGCCCCTTGCGAGTGTCGGCGTAGAGGGTGAACTGGCTGACCACGAGCAGCGGAGCAACGGCGTCGGCACAGCTGCGCTCGCCGTCGAGGATGCGCAGCTGCCAGGTCTTCTCCGCGAGCCGGTCGGCGACCGCCCCGGTGTCGGCGTGGGTGACGCCGACCAGGACCAGCAGCCCGGGTTCATGGATCGCGCCGACCACCTCGCCGTCCACGGTCACGTCCGCCCGCTGCACCCGCTGCACCACCGCCCGCATGGGCTCATCCAAGCATGCCGCGGGCTCACTCCGGCTGGAGCGCCCGGGCCCGGGAGGCGAGGGCGTGCGCCCAGCAGGCCACAGCCACGGTGGCGGCCGCAGCGGCGATACCGCCGGTGAGCATGGCGAAGACCACCGCCCTGCCGCCGATGCCGAGCCCGCCGGCGATCACGACCCGGCTCACGGCTCCGAGCAGCCCGGCCGCGGCGGCGAGCCACGGCAGCGCCCGGGCGAGGCCGGACGCGGGCTGCGCGGGCGGCTCGACCACCGGGTGCCGGGCCGCCACCCACGCGATCACGAGCAGGCCGAGGGCGCTGCTGGCGTACTGCGCGTACTGGTAGCCCGGCAGCGGCCCGAGCGGGCTGGGGTAGCTCACGGCGAGGAAGGCCAGATGGGTGGCGCCGAACCGTCCGGGGTGGGTGAACTCGTCCCAGCCGACGTGGCTCGCAGCGCCGACGGCGAGTGCCAGCGGGACCGCCCACCACGGGGACGCTCTCCGCGCGGGACTCCAGCGCGCGCGGACGGGCTTTGGCGAGAGGTCGTGCAACGGGCGTTCGACCGAGCGCCACAGGCCCCACAGCGCCAGACCGAGCACCACGTCGACGGTGAGGACGCCGAGCGCGGTGTGCGTCCACGCGCCGAGGGACGACAGGTTGGGCAGGAAGTACGGCAGGTCGGGGCTCATGCTGCCGGCGGCGAGCGCCGCGAACGGAAGCACCCGCGCCCGACCGTGGCGCAACGGCAGCACCGCGGCGACGTGGGCGGGCGTGAACGGCACGCACCCACGGTAGGTGAGCCGGCCAACCCGCGGACTCCCCGCGACGCCCGGCGAGGGCGATGGTCGCCCGCACCGACACCCGCCGGCGGGAATGGGCACTCGACCCGTCCGGTTATGCTCGTCGGGTGCTGACCCCGCTCTCGGTGACCGGCGTGGTGGTGTTCACCGCCTGCCTGGTGCTCGCCGTGCTCGCCGGGCTCGGCATCGTGGCATTGCTGCGCGGCAGAAGAGGGGAGTGAGATGGCGTTCGAGATCCCGGCCGACCTGAACCCGGCACTGGTCGGGCTCGCCTGGCTGCGCGGGCGCTGGGAGGGCACCGGCTACCGGCAGTGGCCCGGGCTGGAGAAGCACAGCTACGCGCTGCAGGTCGACTTCGCCGATAACGGCGAGGACTACCTGCACTACCTGTGCCAGGCCTTCGAGACCGACGCGGACGGCGCCCCCACCAAGCCGCTGTTCATGGAGACCGGCTTCTGGCGACCGCTCGCCGACGGCACCGTGGACGTGATGATGTGCAGCCCGGACGGCTTCGCCGAGATCTGGTTCGGCAAGGTGCAGCCGGGCCGGCTCGACCTGATCACGGACGCGGTCGCACGCACCCGGGACGCCAAGGTCGCCTACACCGCCGGCCGGCGGCTCTACGGCAACGTCGAGGGCCGGCTGCTGTTCTCCTTCGACCGGGCCACCGAGGACGAGGAACTGCAGCCGTACCTCTGGGCCCAGCTGGAGCGCGCGTGACCGTCCTGCTCACCGAGGGCCCGGACGCGGGAGCGCCCTGGCACTACGGCGACCCGTTCCGCGAGCAGAAGGCACTGCTCGCCGGGGCGGCAGGGGTGGACCTGTCCCACCGGCCCGTGTTCACCGTGTCCGGCGCAGACCGGCTGCGCTGGCTGAACGACATCACCAGCCAGGACTTCGCCGCTCTCGCGCCCGGCGAGCCCACCACGGCCTACATCCTGGACGCACAGGGCCGGCTCACCCACGTCTTCGGCGCCACCGACGACGGCACCACGCTGTGGTGCCACACCGAACCGGGCCACCTCGCGCCGCTGCTGGAATGGCTGCGCCGGATGGTCTTCGTCGCCCGGGTCGAGATCGACGAGGTCGACGACCACGTGCTCGCGCTGCCCCCGGGCGCCCCCGCCGGCCCCGTGATCGTCCCCCGTGCCGACCTCGAGGCCACCCTCGGCGGGACCCGCGCCGGCATCTGGGCGATGGAGGCGCTGCGGATCGCGTCCGGCACCCCTCGGGTCTTCCTCGACACCGACGAGCGCACCATCCCCAACGAGCTGGCCAACCCCGCCGACGACCGGCTGGGTCCCGCGGTGCACCTGCGCAAGGGCTGCTACCCCGGCCAGGAGACGGTCGCCCGCGTCTACAACCTTGGTCGTCCGCCGCGACGGCTCAC
>PHEV01000157.1 GCA_002843035.1 Actinobacteria bacterium HGW-Actinobacteria-5 | reverse complement strand
TCCTGCACATCGTCTCGCCGGTCTTCGTGCTCGCGGACTGGCTCCTGGTCGGCGACCGGCCCGGCCTGCCACTGAGGCGGGTGTGGGTGGTCCTGCTCTACCCGGCCATGTGGACGTCGGTGGTGCTGGTTCGCGGTGCCACGGACGGCTGGGTGCCCTATCCCTTCCTGGACCCGGCGCAGGGATACGGCGTGGTCACGCTGTACTGCCTGGCCATCCTGGCGCTGTTCGTGGGCGTCGGCCTGCTCGTGCTGCGCAGCTCACGCATCGCCGGGGTGCTGCGGGCGTCGTAGCCGGCCGGCTGCCCCCGCGCAGGCTCAGGGCGCTGGTGCCGGCGACCAGTCCTGGCGGCACCTGCCCGCGACACCGCGGAGCGGGCTCGGGGTCCGGTCAGGAGTTGCCGGCGAGGACCTCCGCGAGGTCGTAGCCGACCACTTCCTCGAGCTGCGCGAACGTGCACGACTCCGGCTCCCGGTCGGGGCGCCAGCGGCGGAACTGGGCCGTGTGCCGGAACCGGGTGCCCTCCATGTGCTCGTAGCCGACCTCGGCCACGAGCATTGGCTGGATCAGGTTGGTCTGCCGGATCTCCGCACTCCACCGGCTCACCATGCCGGGACGGCGTCCCTCCACCTCGAAGGCGCGCCACGGGTGCTCGCCGGAGCCCTCCGGGAGCGTGACGGGCGCGAACTGGGCGGCCAGCTCGGCCCGGCGCGCGTCCGGGAAGGCTGCGGCCACGCCGACGAAGTGCAGGACGCCGGCCTCGTCGTACAGGCCCAACTGCAGCGAGCCCAGCAGGGGCCGCTGCGGCGTCGAGTTCTTGTGCTCGCGCCAGCCGGCGACCACCACGTCCGCCTCCCTGGCGTGCTTGATCTTCACCATCGCGCGCTTGCCGGGCTGGTAGGTGCCCTCGAGCGGCTTCGCGACCACTCCGTCCAGCCCCGCGCCCTCGAACCGGGTGAACCACACCTTGGCCTGCTCGAGATCGAGCGTGAGGGGAGTGATGTGGATGGGTGGCTCGGCGTTCACGAGGGCCCGCTCCAGCAACTGGCGGCGCTCGGTGAAAGGACGTTCGAGCAGGGGGGTGTCGTCGAGGGCGAGCAGGTCCCAGCAGACCAGCGACGCCGGCGTCGTGGCCGAGAGCAGGTCGATCCGCTTCTGCGCGGGGTGGATCCGCTCGCTGAGCCGGACGAAGTCGAGCCGGTCGCCGGCGACCACGACGAGCTCGCCGTCGAGGATGCAGCGTGGCGGCGTGTTTGCCAGGACGGCCTGCACGACCTCGGGGAAGTACACCGACAGGTCGCGGCCGTTCCGGCTGGTGAGCACGACGTCGTCGTTGTCTCGGAAGACCAGGCAGCGGAACCCGTCCCACTTGGGCTCGTAGGCCATGCCGGGCGGGATGGTCGCCTGCGAGCGGGCGAGCATCGGTTCCAGCGTGGGAGGCAACGGGAGCGACATTGGCCCATCTTGGCACCATTCCCGCCGGGTGGGTCCAGACTGTGGCAATGACCAAGCACAAGGATGCGATCGACCTGGACGCGGTTCCGCTGTCGGACCGGCTGAGGCTGCCGCTGGGCCCGGTGTCGATGGCCGGGCTCGACCCGTCCGCGACCCCCGGCTACCCGGGTGACGGCAAGGACGACGCCGAGCGGTACACCGAGGACCTCGGGCCGCGCCTGTCCGACCTGCAGGAGATGCTGTACGCGAGCGGGCGCAGCGTGCCGGAGCGCGCCCCGCGCATCCTGGTGGTGCTGCAGGGCATGGACACCTCGGGAAAGGGTGGGGTGATCCGGCACGCGATCGGGCTGGTCGACCCGCAGGGGGTCGAGTTGACCGCGTTCAAGGCGCCGACCGCGGAGGAGCGCAGGCACCACTACCTGTGGCGAATCCGCAATGCTCTGCCCAGCCCCGGCAAGATCGGGATCTTCGACCGCTCACACTACGAGGACGTGCTGGTCGTCCGCGTGGACAGCCTCGTGCCCGAGGATGTGTGGAGCAAGCGCTACGACGAGATCAACGAGTTCGAGGCGGGTCTGGTGGCAGACGGCTACCGGCTGATCAAGTGCATGCTGAACGTCTCCTTCGACGAGCAGCGCAAGCGGCTCGCCGAGCGTCTGGCCGACCCGAGCAAGTACTGGAAGTACAACCCCGGCGACGTGGACGCCCGGCTGAAGTGGCCCGCCTACATGGAGGCGTACGAGGCGGCCCTGGAGAAGTGCAACACCGAGGCGGCGCCGTGGTACGTGATCCCTTCGGATCGCAAGTGGTACCGGAACTGGGCGGTGGCGGAGTTGTTGCGCGAGGCGCTCTCCGGCATGGGGTTGGCGTGGCCCGGGGCCGAGTTCGACGTCGCCACCGAGCAGCAGCGGGTGGCAGGGAGCTGAGTGGGGCTGCTGCCGCCTGCCGGACAGCGAAGCTCCCGACCCGCGTGGGGTCGGGAGCTTCGCTGTGTTCAGGGGTTCAGGCGCTGACGACGCTGAGGTGCCGCTCGGGCTCGGCCAGCTCCTCGTCCATGCCGAAGTCGAGCAGGTCCATCGCGGCGAAGGCGTAGCGGGCGAGCACGAGGTCGAGCACCTCGCGGCAGGCTCCGATCGGATCGCTCACGGAGACCGCGCCGTACCGGTAGGCGACGTCGGACTGGGTGTGGTAGGCCTCGTCCGCGCCGAGGAAGAACGATCCGACGGCGATGTGGCGGCGGCCCTGGGCGCGCAGCCCCATGATCGCCTGGGCGACGGACGGACCGGAGTCGTCGGCGACGGCGGTGAGGCAGGGCAGGCGGTGGTGGGTCGACCACTGGCGCGCACGGCGGGCGAGCAGCGCACTGCCGCGGACGTCGCCGGTGCAGGCGGCGGAGAGCACCAGCCCGTCCAGTTCGAGGCACCGGGCCTGGCTGAGCGAGGCCCGCAAGCGCTGGTCGAGAATCGTGAGCAGGCTGATCTCGGGCCCGATCGGGCGGGACAGGGTGAACCGGAGGCCGGGGTAGTTCCTGCGGGCCCGGTTGAGCAGGTCGCCCATGCCAGGTTCACATTCGACAGCGTGGGTGAGTTCGAGCGGAACCAACACGACCTCGCCGGCTCCGGAGGCGGCGAGCTGGTCGATCACCTGGCTCGCACTGGGCGGGCTGGCCTGGAGGAAGGCGCCGTGCACCGACATCTCCGGACGCATCTGCTGCAAGCCTCGGACGAGCTGGTGGGTGACCTGCGCCACCATGGGGTCGGAGCTGCCTCGAGCCACCATCACGAGTGCTGGGGCGGTCATGGGCGTGCCTTCCTGTCCGAAGGAGCCGGCTCCGTTGCCGTGTTTGTCAGACAGAACTCTTGCCGTTACCAACTCGTGATGCAATTTTGCTTACCGGATGGCGAGACGGATGTCCAAATGCTGGGATTTCGGGTTACCGCCGGGTTACGCAGGCGAGGGAGTCACGCACGAGAGGGACCATCTGTCTCGCCTGGTGAGAATTGTCATTCCGAAATCTGAGATCTCGGCTGATGCGGGTGGTGGGCGATACTGGGTTCGAACCAGTGACCTCTTCGGTGTGAACGAAGCGCGCTACCACTGCGCCAATCGCCCGCGGAGACCAACCATAGCCGAGAGGTGGCGAGCCCGTCACATCGAGCGCGGTAGCCTCAGGGGGGACGAGGAGGCCTGGTGGAGCAGGAACGCACGCAGCCCGGGACGCCGGGCGGCGGTTCCGCTTTGGTGACCCGCGCACCGGTGGGAGCCGAACTGCCGGTGGCCCTCGGGATTGCGAATGTCGGGTTCTACGTCGCGAGCATCGGTGTGGTGCTCGTCGTGCTCGCGGACGACCTGGGCATCGCACCGGAGCGGTTGTCCTGGCTCGGCTCAGCGTTCGGCTACGGGCTGATCATGATGGCGGTCGCCGGACCCTTCGCGCTGCGGGCGGGGGAGCGCCTGGTGCTCACCGTGTCTGCGGTGATGCTGGGGGTGGGCACCCTGCTGGTCGTGATCGCCCCCGGAGAGCTCGCACTGTATTCCGGCGCGATGCTGCAGGGGCTCGGCGCCGCGGGCATGGTGCTGGTCGCCCCGGGCCTGCTGCACGGTCCGGACGCCGCGATCAGACTGACCCGGGTGAACGCCGTGGCGAGCGTGGTTGCGGTGTCGGCGCCGATCCTGCTCGGGGTCGCCGCAACGGTGGGGCTGGGCGCGCGGATGCCCCTGCTCCTGATCCCGGTCTCGATGGTGGTGCTGATCGTCGTCACGCGACGGCTCCCAGCGGGTAGACCGGACGCGGCTGCCCGGGCGAAGGGCCGCTCGTCCGCGTCCTGGCCGCAGCCGCTGCGACGCTGGCTCGCGTTGGTGTGCTCGGTCTCGGTCGAGTTCGCCTTCGTGGTCTGGGGAGTGGCCCGGCTCACCGCCGCCGGGCTGGAACCCGGCCTGGCGGCGGTCGTGGGGGCCTCCTTCCAGGTCGGGATGGCGCTGGGCCGCGTGGCCGGAGCTCGGTTGATCACCCGGCTGCCGATGGTGCTGGTCGGGTCGCTGGTGGCCGCGGGGGGATCGTTGCTCGTCGTGCTTGCGTCGGTCTGGCCACTGGTGGGACTCGGGGAGTTGCTGGCGGGCTTCGGTGTGGCCACGTTGTATCCGCTCACCCTCGCCGCGCTGATGGCGACCCCCGGGCTGCGTCCGGAGTTGGGCGCCTCGCTCGGCGCCCTGGCCTCGGGGACGGCCATCACGCTGGCGCCGGCGGCGCTGGCCGGTCTCGCCCTGGTCATGGACCTGCGGGTGGCATTCCTGGTTCCGCTGCCCATCCTGGCCGCGCTTCTGCTGCTGCACTACGAACGCCGTCGTCCTCGCGCCTAGCTGTTCCTGGCCGGGTCGCCGTTCGCGTCCGGCTCGTTTTGCGGGCGGGTCCGCGGCTGGGTTATGGTTGCTCTCGCACTCGCGCCGGGAACGGGGTGGGACATGCTGCGGACGTGGCTCAGTTGGTAGAGCATCACCTTGCCAAGGTGAGGGTCGCGGGTTCGAATCCCGTCGTCCGCTCGGAGAAGGTCTCAACGATCGACTTCGAGACCGGCTCTGGCCGGTGGAGTGGCCGAGAGGCGAGGCAACGGACTGCAAATCCGTGTACACGGGTTCAAATCCCGTCTCCACCTCGGGCGGCTGGCGCAGCGGTAGCGCGCTTCCCTGACACGGAAGAGGTCACTGGTTCGATCCCAGTGTCGCCCACCAAATCCCCTAGTCACAGCAGTGGCCGGGGGATTTTGCGTCTCCTCCCTGCCGTACCAGAACCCCGGACTCCGACGACGCCCGGCGAAGCCAACCGACTCAATCGCGCTATCGACGACACCAGATGCGAGCCCGAATGGGCCAAAGCCCAATCGCCACCCCGCCTTACCGGGGCAGCCAAACCCTGAACTCCCCACCCTCCGGCCAATGCCGCGATCACTGGGAGATCGTGGATGAGAACGATCATGTGTTGTCTGAGATCAGTCGCGGCTGTGCCGACGGCCACATCGTCTATCCCTGAGCCCGACAACTCGGCAGGCCACGATCACGCGGGGAGGTGACCTCACTTGTGCGGCGACCGGACGTCGCGGGCACGTCCCTGCGATCGCCACGGGCGAGCGATGGTCGCCGACGCGGCGCAGCCGGTGCGTCCACCGGCCGGGCCGTGGACGCAATCAGCCAGCCGGTCGGCGGATGATCCTGGCAGCGGCGAGCAGGGCACCTCCGCCGAGCAGGCCGAGCGCAACGGTGGGAGCGAGAGCGGCCGGGAGGGGTTGGCCACGCGCCGGAAGGGCAGCGGCGAGCGGGGTCACGGGGGCCATCCACGGTGCGGCTTGGGCGAGGCTCAGGATGGCCAGCGCAACGGTGGCCCAGCCGGGATGTCGGGGCAGGGTGCTGGTGGCGAGAACGCCGAGGGACGCACCGGTGACCGCAACGACCACGAAGGCGACAGCTGAGGCCACGGCCTGCTCGGGGGTGAACCGTGGCAGTTGTGCGCGCAGGACGAACTGGTCGTAGGAGAAGGTGCCGGCCAGGATCACCAGCGGGACGGCCGCCGCGATCGCGGTGGCGGTGAGCCACTTGGCGAGAAGAAGGCGAGTGGCCGAGCCGAGGTGGCTGGTGCTGATGAGTTCCTGGGCAGGATCCTCGCTGCCGCCGGTGGCGTGACCGAGCCACGCGGCAAGGGCGAACTGCGCGAACAGGCTGACGCGGACGGTGTCGATGTTGACCGGTGGCGTCACCCAGATCCAGGCGATCAGGCCGATCAGGACGAGGGTGGGAGGGGCCGAGCGCTGGGTCGAGAGCAGGATGGCGAAGACGTGGCGTTCGGCGCCCAGAACCGGCCTCACCGGAGTCCGTCCTGGTCGGCAGGGTTGAGCCGCAGCACCCGGACGTGGGTGGCCAGGGCAGCCTGGAGGAACTGCTCCACCTGGCTGGCGGGCACCAGGTAGCGCGCGCGGCCTCCGGCAGTGGGGACGGGGGTGAGTCGAGTCGTGGGGTGGGTCTGGGCGAGGTCGATCGCGAACAGGTCCTCAGCCGGTGGATCGGAGGACGGCTGGACGGCGCCGAGGCTGCCCGCGTCGAGCCTCAGGGTCCGGCCGACCGAACTCAGGTCGTCGGCGTGGGTTGCGATCAGGAGCGTCGAGCCATCGGCAAGGCGCTCCTGCAGCAGGGTGGCGACCTCGCCTCGGGCGTCGGTGTCGAGCGCCGCGAAAGGCTCGTCCAGCACGATCAGGCCGACCGGCCGCATCAGCGCCTGGGCGAGGACGACCTTGTGCAGGTTGCCCCGGGACAGTGTTCCGAGCGGCGCGCCCAATCCCGGTGTGAGTCCCAGCCGGTCGGTGATCGCCTCCGCCTCTGCCCTCGCCCCCGGTGTCCCGCTGAGCCCGACGAGGTGCTCGAGGTAGGAGCGGGCGGTCATTCGCGCCGGGGGCGTGACGCGGTCCGGGGCGAACCCGAAGCTGCGGCAGGAGCGGTGGACCGTGCCACGGGTGGGGCGGCTGAACCCGC
>PHEV01000156.1 GCA_002843035.1 Actinobacteria bacterium HGW-Actinobacteria-5 | reverse complement strand
CGTCCCGTTCGGCCGCGTCCAGCACCGCGCGGGCGCGCCCGTGCAGGTCCTCAGCGACCGCGTTCGCCTCGGCAACCAGCGCCTGGTTGCGATGGGCCGTCGTGGTCAGCGCCACCTCGGCCTGCTCACGGACGCTCCGGACGTGTTCGGCCAGCTCGTTGTGGTGCTGGCGCCGGGCGGCCTCGGCTTCCGAAGCCACGCTCGCCCGCAACTCCGCCATCGCCTGCTCGGTCCACGCCACGTGCGCAGCGGCGGCCTGCATCTGCTCCTCTGCCTTCGCCTGCGCATCCGCGGCCAGCGCGTCCCGCTCCGCCTGGGCGTTCGCGCGCAGTTCGGCGGCCTCGGCCTCGAACCGTTCCCGGTCGGCGGCCAGTTCGGCCCGCACCCGGGTCGCCTCGGCCTCCAGCTCGCTGCGCTGCTGGTCGAGTTCGTCGGTGACGTGGCCGCGCAGGGCGGCGAGTTCGGCCTCGAGCAGGTCGCGGCGCTGCGCCTCCTCCGCCTCCAGCGCGCGGCGGCGGTCGCCGAGCTCGGCGTCCACCGAGGCCACCCTGGCGTCCAGCCGCTGGTGCACCTCGGACTCGGTGCGCTTGGCCGTGTTCATCACCGTGGCGGCCTTGATCCGGGCGTCCTCGACGATCCTGGTGGCCTCACCGCGAGCGGCGGCGATCACGTCCGCCGCGGTGCGCTCGGCCGTCTCCGTGATCAGCCCGGCCTGCGCCGCGGCGTCGGAGAGCAGCGTGACCGCATCCTGGCGCGCCTCGTCGAGCCGGGCCGCCGCGCTGGTCATCGCCTGCTCGGCCGCGGCCCGGCGCTCCGCGACCTCACGGGCGAGCTGGTCGTTCAACTCCCGGTTGCGGGCGGTCTCTGCGCGCACGGCATCGGCCTCAGCCTGGGCCTCGGTGCGTAGCTGATCAGCCAGGTTCTGCGCCTGGGTCAGGATCTCGGTCGCCTGTCTGCTCAGCTCGCCACCGGCCGGCTGGGCGAGGGGACGCACGGCAGGATCGAGCACCCCGCCATGATCCCCGTCCGACAAGCCAGAAAGCAACCCGGCCCGGAGTGTCGTAACGCGATTCTGATGTGGTGGTCTAGCCTTCGCCGTCGGCATCGGGTTTCGTCGGCGTCGAGCGCCGCCCGCAGGCCTGTCCGCGGGAGAATCCGGGCAGCGGATCCGCCTCGCCGGGCAGCGTCGAGCGGCGGCACGATCCCGGCGGTGATCCGGCCCGCAGACCGCTCGGTACAGTTCTCGCGTGCGCTATCTGTCTACCCGTGGCCGTCCCGACGACCCGCGTCCCGGCTTCAGCGACATCCTGCTGGAGGGGCTCGCGCCGGACGGCGGGCTCTACCTGCCCGAGACCTATCCCCGGGCGGACGCCGGCGTCCTCGCGAGCTGGCGGATCCTGCTGGGCTCGGGGGGGTACCCGGCGCTGGCGCACGCGATCCTGTCGGAGTACATCGACGACGTCCCCTCCGACGACCTGCGCGCGATCTGCGAGCGGGCCTACAACGACTCGGTCTTCGCCACCGCCGATATCGTGCCGGTCAGCGAACTGGACGGCGGGCTGTGGCTCGCGCACCTGTCCGACGGGCCGACGGCGGCGTTCAAGGACCTGGCCATGCAGCTGCTCGGCCAGCTGTTCGAGTACGAGCTCGCCCGCCGCGGCCAGGAGTTGAACATCCTGGGCGCGACCAGCGGCGACACCGGCTCGGCAGCGGAGTACGCCATGCTCGGCCGGCACGGCGTCCGCGTGTTCATGCTCACCCCGGCCGGCCGGATGACGCCGTTCCAGCAGGCACAGATGTTCAGCCTGGACGACCCGGCGATCGTCAATGTCGCGGTCGAGGGGGTGTTCGACGACTGCCAGGATCTGGTCAAGGCGGTCGCGGGCGACCTCGCGTTCAAGCAGCGCTACTCGCTCGGCGCGGTGAACTCGATCAACTGGGCGCGGCTGGTGGCGCAGGTCGTGTACTACGTCGCGGCCTGGCTGCGGGTGAGCTCGACCGACGACGAGGTGGTCGACTTCTGTGTCCCGACCGGGAACTTCGGCAACATCATGGCCGGGCATGTGGCCCGCATGATGGGGGTGCCGATCGGGCGGCTGGTGCTCGCGACCAACGAGAACAACGTGCTGGACGAGTTCTTCCGCACCGGGGTCTACCGGGTGCGCTCGGCAGCGGAGACGCAGGCCACGTCCTCGCCGTCGATGGACATCTCGAAGGCGAGCAACTTCGAGCGGTTCGTGTTCGACCTGCTGGGCAGGGACGCCGACCGGGTGCGCGAACTGTTCGCGGTCCAGTTGCCCGCGCAGGGATTCTTCGACCTGTCCGGGACGCCGGAGTTCGCCGGGCTGGCGGACCGGTTCGGGTTCGTCTCGGGCTCCTCCACGCACGCCGACCGGCTGGCCAGCATCGCCCAGGTGTGGCAGCAGGACGGTGTGCTGATCGATCCGCACACCGCGGACGGGGTGCAGGTGGCGCGTCGGTTCGTCCGTCCCGGCGTCCCGCTGGTGGTCACTGAGACCGCGCTTCCGGTGAAGTTCGCCGAGACGATCGTGGAGGCGGTCGGGCGCGAACCGGAGCGTCCCGAGCGCTTCGCCGGCATCGAGGACCTCCCTCGCCACGTGGTCGACCTGCCCAACGATGCCGCCGCACTGAAGTCCCTGATCGCCGCCCGCGTCGGCCACTGACCCCCTCGACCCGGCCGAAAAGGGGACGGTTCTCCTTATCAGCCACCCCACCCCGTCGAACCGAGCCCGGCGTCCTCTGGCCTGGTTCTCCCGACCGAGGACGCGTGACGACGCTTCACCGTCGACGCGCTCAGGCCAGTGACCCGGGCGATCTGGTCGTAGGAAACCGAACGCGTCCGCAACTCGCTGATCGCGGTCCGCTGTCGGATCGGGTCGAGCAACCGGAACTCCCGCGGGTCGCCGACACCGGAGGCGGTCCGGAACAGACTGACCACTTCTGCGTCCGTATGTCGCAGCGGACGACCGATGGCAGGCTCGACCACGGACGCGATCCGCTCCGGGGCCGGATCGGCGATCTCGGCGAGGACGCGAGCGGGCACGAGCCGACGCAGTTCCTCCCCGTCAACCGGTCGCCCACCCGCGTCCTGCTCGAGGAAGCGCCGGCTGCTCCAGCGGTAGTCCTCCGCGCGCTCGCACATGCCGGCCTTGACCGGGTTGTTCCAGACGTAGCGGAGCACGGTGAGGAAGTAGGCGTCGTCCTCCACCGGACGGCTCACGAAGCGATCCTGGAAGAAGTGCCCGACCCGCCCGTACTTGCGGTTGAACCAGCCCGCGTACCTGATCCCGAGCCGCTTCAGGACGAGGCCAACCGGCTCATCGGTGGTACGCAGCACCAGGTGGACGTGGTTGGTCATCAGGCAGTACGCGAGCACGCGACAGCCGGTCGCGTCCCGGACGGCGCGCAGGGCACTCAGGAACCTCTCGAAGTCCTCGTCCTCCAGGAACACAGCGTCCCGGTTCACCCCACGCAGAACCACGTGGTACACACCGGACTCGGCACGCTGCCTCGGTCGTCGTGGCACGATGCTCCTCTCCCCCACCCACATCCTTGGCAACGGCCCGCTGACGGCGTCTGCGGCGTCGACCGGCTGTGGAAAAGCTGGAGAGGGCGCTGAACCTGTGGAGAACCTGGACGAAAAGGAGAACCGTCCCCTTATCGGCCAACCGCAGGCCACGGCGGACGAACCGGCTTGTCGGTCTGGTCAGAGCTCCAGGCCGCGACGCTCCAGGAGGTGATGGAGCTCGGGGTCGGCGCCACGGTAGTCACGGAAGGCGTCCATGGCGTCGATCGAACCGCCGCGCGCGAGCAGGCGACGGCGGAAGCGCTCACCGTTCTCCCTGGTCAGGCCTCCGTTCGCGCGGATGAACGCCGCCGTGTCCGCGTCCAGCACCTCCGACCAGATGTAGGAGTAGTACCCGGCGTCGTAGCCGCCCTCGAAGGTGTGCCGGAAGTAGGTCGAGCGGTACCTGGGCGGCACCAACTCGTCGTCCAGGCCGACCGAAGCGAGCGCAGCCCGCTCGAACTCCTCAACCTGCTCCGGATCCGTGGGCAGCTCCTCCAGTGGCGTCCGGTGCCAGACCTGGTCGAGCAGTGCCGCCCCCAGGTACTCCGTCGTCCGGAAGCCCTGCTGAAAGAGCGTCGAACCCCGCAGCGTCTCCACCCACTCGGCCGGCATCGGCTCACCGGTGGCGTGGTGCACGGCGTAGCGCGGCAGGATGTCCGCGTCCAGCGCCCACATCTCGTTCACCTGCGAGGGGTACTCCACGAAGTCACGCGGGGTCTCGGTGCCCGACTGGGACGGGTAGCGCGTGTCCGAGAGCAGCCCGTGCAGCGCATGGCCGAACTCGTGGAACAACGTGACCACGTCGTCCCAGGTCATCAGGCTCGGCTCCCCCGCCGGCGGCTTGACCAGGTTCGCGTTGTTGATCACCACGGGCAACTCGCCGAGCAGGTGGTTCTGGTCGACCAGGTTGTTCATCCAGGCGCCGCCCTGCTTGCCCGGGCGGGTGTAGAAGTCCGCGAGAAACAGGCCCACCGGCGACCCGTCGGCCTCGCGCACCTCGAAGACGCGTACTTCATCGTTGTACCCGACCAGGTCGTCCCGCTCGGCGAAGGTAATGCCGTACAAGCCGGTCGCCGCCGCGAACACCCCGTCGTGCAGCACCCGCTCCAGCTCCAGGTAGGGACGCAGCAGCGTCGCGTCCAGCTGGTATCGCTCGGTGCGCAGAAGTTCGGCGACATAAGGCCAGTCCCACGCGGCCATCGGCTCCCCGGGGGCGATCCGCTGCCACACCGGCTCCATGTCGGCGGCCTCCGCCCTCGCGTTCGCCGCTGCCGCGGGAGCCAGCTTCGTGAGCAGGTCCCAGACAGCCTGGCCGGTGCGCGCACACCCGTCCGCCGCGACGTAGGCAGCGTGGTTCCCGAACCCGAGCAGGGCGGCCCGCTCGGCGCGCAGGCGAGCCAGCTCGACCACCAGCGGACGCGTGTCGTGCTCGCCGCCCAGTCCGCGGCTGACCGAGGCCTGCTGGATCCGGCGCCGCAGCCCGCGGTTGGCCAGGACGTGCAGCGACGGCTGGCCCGAAGTGTTGTCCAGCTCGATCAGCCAGCCGGACGCGTGGCCCTCCGCGGCCGCACGCTCCCGCGCGCCCGCGACCTGCGCCGGGCTCAGCCCCTCCAGCTCGGCCTCGTCAGTGACCAGCACGGCCCCCGCGTTCATGCCGGCGAGCGCCGTGCGTCCGAACTCCGACTGCACCTCGGCGATCCGGTGGTTCATCGCCCGCAGCCGGGCCTGTTCCTCCTCCGGCAGGTTCACCCCGGCGCGCTCGAAGTCGAGCAGCCGGCGCTCCAGCCAGTACGCCGACGCAGGGTCGAGTTCGACCTGTCCGGACTCCACCCGCCGCGCGAGTGCCGCCACCCGCTCGTACAGGGCCCGGTCGAGCAGGATGGCGTCCGCGTGGGCGGCGAGCTGGGGTGCGACGGCGGCCTCGACCGCGTCCAGCACCTCGTTGGTGTCGGCCGGCTGCTTCGTCTCGAAGGCGTGCAGGGCTCGGCTGAGCAGGCGTCCGGACGACTCCCACGCCTCGATCACGTTCGCGACGGTCGCGGGTTCGGTGTCGGCGGCCACGGCTGCGAGTTCGGCAAGGTGCTCCGCGATCCCGGCCTCGATCGCCGGCTGGTAGTGCTCGTCGCGGATCGCCGCGAAGTCAGGCAGCCCGAACGGCAGCGTGGACGGGGCGGCGAGCGGATTGGCGGCGTCGAGAGGCATGAGGTCCATCCTTACCCCCTTCGGCGGGCCGGCGCGACCCGGCAGGGTGACGGACTACGCTGCGGCCTTCCGCGGGATGCAGCCCAGCAGGAGGCCCGCCGTGGCCACGTTCACCCCGAACACCACCCAGTCGAGCCAGGTCATGCCCGGCGCCACGCCCAGCACCGCGGCGAGACCGCACACCACGATCGCGAGGATGTGGCCGAGGCGGGACTGCCGGATCACCGCCCTTGTCACCAGGAGGTAGGTCAGCGCGGCCAGACCCAGCACCACGGCGACCAGTCCGCTCGCCACCGCCTCGCCCGCGGGGAAGAAGTAGAGCCGCACCCCGAGCCCGAGATAGGTCAGCGCGAGCAGGCCGAGCAGCACGACCGCCGCCAGCCGGAGCCGGGCGCGCGGCGATCCCGGCCCACCCGGGGCCTGAACCTTCTGCGACTGCTGTCCGCGCACGGACACCACCGTAGTGGCCCGCGACCCGGCCGGCGGCCTCGGCCGGCCGACCCACCGGGGCGGGTGGATCCGCCGCCTCGCCGCCCGGGGCACCACTCGCACGCCGGGCGGAACTCCTCGCTAGGCTGGCCGGATGGGACTCTCCCCCGTTGAACTGATCGGCTACCTCGCCTCCGCACTCGTCGTGGCGTCACTGGCGATGACCTCGGTGGTACGGCTGCGGATCGTCTCGCTGGTGGGATCGGTCGTGTTCGTCGGCTACGGCCTGCTGCTGCCCTCCGTCCCGATCGTCATCACGAACGCCGCCGTGGCCGGGCTGAACGTCTGGTTCCTCCGCAAGGAGTTCGCGCCGAACCGGGACCTCGGCGCGGTGCCGATCGAACCGGACGCCCCCTTCCTGCTCGACTTCCTGCGCTCGCACGCCGCCGACATCGCCGGCATCCACCCCGACTTCGACGCCCCGCGTCCCGGCGATCTCGTCCTCATCCTGACCAGGGACGGCCTGCCCGCGGGAGCACTCGTCGGCACCCCGGACGGGAACACCCTGCGGCTTCGCCTCGACTACGTGATGCAGGCCTACCGGGACTCCCGGATCGGCACCTGGCTGTACGGCCGCGGGGCCAGGGTGTTCACCAGCGCCGGCTTCACCCGGATCGTCGCCCAGGCCGACTCCGAGATGTCCCGCACCTACCTGGAACGGGTGGGCTTCGTACGCTCCGGCGACGAGCTGAGTCTCGCCCTGGCCGGCTGAGCCGGC
>PHEV01000155.1 GCA_002843035.1 Actinobacteria bacterium HGW-Actinobacteria-5 | reverse complement strand
CGACATGACCGAATCGTCGAGCCGGCGGGAACTCCCCACCGCCCGTCTGGCCGTCCCCCCGATGGTCCGGCTCACGGATCCGTCGGTGGTGATGAGCGTTGTCGCGCAGCTGATCGCGTCCGGGACGGCGACGACGCGTCCCGAGCTCGCCCGGGCAACCGGGCTGGCACGCTCGACGATCGGAACCTGCCTCGCAGGCCTGGAGAAGCGCGGTCTGGTCGTCTCGAGCGGGGTGGTTCCGCGCCAGCGCGGCGCGGGTCGTCCGGCGGAGACGCTGTCGATCAACCCGGACGCCGGGGCGCTCCTCGTCGTCGAACTGACGCCGCACCACATCCGGGTGGTGGTGGCGCGGATGGACCAGAGGTTCCTCGCGCAGCGCAGGATCGAGTTCGCGGCCGAGTCGGGGCCGGTGGCGACGCTGGAGGCGACGGTGAGGCTCGCCCGGGAGATCCTCGACGAGTTGGCCCTGCCGGACGAGCGGCTGCGGATCGCGGTGGTCTCGTTCACCGGGCCCGTGGATGCCAAGCGCGGGGTGCCGGTGCGTCCGCCGATCATGCCGGGTTGGGACGGGTTCGGGGTGGCAGCACACCTGCAGGCCGAGTTCGGCTGCCCGTGCCGGGTGGACAACGACGTGAACCTGATCGCGATGGGTGAGGCGAGGGTGCTTCCCGAGGACCAGTGCCCGCTGCTGGTGGTGAAGGTCGGCACGGGGATCGGCGGCGGGCTGATCACCGAGCGGGGCCACGTCCACCGGGGTGCGGACGGTGCGGCGTGCGACATCGGCCACCTCTCGGTCGTGGGCGCGGAGGACATCATCTGCTCGTGCGGCAACACGGGCTGTATCGAGGCCGTCGCGTCGGCTGAGGCGATCACGAAGAAGCTGCGGGCGGCCACCGGCAACCCTGACCTCACCCAGACCGACCTTCGACAGGCCGCACGCAACGGCGACCCGGTCGCAATCCGGCTGATCCGGGACGCGGCGGCGCTGATCGGCAGCACCGTGGCGTCCCTGGTGCACGTCTACAACCCGGCCCGGATCGTGGTGACCGGGCCCCTGACCGAGGCCACCGACGACCTGCTGGCGGGCATCCGGTCGGTGGCCTACCAGCGAGCACTCCCCCTGGCCACGCGGAACCTCACCCTCGCGCACTCGGTGATCGGTGAGATGGCCGGGATCGTGGGTGCGATCGCGCTCGGGATCGAGACGGTGCTGGCGCCGGAGTCGTTCGCGTAGGTCGCGGAACGTCCGGGTGGGGCTTTCCCGCCGGAAGGACGCTCCACCCTGATCCCCGCCCGCAAGAAGCCAGGTCAGCGCGTCCGATCGACCCGGGTCTCGTCCCACACCGGCTGGTCGGACTCGTACACCTCGCCGTCGCTGCCGAAGATCAGGAAGCGGTCGAACCCGCGGGCGAACCAGCGGTCGTGGGTGACGGCGAGCACCGTCCCCTCGAAGGCCGCAAGTCCGTCCTCCAAGGCTTCCGCGGACTCGACGTCGAGGTTGTCGGTGGGCTCGTCGAGCAGCAACATCGTGGCGCCGGACAGTTCCAACAGGAGGATCTGGAAGCGCGCCTGCTGGCCGCCGGAGAGCAACTCGAAGGGCAGTTCTGAGGCTCCCGCGAGCTCGTACCGGTCGAGGGCGCGAGCGGCGGGCTCACGTCCGAGACCGGCCCGGCCGCGACCGTCCGGAGTTGCGTCGCCGCGGTGCAGGATGTCGAGCAGCGTGCGTCCGACCAGCTCGGGGTGCTCGTGGGTCTGCACGAACCAGCCCGGACGGACCCGGGCTCCCAGTCGTGCGCGTCCGGTGTGTTCGACCGGACGGACGCTGTCCACTCCGCCGACCGGCTCGTGCTCGAGGTCGGGCAGCGAACCGCCGCGTGCGAGCAACCGCAGGAAGTGGGACTTCCCGGACCCGTTCGAGCCGAGCACGGCGACCCGCTCGCCGTACCACACCTCCAGGTCGAACGGCTTCATCAGCTCCAGCGAACCTGCCTCGCCGGCGGGCGGCAGGCGCAACTCGAGGCGTTCGCAGACCAGTGCCCGCTTGCCGGTTCGCCCGCCGGAGAGCCGCATCCGGAACTTCTGCTCCCTCGGCTGCTCCACCGGCGGCCCGGCGTCCTCGAACCTGCGGAGCCTGGTCTGCGCAGCCTGGTAGCGGCTGGCCATGCCGTCGTTGTAGGTCGCCTTCTGCTTGAGGGTCTGCACCAGGGTCTTCAGCTTCTGGTGCTCCTCGTCCCAGCGTCGCCGCAACTCGTCGAACCGCTCGAACCGGTCCCTGCGCGCCTCGTGGTAGCTCGAGAACCCGCCCGGGTGCGTCCAGACGCGGTTGCCGGCGGCGCCGAGTTCCACAGTGACGATGCGGGTCGCGGTGTTGGCGAGCAGTTCGCGATCGTGGGAGATCAGCATGATCGTCTTGGGGGATTCCCGGACGCGCTCCTCCAGCCACAGCTTGCCCGGCACGTCCAGGTAGTTGTCGGGCTCGTCCAGCAGCAGAACCTCGTCCGGGCCGCGCAACAGGTACTCCAGGACGAGCCGCTTCTGCTCGCCCCCGGACAGCGTCCTCAGCGAGCGGTGCCTGGCGCGGGAGTACTCCACGCCGAGCGCGGCGATCGTGCAGACATCCCACACCACTTCGAGGTCGTACCCGCCGGCGTCGGCGTACTCACCCAGGGCCTCGGCATAGGCGAGCTGGAGGGGAATCTCATCGCTGTCCATCAGCGCGCGCTCGCAGGCATCGACGGCGGCCGCGGCCGCGCGCACGCGGGGTGGAGCGACCGACAGCAGCAGGTCGGCGACCGTGGGATCCTCGCTCGGGCCGGACGGATCGGCGATCCCCTGTCCGACGAACTGGCGCATCACGCCGAGCCCGCCCGAGCGCGTGATCGTGCCCGCGTGCGGGACGAGTTCGCCGGTGATCAGGCGCAGCAGGGTCGTCTTCCCGGCGCCGTTCGCGCCGACCAGCGCGACCTTGGCGCCGTCCCCCACGCGAAAGGATGCGTCGTCGAGCAGCACCCGCCCGTCCGGCAGCTCGAAGCGGACGCCCGCGACGTCGACATGACCCATGATGGGCAACCGTATCGGTGGGCGGCGACCACGGCGTCCGCTCCCCCGGCGGCGCGTCGCGGACGGGTGTCGCCGAACGCGCGCCGTTGGACGTCCTCGCCCGTCTCGACGCGCTCGTCTCCCTGCGTCGGCCGACCGGCTCCCCGATGCGGCGGGGCCGCACCACTCATGCCAGTCCGGTGGGACCTCCCCGGAGGATCGGAGCCGGTCTACCGGTACTCGGGTTCGCCGGAGTCGCTGAGCCCCAGCCGCAGGGTTGCCCCCTCGACGCGGAAGGACGCGGTGCTGGCGAGCCCGGTGAGGTAGAGCTCGGAGTAGGAGCCCTCATCGCAGGCGACGAGGGTCACCGGCCCCGGGGACAGGGTGAGGCTGCCACTCGCGTCGCTCGGGTTCGCCGGGGCGTAGGTGCCCCGGACGGAGTTGCAGTCGGCCTGCGCGGTGAAGCTGCCGTCGACACCGAACTCGATGGTGTAGCTCGCGCGCTGTGCCTGCGGCACCTGGCCCTCGAAGGGAGGCGTCACCAGCGTGAACGCCGTGAGCTGCCAGGTGCGGCCGGTCAACCCGGGGCCGGGCTCCGGCGTGTGGGTCGGCTCGGGTGAGGGCGTGGCGGACTTCGACGGTGTCGGGGTTGGCCGTGGGGTGGGAGGTGCCGTGGTGGCGCTGGGCTGGGGCGCTGACACTGTTGTCGTCGCCGTGGCGGTCACCGTCCGGGTGGCGGTCGGCACGGGGCTCGAGGCCACGTCCGTGGGCTCGACCGACTTCTCGGCGTCAGGGGTGGGAGCCGCGGTCGGACCGGCGGGTGCGACCGACGTGTAGTCGAGCCGCCCGCCGTCGGCCAGGGTCAGCGTCATCCCGGTCGAGGCCACCGTCCAGTTGCGCACCTGGCCCAGCGTGCCCGCGTACAGGATGTCGAGCGACCTCTCGCCGCAGGTCGCCATCGTCATCGGGCCGGGCGTGATCGTCAGTCGGTCCGAGCCGCGCGCCTCCCAGGCGCCCCCGAGCCGGTTGCAGTCGGCCTGGGCGCCGAAGCTGCCGTCCTTCTCGAACCGGATCGTGTAGCTCGTCTGCAGGTCCGCCGGCACGGTCCACTCCCACGCGGGCGTGCGCTCACCTCCGGACACCAGGTACCAGGTGGTGCCGGTGAGGGAATCCGTCCCGCCGGCCGCACAGCCACTGAGCAGCGGTCCGCCCAACACCAGGAGCAGTGCCACCGCCAGGGCGGCCGGCCCTCGACCTCGTCGCGCAGCCTCCTGCACCCTGTGTCGTCGTGTTGGTTCCATGGATCGCTCCCTCCTCGTGCAGACCGACCCTGCCCGGCGGGGGGAACGATCCACATCACCCGGGCAGGGTGATTCCCGGCGGGCGCGCGGCATCCGGGTCATGGCAGGTTCATCAGGTGCTGTGCCCGCCGCAGTCCCGCCTGCAGCGACTCGCCGACGTTGGGCCTGGCAGCGAAGACGTTGTCGGCGCCGAGCAGGTCGATGGCGCCCGTCTTCCGCAACTGCGCTAGCAGACGTGCGCTGAGACCGGTGAGGACGAGATGGCTGCCGACCGCTGCAAGGCTGTCGTGGTGCCGGGAGATTGTCTTGATGAAGGTGCTGCCGAGGTCCTCCTTGCCGCGCAATCGCAACACGACCACGGCACCGCTGGAGTCGGAGGTGGCCACCGGGAGTGCTTGAACGTCCGCACCCCGATCACCATCAGGAAGTGGATTCATCGGATTCACCGAGAAGTTGGGCCCGCCTTGGCTACACTCATGCCAGCTCGATGGTGAGCAGTAGGCCCTGCACGTTTCTCACACCCCCGGGAAGTGGTAGATCAGGGCTGACGACGGCCCAATAACCACCGATTCGCGCGTTCTTGAGCGCCGAACCTTCCTTGCCACGATTGGGGTGCTCGCCGGTGCGAGTATTCTCGGTGGCGCGGCGCCTGCCGCCTACGGCGACGAATTGTCACTTCCCACCAAGACGTGGCGCGGGTCGATGGCCGCCGAACTTCTCCAGACGAGAGCGGAAGTCACCGCACGTCCGCTTCAGGAGGGCCTGGAGGTCTGGGAAGCCGGTGCGTCCGGCTACATGGTCATCGACACCACGACACGAACGCCCCTCGAGTACTCGACCACTGCCGTGAGTCCCTTCCACTCGTCGTCCGGTGAACTGTCCTACCTCGGGCCCGGCCTGTACTTCGCGAACCGCGCCGGTCGAAGCGTCAATCTGTTCACCGGCAGATCGTTCAAGTCGTCGGCACACCGGGTGTTCGCCCGCGAGACGGCGGAGATGTTCCACGAGAAGGCCAGCCCGTTGAGGCATACGACGGAGTTGGGGAAGGCCGGCACGGGAGTCGGGACGCATGCGCTGGACCCGGTCAAGTCGAGCGACGTCCTGAGCAGGATCACGTCATATTCCTACATCACCGGCTGTTACGTTTATCCCAACACCACCGGGATCTGTGGTTGGGTGGCAGGCAGTATCGTCACGCGCTACTGGCACGCTCGATCAAGTGCTCGGAAACTTCTGCCCAGCAAGTTCCGGAACGGAACAAACCTGACTTCTTCCCCGAACTTCGCGACCTACTTGCAGGGCAGCAACAGCAATGACAGTTGGGCGCAACCGGTGGCGGATCGCCTCGGCTGGAACGCGAAGAACCAGAACGTCGCAGCTTCGTGGTCGTGGGTGCTCGGGAACATCGGCATGTTCTCGGAGGTGGAGAAGAACCGCCCAGTCATCGTATTCGGCAGTCTCCCGATCAACACAAATGGTTCGTGGGGTGCGCACGCTGTGGTCGGCTACGGCGAAACCAGGGGTGGCTGGCTGATCACTCACTACGGTTGGAAGGGCTACACGGATATCGTGTTGAACGGTGGCCTCATCGGGTCGAACGCGAAGTTCCAACTGAACTAGTGGGGAGAGAGATGCGCTATGGCACGTCGAGTCCTCCAAGGGCGCTGTGGCCGTGGTTGGTCGGCCTGGCGTGCCTTGTCCTGACGATGGCTGGTTGCGCGCAACCAGCCACCAAGGACATCGGCATCGGACCTAGTGATGTCGACCACGTGGACGTCTACCTCTACGCCTACTCCACCGAACCGGCCAGCGTCACCCGATCGATCGTGACCGATCGCCGCGAGATCGAGGAGTTGGTCACGGCCTTCACCGACATGCCAGTGACGAGCTTGCCCCACTCCGCGTCCGAGCTTTCCGGCCAGAGAGCGGCGGGTCTCCGGTTCTTCCTGCGTGAGGGCGGCAGCGTCGAGTTGACCCAGGTGTTCGTGGGTCCCCGGGATGTCGCCGTATTCTGGCCGGACGGCTCGGTGGTAGGTACGACCTGGGGGTCGCCCGTCGGAGACTCGGGAACGCCGTCCGAACCGTCCGCGAATGCATCCGTCGCCCCGTCGGATCGACCCAGGGCGGTCGTCCCATGAGTGCCCCCTGGCGGCACGCGACATCGGGGTTGGCGGCCGCGACGCTCGTGCTCGCGACACTCAATGGGTGCGCCGCGTCGGCCGCAGCGTTCGCGCCGTGTCCCGCTGAGGTCAGTCGGGTGGAGATCTTCAACACCTACGCCCACCACACCGCAGCCGACCGTCACGTGATCGTCGGGGACGAAGCCCGCACCTTCTGCGACACCGCATTTCCCTACGACCAGTTGCCCTCCCGCTCGTTCAGCGCGACTGAGCTCGAGCAGCGGCGGATCACGGTCATGCGGTTCACCGGCGGTGACGGATCGGTCCGGACGCTGTGGGCCTACGGTCTGGCGGGCTACGACACCGGCATGGCGATCGTGCTGGACGACGGAACGTCCTACTACTTGGCCAACCGCGGTCTGCTCGGCTACTACGCCGCATCCGCCATAGTGATTCCCCGCGCCGAGGTACCGCGCCGCTAGCCATTCGGGTCGATCCGCTCAGCGGGTCAACGCCTCTCGGGTCAGGAGGATGGTTCTTCTAAGGAGT
>PHEV01000154.1 GCA_002843035.1 Actinobacteria bacterium HGW-Actinobacteria-5 | reverse complement strand
CACCTTCGCCTACCTGAAGGGACGTCCGCACGCGCCCGAGGGCGAGGACTGGGATGCCGCCGTCGCGTACTGGCGGACCCTGTTCTCCGACGACGACGCGGCATTCGACCGCGAGGTCGACATCGACGCCTCCACGCTGACGCCGTTCGTCACCTGGGGCACCAACCCGGGGCAGGGCGTCCCGCTGGGTGCCACCGTTCCGTCGCCGGCCGACTTCGCCGACCCGGTCGACCGGGCGTCCGCCGAGCGGGCGCTGGAGTACATGGGACTGAGCGCGGGCACCCCGATGCGCGACGTGCACGTGGACACCGTCTTCCTCGGCTCCTGCACCAACGGGCGGATCGAGGACCTGAGACTGGCAGCCTCGGTGATCAAGGGACGGAAGGTCGCCGACGGCATCCGGATGTTGGTCGTCCCCGGCTCGGCCCGGGTCCGGCTGCAGGCGATGAGCGAAGGCCTGGACAAGGTCTTCACCGACGCCGGTGCCGAATGGCGGGAGGCGGGTTGCTCGATGTGCCTGGGTATGAACCCCGACCAGCTGGCGCCGGGGGAGCGCAGCGCGTCCACCTCCAACCGCAACTTCGAAGGCCGCCAGGGCAAGGGCGGACGCACCCACCTGGTGTCGCCGGCGGTGGCCGCTGCCACCGCCGTCCGCGGCACCCTGAGTTCCCCGGCCGACCTGTAAGGAGATCGAGATGGACAAGTTCAGCTCGCACACCGGCATCGCTGTCCCGCTGCGGCGCAGCAACGTCGACACCGACCAGATCATCCCGGCCGTCTACCTCAAGCGGGTCACCCGGACCGGATTCGAGGACGGGCTGTTCGCTGCCTGGCGCGGCGACAGCGAATTCGTCCTCAACAAGGAGGAGTACAAGGCCGGCTCGATCCTGGTCGCCGGACCCGACTTCGGCACCGGGTCCTCGCGGGAGCATGCCGTCTGGGCGCTGCAGAACTACGGCTTCAAGGTGGTGATCGGCTCGCGCTTCGGCGACATCTTCCGCGGCAACTCCGGCAAGGCCGGCCTGGTGATCGCCACCGTGTCGCAGGACGTCGTGGAGAAGCTGTGGGACATCGCGGAGAGCGAGCCCGGCATCGAGTTCACCGTGGACCTGCGGCACCGCACGGTCGAGGCAGCGGACAACGTCTTCGAGTTCAGCATCGACGACTACACCCGGCAGCGCCTGCTCGAGGGGCTGGACGACATCAGCCTCACCCTGCAGCACGAGGCCGAGATCGCCGCGTACGAGGCGAACCGCCCGGCCTGGCTGCCGCGGACCCTGCCCGTGAAGACCGCGGGGTGAGGTCCGGTTCGGTTCCCGAGCCTGGGCCGGCCCGGGGGCCCGTCGAGGCCGCGTCCCCACGCACGCCGCTGAAGCTGGCCAATCCGACGCCGGTGCAGCCCACCTACCGGAGGCTGGCCCGGTTCGCGGGCTGGCTGCTGCGGCGGATCACCGACCAGGACTGGGACAACGCCGAGCACCTGCCCCGCACGGGCGGCGCGATCGTGGTGAGCAACCACATCTCCTATGCCGACCCGCCCGCGCTCGCGCAGTACCTGATCTGGCGCGGACGCTGGCCCCGTGCGCTCGGCAAGTCGGACCTGTGGAAGGTGCCGGTGATCGGGCGGCTCGCCCGGGCCACGGGACAGATCCCGGTGGAACGGGGCACGGAGCGGGCCAGGGACGCCCTCGTCCACGCACAGGACGCGCTCGAGGCGGGTGAGCTGATCATCGTCTACCCCGAGGGCACGATCACCGCCGACCCGGACACGTGGCCGATGACCGCCCGTCCCGGCGCGGCCCGCCTGGCCCTGAAGACCGGCTACCCGGTGATCCCGGTAGGCCAGTGGGGCGCGAACTTCATCATGCCGGGCAAGCGGCCGGGCTGGCCGAGGCTGTGGCCGCGCCGCACCCTGGTCTTCCGCACCGGGGCGCCGGTGGACCTGTCCGACCTGGCCGGGCGCACCGATTCCGAGGCGGTCGTCGCCGCGGGCGTACGGATCATGGACGCGGTGACTGCGCTGGTTGCACAGATCCGCCAAGCAGATCCGCCCGAGGGTGTCTACGACATCAGGGTGGGCGCGAGGGTGCCGCGCGGCTAGGTAGGGTGAGCGCGTGACGAATCCCCCCAAGGTACGGGTAGCGCTCATCTTCGGCGGGGTGAGCTCCGAGCACGAGATCAGCTGCCTCACGGCTGGCGGGGTGGCCCGGGCGATCGATCCCGAGCGGTTCGAGGTGATCGGCATCGGTATCACCGGTGACGGCTGCTGGGTGCGGATCCCGATCGATGAGTTGTCCGGTTACGAGATCAGCGACGGCCGGCTGCCCCGAGTGGCGAGCGATCGCCCCGAAGCCGTGCTGCTGCGCGGCGCCGACGGTGCCGAACTGGCGACCAGGGAGGGCGACCGTCTGGCCGACATCACCCGGATCGACGTCGCGTTCGCGCTGCTGCACGGTCCGTGGGGCGAGGACGGCACGATCCAGGGCCTGTTCGAGATGCTCGGCCTCCGCTACGTCGGTGCGGGCGTCGCCTCGAGCGCGATCGGCATGGACAAGGACCTGATGAAGCGGGCAATGGCCGCGGCCGGGCTCCCGGTGGGGCCATGGGTGGCGATCACGCCCGCGCAGTGGCGCGACGACGCCGCCGAGTGCCTGGCCCGGGTGGACGCGGAACTCACCTATCCGGTGTTCGTCAAGCCCGCCCGGGGCGGCTCCAGTATCGGGATCGCCCGGGTCGAGGACGCGTCCGGGCTCAAGCAGGCGATCCTCGACGCCCAGCGCTACGACCCGAAGGTGGTCGTGGAGCAGGGCTTCGTCGGCGTCCGCGAGATCGAGGTGGCGGTGCTGCAGGATCTGGCCGGGTCACCGCGCACCTCGCTGCCCGGCGAGATCCTGATGCACACCGACGACGCCTTCTACGACTTCGAGGCCAAGTACCTGCCCGAGGAGCAGGTGACCCTGGACGTGCCCGCGAAGCTCACCCCGGAGCTGCTGGCCTCCATCCAGGACCTCGCTGCGCGCACCTTCGCGTCCATGTCGGTCGAGGGATTGGCCCGGGTCGACCTGTTCGTCACCCCGGACGGCACGCCGTGGGTGAATGAGCTGAACACCATGCCCGGCTTCACCCGCACCTCGATGTTCCCGATGATGTGGGCCGCGAGCGGGCTGGAGTACCCCGACCTGATCGCCACGCTGGTGGATCTGGCGCTGGCGCGCCCGACGGGACTGCGGTGACCCGGGGCGAACCGCCCCACCCCGGCAGTCAGGGCTCGCCCCCGAATCCGGCGGGCCGGGCCGGGCAGACGATCGGCGAACTCGGCGAATTCGCCCTGATCGACCGCGTGACCGAGGGGCTGGTGGCGTCCGGGCCGGTGCTGCTCGGCGTGGGCGACGACTGCGCCGTGCTGCGCCTGGCCGGCGACCTGGCCGTCTCCACCGACACGATGGTCGAGGGTGTGCACTTCCGCCGGGACTGGTCCAGCGCGGAGGACGTCGGGCGCAAGGCGGTGGCGTCCTGTGTCGCCGACGCGGAGGCGATGGGCGCCGCACCGATCGGCCTGGTGATCAGCCTGGCCGCGCCCGCGTCCACCCCGATGGAGTGGGCGACCGGCTTCGCCGCCGGGGTGAGGACGGAGTGCGAGCTCGCCGGCGTCCAGCTGGTCGGGGGCGACACCACGTCGGCCGGGCAGATCGTGGTGACCGCAACGGTCCTCGCCGACCTGGGCGGCCTGCCGCCGCTGACCCGTGCCGGGGCGCGTCCCGGGCAGGTGCTCGCGATGGCCGGACGCCTCGGCTGGGCAGCCGCAGGGGTGGCCGTGCTCGGGCGGGGCTTCCGCTCGCCCCGGGCAGTCGTCGTGGCACACCGGGTTCCCGAGCCGCCCTACGGACAGGGCCGGGTGGCGGCGGAGGCCGGTGCGTCGGCGCTGATCGACATCTCGGACGGGCTGCTGGCCGACCTCGGCCACGTCGCAAGGGCGTCCGGCGTGACCCTCGACGTGGATACGTCCACCCTCGAGGTCGCCGAGCCGCAGCAGGCTGTGGCGGCTGCGGTCGGCGGAGGAGACCCGCTGGTCTTCCAGCTCACCGGCGGTGACGACCACGCGCTCGTGGGGGCCTTCGACCCTGGAAGGGTGCCCGAGGGCTGGCACGTGATCGGACGCGTCCTGCCGGGTGAGCCGCGGGTCTTGGTCGACGGCGCAGTCTGGGACGGCCCCGCCGGCGGTTGGCAGCACTTCACCTCCTGAGCGCGCCGCGCGGCGTCGGCCCCGGTGGCCCGCCCCGAGTGGCGTCCGCGGCCACGCAGCGGTCGGGCACCGGTTCCCCGGCGTGGGGGCTCGGGAATGTCGCCGGAATCGCCTAACCTTCGATCCATGGCGACCCGCGCGTCTTCCCCTTCGCGGAGCCGCAGCAGCGCGTCCGCGCGCAGTAGCAGCGCCTCCCGAAGCACAGGAAGCAGGAAACGTACGTCCCGGAGTTCGGCACGCAAGCAGCCGCAGGGTTCCGGGCTGAGCCGGATGCTGTCCGGGATCGGTCGCGGCATCTCCGCGGCCTGGCGGGGACTGGCGACCGTGTTCGGCTCGGCGGTGCGGGCCGTTCCGCCTGCGGTGAAGGATCTCGCGCCGGAGGCGCGTCACGACCGCACCGGCCTCTTCCTGGTGCTGCTCGGCCTGCTGGTCGCCGGCGAGTTCTGGATCGGCCTGGCCGGGGCGGCCGGCAACTGGGTGCAGCTCGGCGTGACCACCCTGTTCGGCTCGTTCTCCTACGTCGTCCCGCTGCTCTGCTTCGGCCTCGCCTGGCGAACGCTGCGCCACCCCGAGCGCCACGGATCGGCCGGACGGCAGGCCGTGGGCTGGTTGTCGGGGCTGTTCGGCGTCCTGGGCCTGGTTCACGTTGCCAAGGGCCTGCCGCGCGGGAACCACCCCGAACTGGTCCGGCAGGCGGGTGGCTTCCTCGGCTTCATCTCGTCCTCCCTGACCGTCGACCTGCTCACGGTCTGGCTCGCCGTGCCGGTGCTGGTGGCGCTCACCGTCTTCGGTGTCCTGGTCATCGCGGGCGTCCCGATGAGCGACCTGAAGGAGCGGGCGAGCGCGCTGCGCGAGCGGTTCCGCCGGACGCAGAAGCCGGAGATCGAGTACGGGGCCCAGCACCGTGCCTATGACACGCCGCTGGTGGACGAACCCGAGCCGGACGACGAACTCACAGTCGCGCTCACTGCCGAGCCTGCAGCCAAGCCCGGCAAGCCCGCCCACCCCCCGCTGGAGGCTCCGGTGATCTCGCCGGGACCCCTGCGCGCGGAGCAGCCCCCGATCAGCGGCGACATCGTCTACAAACTGCCCGAACCGGCCATCCTGAAGGCCGGCACGGTGCCGCGGGCACGCAGCCAGGCGAACGACGCGGTCGTGCAGAGCCTCACCGGCGTGCTGCGGCAGTTCGAGATCGACGCGACCGTGACCGGCTACACGCGCGGCCCGACCGTGACCCGCTACGAGGTCGAACTCGGCAACGCCGTGAAGGTCGAGAAGGTCACCGCGCTGGGCAAGAACATCGCCTATGCCGTGGCCTCCGCCGACGTGCGGATCCTCTCCCCGATCCCGGGCAAGTCCGCGATCGGCATCGAGATTCCGAACGCCGACAAGGAGATCGTCTCCCTCGGCGATGTGTTGCGCTCGCCGCGGGCCCGCAGTGACCACCACCCGATGACTGTCGGGCTCGGCAAGGACGTCGAGGGCGGTTACGTGGTGGCCAACATGGCCAAGATGCCGCACCTGCTGGTCGCGGGTGCGACCGGCTCGGGCAAGTCGAGCTTCGTGAACTCGATGATCACCTCGATCATGATGCGGGCGACACCGGACGAGGTCCGGATGCTGCTGGTCGACCCGAAGCGGGTGGAGCTCACCCACTACGAAGGCATTCCGCACCTGGTCACTCCGATCATCACCAACCCGAAGAAGGCCGCAGAGGCGCTGCAGTGGGTGGTCCGGGAGATGGACGCCCGCTACGACGACCTGGCCGCGTTCGGCTTCCGGCACGTGGACGACTTCAACAAGGCCGTCCGGGGCGGTCAGGTGAAGCTTCCTCCGGGTTCGGAGCGGCAGCTCGCGCCGTACCCCTACCTGCTCGTGATCGTGGACGAGCTGAGCGACCTGATGATGGTCGCCCCCCGCGACGTGGAGGACTCGGTCGTCCGGATCACGCAGCTCGCCCGGGCCGCGGGGATCCACCTGGTGCTGGCCACCCAGCGTCCCTCCACTGACGTGGTCACCGGCCTGATCAAGGCCAATGTGCCCTCGCGGCTGGCGTTCGCGACGAGTTCGATGATCGACTCCCGGGTGGTCCTCGACCAGCCGGGGGCCGAGAAGCTGGTCGGCCAGGGTGACGCGCTGTTCCTGCCGATGGGCCAGTCCAAGCCGCTGCGCGTGCAGGGCGCCTGGGTGACCGAGGCCGAGATCCGTGCGGTGGTGAGGCAGGTCACCGAGCAGATGGCACCGCAGTACCGCGAGGACGTGGCCGCTCCCGCCGACTCGGGCAAGGCTGTCGCGGAGGACATCGGCGACGACCTCGAACTCGTCCTGGAGGCCGCGCAGCTGGTGGTGAACCTCCAGCTCGGCTCGACCTCGATGCTGCAACGCAAGCTGCGGGTCGGCTTCGCGAAGGCCGGACGCCTGATGGACATCCTGGAGACCAGGGGAGTGGTCGGCCCGTCCGAGGGTTCGAAGCCGCGCGAGGTGCTGGTCAAGCCCGACGACCTCGACGAGGTGCTGGCCGCCCTGCGCGCCGGCTGATGCCCCGCGTGGGGTAGCGTGGCGCGGGTGAGTCCGACGCCTGTGCACCTGATCAGCCTCGGTTGCGCACGCAACGAAGTCGACTCCGAGGAGCTTGCCGGGCGGCTCGCAGCCGGGGGGTTCGCGCTAGTCGACGACCCGGACGACGCCGAGGCGATCGTCGTGAACACCTGCGGCTTCATCGACGCAGCGAAGAAGGACTCGATCGACACCCTGCTCGACGCCGCCGACCACAAGGCCGCTGGCGGCCGGACGAAGGCGGTCGTCGCGGTGGGCTGCCTGGCCGAGCGCTATGGACGCGAGCTGGCCGAGTCCCTTCCCGAAGCGGACGCCGTACTGGGCTTCGACGCCTACCCCGAGATCGCGGCCAAGCTGGAGTGGATCCTCGCCGGTGGGCACGTCGAGGCCCACCTGCCGCGCGACCGCCGCAGCCTGCTTCCGGTCACGCCGGTCGCTCGTCCGGCCCGCGCCGCGGAGGTGTCCGTGCCGGGTCATGCGATCCCCGGCCACGCGTGGATCCCGAGGCACCGGCTCGCCAGCGGGGCGTCCGCGCCCCTGAAGATCGCCTCCGGCTGTGACCGGCGCTGCGCGTTCTGCGCGATCCCGTTCTTCCGCGG
>PHEV01000153.1 GCA_002843035.1 Actinobacteria bacterium HGW-Actinobacteria-5 | reverse complement strand
GCACTCCCACCACCGCTGCCGCCAGCAGCGCCACGGCGCCGATCAGGTTCGACTGCACCGTGAAGTAGCCGTACAGGTTGAACGGGTTGACCGGCCCGCGGGACGCGACATCGACATGGGTGGCGATGACAGCCGCCACGATCCCCGCCGCCATCGCGGCACGCGCGACCACGATCACGACCATCGTCCCCCGCTGCGCCACCACGGCTCACTCCCAGTTCGCCGGGTTCTTCCTGGACGGCTGCACGCGCGGCGGCTCGCCGGGCATCTTGGGGTACTCCGGCGGATACGGCAGCTCGCCCTCCCCGTGCGCCGCGTCGCGGGCGTACCACTCCAGCGCGACATCGAGGCGTCCCGGCTGCGCGGTGTCCATCGCCGCCCAGAGGTCACCGCGCTCGGCGAATCGCCTCGGCATCGTCAGGATCGTGAAGTCCGCGGGCGCGATCCGGGGCAGTTCGTCCCATTCCAACGGCGCGGACACCAGCCCGCGCGGGGTGGGCCGGATCGAGTAGGCGGAGGTCATCAGCCGGTCCCGCGCCATCTGGTTGAAGTCCACGAACACCCGTTCGCCGCGCTCCTCCTTCCACCAGTTCACGGTGACGTCCTCCGGCAGCCGTCGGGCCAGCTCCCGACCCACCGCGATCGCCGCGTGCCGGGCGTCGACGAAGTCCGAGCCGACGATCGGGGCGAAGACATGGACGCCCCGTCCGCCGCTGGTCTTGCAGAACCCGGTCAGGCCCGCATCGGCGAGCACGCCCCGCAGTTCCTGGGCGGCTCGCACGGTGGTCGCGAACTCCACGCCGGGCTGGGGGTCGAGGTCGATCCGCAGCTGGTCCACCGCGTCGGTGTCCGCCGCGCGCACCGGCCACGGGTGGAAGCGGACGGTGCCCAGGTTCACCATCCACAGCACGCTCGCGAGGTCAGCCGGCGCGACCTCGGTCGCGGTCCGTCCGGACGGGAAGCGCACCTGCGCGGTCTGCACCCACTCCGGCGTGTTCGCCGGCGCCCGCTTCTGGTAGAACGCCTCTCCCCTGCCGTCCGCGCGGGTGGCGACCACCACGTCGTCCCGCACCCCGCCCGGCCAGCGTTCCATCGCCGTCGGACGATCCTTCAGCGCGGCGACGATGCCCGGGCCGACCGCCCGGAAATATCCGACCACACCCAGCTTGTTGACTCCCAGGTCGGGGAAGTACGGCTTGTCCGGACTCGAGATGCGCAGCTCGCGTCCATCGATGTCCAGGACTGCCGCCGCCGTCGCCATGGCCGTCAGGCTACTGTCCCGTCCCGGCGCTACGGTGGGCGGGACGGGCCCGACGCGTAGAACTGCCCAAGAGGAGGACCAATGGAACTCAAGGTGATCAAGACCCCGCAGGAATGGCGCGCCCAGCTCACCCCGCTGGAGTACCGGGTGCTACGCGAGTCCGGCACCGAGGCACCCTTCACCGGCGAGTACACCGACCACACCGGCGTCGGCGTGTACAAATGTCGCGCCTGTGGTACCGAGCTGTTCCGCAGCGAGCACAAGTTCTCCTCCCACTGCGGCTGGCCGTCCTTCTACACCGCCGCCGCACAGGACCGCGTCCGGCTGCTGCAGGACGACAGCCTGCCCGGGCACCCTCGCACCGAGGTCCGCTGCGCAGCCTGCGACTCCCACCTCGGACACGTCTTCTCCGGCGAGGGCTACGACACCCCCACCGACCAGCGCTGGTGCATCAACTCGGTCAGCCTTGAGTTCGAACCCGAGCGCCCCTGACGGCGCGCCAACCGCCGGGTGACCACGCCTGATGAGTACGCTCGCCTCGTGGCCGCCCGGCGTGAACCCAGTACCCCGCCTCTGTTCGAGACAGCGGTGCAGGCGATCCTCGGCATGACCTGGCGTTCGGAACTCAAGGTCGAGGAGATCCCTGCGCCGCAGAAGATCGCACCTTTCGCCGTCGCGATCAGCGCCGACCTCGAGCTGAACGAGGTCGAGTTGGGCAGCGGCCGGCTGGTGCTCCTGCACGACCCGGCCGGCAACGCGTCGTGGGACGGCGACTTCCGCTGCGTCACCTACGCGCGGGCCGACGTGGATCCCGAAATGGTCACCGACCCGCTCCTCACGGAGGTCGGTTGGTCCTGGCTCATGGATGCGCTCGAGCGTAACCACGCCGAGTACTGCTCGCCCAGCGGTACGGTGACGGCTGTGTCCAGTCGTTCCTTCGGCGGCATCGCCGCCGACCCGCCGCGCGCGGAGGTCGAGCTCCGGGCGTCCTGGACGCCCACTGTCGCCACCGCCGACGATGTGGTCCGCCACCTGCGGGCCTGGTCCGAACTGTTGTGCCTCACCGCCGGGTTGCCGCCACTGCCCGACGGCGTCGTGCCGATCGCACCGCGCCGTTCGGGAACGTGGCTCAGGTGAGCAGCCCCGCGCCGCCCGAGGAGGGCTACCCCGTACTCACCGTTCCTGCTGACGGAATTCCCGACGTCGTCGACACCCCTGAGGCCCTCGCGGCCACCCGGGCCGCACTGCGGGATGGCGAGGGGCCCCTCGCCATCGACACCGAGCGCGCGCAGGGCTACCGCTACACCGCCAAGGCCTACCTGATCCAGGTGCGGCGCGAAGGCTCCGGCACCCACCTG
Source organism: Actinobacteria bacterium HGW-Actinobacteria-5 (assembly GCA_002843035.1). Classification (GTDB taxonomy): domain Bacteria; phylum Actinomycetota; class Actinomycetes; order Propionibacteriales; family Propionibacteriaceae; genus Propionicimonas. Next base: position 4,807 of record PHEV01000153.1, on the reverse strand, counting down.
ATCGACCCGACGGCGTTCGAGGACGGTGCGCCGCGCGCGGACTTCCACGACTTCGCCGACGAGCTCGCCGAGGCCGAGTGGATCCTGCACGCGGCGAGCCAGGACTTGCCCTGCCTGGCCGAAGTGCAGTTCCTGCCCACCCACCTGTTCGACACCGAACTCGCCGCACGTCTGCTCGGGCTCAACAAGGTGAGCCTGGGCGCCCTGATGGAGCAGGCGCTCGGGATCACCCTGCTCAAGGAGCACTCCGCGGCGGACTGGTCCCGGCGACCGATCCCCAGCGACTGGCTCGCCTACGCCGCACTCGACGTCGAGCGTCTCGCCGAACTCAGGGAATGGCTGATCGAACGACTCAGCGCCGCCGACAAGATCGAGTGGGCGCACCAGGAGTTCGCCTACCTCGCCGCGCACGCCACAGACCCGCCGCACACACGCACCGACCCGTGGCGCCGGACGTCCGGCCTGCACGGCCTGAACAGCCCGGCGGCGCTGGCCGTCGTCCGCGAGCTCTGGCAGGTCCGCGACACGCTCGCCCGCGCCGAGGACCGCTCTCCCGGGCGGGTCGTCCCCGACCGCGCCATCACCGACCTGGCCGCACGGCTCGAGACCGATCACAAGGCCCGGCTGACCCGCGCGGACCTGCGCTCCGTCCGAGGCTTCAGCAACCGGGTCGCCGCCCGCTTCGAGTCCCACTGGCTCGACGCCCTCGACCGCGCGGCGTCGCTGCCGCGGGCGGAGCTGCCGCCCCGCTCGGTGACCCCCGACGGCCCGCCCATGCCGCGCTCGTGGGAACGGCGCTGGCCGAGTTCCTTCGCACGCTTCAACCGGGTCCGCCCCGCCCTGATCGAGCGTGCGGGCGAACTCGAGGTGCCGGTCGAGAACCTGCTCTCGCCGGACCACCTTCGCCGCCTGCTGTGGAACTCCCCCGATCAGATCACGGCCGAGGAAGTCGACGCGCGTCTCGCCGAACTCGGCGCCCGGCCCTGGCAACGCGAACTTGCCGTGCCGGTGATCACCGCGCAGTGGTGACCTGCTCCGGGTTCTCCCCTGCGGCGACCAGCTCGGTCACGACCCGGGCGATCCGCTGCGCGCTCAACCCGATCTCCTCCAGGAGCTCAGCCCGGCTGGCCTGCGGGAGGAAATCCTGCGGTATCCCGAACTCGCGCTGGCGCGTGTCGATTCCCGCTGCCCGAGCCGCCTGCGACAGCGTCGCACCGAGGCCGCCGGCCACCCCGTTGTCCTCGAGGGTCACCACCAGCTCGTGGCTCGCGACCAGGTCGAGAAGGTCTGCCGCGACCGGGAGCGCCCAGACCGGGTCCACCACGGTGACCCCGATGCCCTGCTGCTCCAGCCGGCGACCCACCTCCACGGCCATGCCGCAGAGCTGTCCATAGCCGACCACCAGGACGCGCGGACGCTCGCCGCCGAACAGCACGTCCACACTGCCCCGCTGGGCGATCGCGGGCAACGGCTCGGGAATGCGCTCCTTCGAGTAGCGCAACACCGTCGGCGCGTCGTCCACGGTCACCGCCTGCCGCAGCGCCTCGCCGAGTCGCGGCTCGTCGCGCGGTGCAGCCAGGCGCAGGCCCGGCACCAGGGCGAGCAGCGAGCCGTCCCACATGCCGTTGTGGCTGGGACCGTCGGGCCCGGTCACTCCGGCGCGGTCGAGCACGAAGGTGACACCCTGGCGGTGCAGCGCCACATCCATCAGGACCTGGTCGAAGGCGCGGTTCAGGAAGGTCGCGTAGACGGCGAACACCGGGTGCAGCCCGCCGGCAGCGAGGCCCGCAGCGGAGGTGACCGCGTGCTGCTCGGCGATCCCCACGTCGAAGGTGCGATCCGGGAAGTGCCGGGCGAACCGGTCCAGCCCGGTGGGGTGCAGCATGGCCGCGGTGATCGCGACGACCCGCTCGTCGGTGGCCCCGATCCGGGCCAGCTCCTCGCCGAAGGCGTCCGTCCAGGTGCGCACGCCCACGGCCAGCGGCTCCCCGGTCACCTCGTCGATCGGGCCCACCGCGTGGAACCGATCCTGCTCGTCGTCCTCCGCCGCCTTGAACCCGCGTCCCTTCTGGGTGATGCAGTGGACGAGCACCGGTGCGCCGTAGCCCTTCGCCTGCTGCAGGGCGAGTTCGACCGCCCCGAGGTCGTGTCCGTCGATCGGGCCGAGGTACTTCAGTCGGAGGTCGCTGAACATGCCCTGCGGCGCCAGGACGTCCTTCACCCCGATCTTGAAGCCGTGCAGCAGCCCGTACGCGGCCTGCCCGACCAGGGGGGCCCGGCGCACCAGTTCCTTGATCCGCTGGAGCATCCGCTCGTAGCGCCGGTCGGTGCGAATCGCGGCGAGCTGCTTGCCCAGCACCGAGAGCTGGGTGGCGATCCCGCCCACGGTCGGGGTGTAGGAACGACCGTTGTCGTTCACGACGATGACCAGCTTCTCGTCCGCGTCGACCGAAATGTTGTTCAGGGCCTCCCACGCCATCCCGCCGGTCAGCGCTCCGTCGCCCACCACGGCAACCACGAACCGGTCCTCTCCGCGCAACCGGAACGCCTTGGCGAGACCGTCGGCCCAGGACAGCGACGCGGATGCGTGCGAGTTCTCGACCCAGTCGTGCGGCGATTCCGCGCGACTCGGGTAGCCGGACAGCCCGCCGGTCTGGCGCAACGTGGCGAACCCTTCGCGCCGACCGGTGACGATCTTGTGGACGTAGCTCTGGTGGCCGGTGTCGAAGACGATCGCGTCGCGCGGCGAGTCGAACACCCGGTGCAGCGCGAGGGTCAACTCGACGACCCCCAGGTTCGGACCGAGGTGGCCGCCGGTGCGGCTCACGTTGGTGATCAGGAAGGCCCGGATCTCCTCGGCCAGTTGGCGCAACTGCGCCGGCCTGAGGGCCTTCAGGTCGTCCGGACCGTTGATCGCGTCGAGCAGGGGCACCGGTCGAGTCTATGTCCCGAGCCGGGGCACGAACACCCGCCCGCGGAGCGCCTCCTCAACCAGGCCCACCTCGCGCAGCGTTCGCTGCAGCCGCGCCGACTGCTCCTCCCACGCCTCCACGGCCGCCTGGACGACTTCGGGGGGCACCACGTCCTCCAGGCTCCGCCGCATCCCCGCCAGCGCGTCCCTGCTCGCGCCCACCTGGGCACCGACGAAGGCCGCGGCAAACCCGGCCAGCACCACCGGGTGTCGCCGCAGCACCGGGTACGAACGGTAGTCAGGCGGGCAGCAGTCGAGCAGAAACGCGGCCGCGCTCACCTCCCACTCCTCGCACCCGGGCCGCAGAACCTGCACCGGCCACCCCGGCGGCGCGTACCCCCGAGCCGTAGCCACGTCACGCCTGCGCTCATTATCGCCCACCTGTTCGATTATAGCCCCTCGGACGTGGCCCGAACGGCGACCCGGCTGCTACGTTGGCCGAAAGGAGTACGCCCGACCAGGGGACCGCGTTGACCGGACCACTCACCAGCCTGCGGCAGCGACGCCGCTCGTGGTTGCTCGCGTCCGGCCTGCTGGTGACCGAGCTCGTGGCCGGGATCCAGGCCTACCTGTCCCAGACTGTGCTCCCGTTCATGGCCGACGACCTGGCCGCCCGCGAGGAGTACGGCGTCGTGATCGCGGCCGGCTGGATCGCGACGTTCGTCGGCATGCCGCTGGGCGTGGGCCTGAGCCGGCGCCTCGGCGTCGGCCGGATCCTGGTCATCGCCACCGTGGTGTTGATCGGTGGCTCCATCCTCGCGGCCCTGGCACCGACGCTGTGGGTCTACATCCTCGGCACGATCGTCCGCGGTGTCGCCGGCGGGTCGCTGGCCACGGTGTCGATGAGTGCCCTCGTCGTCGGGCTCCAGGGCCGGACGCGGCAACTGGTGCTGGCAGGCATGGCCGGCATGTGGGTGATCGCAGCGCTCGTCGGCCCCACCTACGCGGCCGGAGTCACCGGCAGTCTCGGCTGGCGCTGGGCGCTGGTCGCCTACCTGCCCGTCGTCCTCGCCGCGCGGATGCTCGTGGCCGCACACCTGCCCGCGACCGAGACCACGGCGTCCGCGCCGATCGACTTCCGGCAGGCACTCCTGCTCGGCCTGGCGATGGCGGCGCTGACCGTTCCCGGCCTGACCGGGCTGGTCCAGCTCGCCCTGATGGCCGTCGCAGGGGTGCTGATGCTGGTCTCCCTGCGCGCGCTGCTCCCGGTGGGCACCTTCGGCCTGCTCTCCCGCCGGCGGAGCGCCTTCGCAGTCCTCCTCGTCCTGTGCGGAGCCTATTTCGGGGCGGACGCCGTACTGACCCCGATCGCGCACGACGTCTTCGCGATGTCCCCGACGCAACTCAACATCCTGCTCACGGCCGGCGGGCTCGGCTGGGCGATCACCGGGCTTGCCTGCGGCGCCCGCCCCGCCGCCACACCGGGCGCCTACCTGCGCAGGGCCGCAACGGGCACCGTCCTGCTCTTCGGTGGCATCGGCTGGCTCGCCGTGCTCGACGGTGGTCGCGCGGCCACCCCGTGGCTGATGACCATCGCCTGGACGATCACCGGCGTCGGCATGGGCCTGGTCTACGTCGACACGCTCAACGTGATCTTCACTCCCCCACCCGCCGACGACGGCCTGGACGACCTGTCTGTGTCCGCCGGCGTCGTGATCGCGGAGAGCGTCGCCGCAGCCTTCGCCAGCACCGCAACGGGCAGCTACCTGGGCCAGGGGTTCGGGATCATCCCGGCCATCGAGATCCGGGCGCACACCGTCCTGCTCGCGCTCGCCGTGGTCACCCTCGGCCTGGTCGCGCCGCTGATCGCGATCCGGCGCCAATGGCAGCTCGACG
>PHEV01000152.1 GCA_002843035.1 Actinobacteria bacterium HGW-Actinobacteria-5 | reverse complement strand
CCACGTCCTGCACCGCAAGGGCAAGGAGGGGCTCGGGGCGGCCTACATCGCCGGCTTCCGGTGGGGTCTCGCCGAGGGCTACCAGGTGCTGGTCGAGCATGATGCGGACGGCTCGCACAAGCCCGAATACCTGCCCACCATCCTCGACCGGCTGAAGACCGCAGGCGCCGTCAAGGGCTCCCGCTACGTGAAGGGCGGCTCGACCAAGGGCTGGCCGTTGCAGCGCGAGCTGCTCTCCCGCGGCGGCAACCTCTGGACCCAGCTGATGCTCGGGCTCCCCGTCAAGGACGCCACCGGCGGTTTCGTCGCCTGGCGCGCGACCACCCTGGAAGGCATGGGCCTGGACGGTATCGAGGCCGCCGGCTACGGCTTCCAGGTGGAGATGGTGCGCCGGGCGATCCGATCGGGCTTCACGATCGCCGAGGTGCCGATCGAGTTCGTCGAACGCGAGCTGGGCAACTCGAAGATGAGCGGGAAGATCGTCGTCGAGGCGATGCTGCTGACCACCCGGTGGGGCCTGGCCTACCGGTTCGGCCAGCTCAAGGGCCTGTTCGGCCGGAAGGGCGCCTCGTGACGGGCCCCGTCCCCGCGCGCCGCCCGTGGCTGGTGCCGGCCCTCGTCGCCGTCTTCGTCCTGATCTCGGTCCTCGAGGTGTGGGGGCTCACCTGGGTGGGCGTCCGGATCGGTGTCCTGTGGACGCTCGCGATCCTGATCGCCGAAGCTATCCTCGGCGCCTGGCTGATGCGACGTGAGGGCAACAAGGCCTGGCGGGCGCTCGTGGACGCCTACACGACCGGCAAGATGCCGTCCGGCCAGCTGGCGGACGCCGCGCTGGTTCTCGTCGGCGGGATGATGCTGATCCTGCCCGGCTTCTTCACCGACATCCTCGGCCTGATCTGCCTGCTGCCCTGGACGCGGCCGATGGCCAGGCGCGCGATCGGCCTGGTGGTCGCGCGCACGGCTGCCCGCAGTGGATTCGACATCACCTCGGTGCGCTCGCCCTACGCGAGCGGAACGGTCGTCCAGGGTGAGACGGTGGACGATCCCGAGTCACCGACCGACCCTCCGGTGGTCAGCGGGGAGATCGAGGACTAGGTCCGCAGACAGCGTTGACGCACGACGTTCAGCGCTCCTCGCCGCGGATCTCGCCCAGCCGTTCGGCCAACAGGTCTTCCAGCTCCTCGATGGAGCGACGCTCGCGCAGCATGTCCCAGTGGGTGCGTGGCGCCTTGGTCTCCTTGGCCTCCGGCTCGACTCCGTCCGACCTGCGGGCGGTTTCGCCGCAGCGGGGGCACTCCCACTCTGTGGGCAGCTCCGCCTCCTCGGCGAACACGATCGTGAAGTGGTGGCTCCTTGGGCAGTCGAAACCGATCTCCTGACGGGGCGCGAGCTCGACCCCGCTCGGGTCGGCATGGCTCTTGCTGCCGAGCCCCGAACCCCTCAACGCACGTTCAGCCATCGCACCAACCTTCCGTCCCCAACGCTAGCGAGCCGCCCAAGTCCTGGTCTGTGCGTACCCGTGCGGAGCCAGGACGTCACAGCACCTTGGGTAACACGTTGCCGGCGTCAATGATTCCCTTGCGCATGTCGACCCTCGCCAGCAGGATGCCGCCGACAACGAAGAACGCGACCAGCGCGATCAGCGCGAGCCGGTAGGACTGGGTGAACTGGAAGACCAGTCCGAAGGTGAGCGTACCCAGCCAGCTGGTGCCCCGTTCCATCGCCTGGTAGAAGCTGAAGTACTCCGACTCGCGACCCAGCGGGATCAGCTGGCTGTACATCGATCGGGACAGTGCCTGGGTACCACCCATGACCAGCCCGATCGCCGCGCCGAGACCGAAGAGCGCACCCACGACCCCGGACGGGATCAGGAACCCGACCAGGACCACCGCCAGCCAGATCACGATGCCGATCAGCACGGTCTTCTTCGCCCCGATCAGGGCCGCGATCCGACCGAAACCGAGCGCGCCCAGGATCGCGACGAACTGGGTGATCAGGAAGGTGGCCAGAACGAGGTTGTCATCGATCCGGAGTTCCCTGCTGGCGTAGACGCTCGCGGAGACGATCACCGTCTGGATGCCGTCGTTGTAGAACAGGAAAGCGAGCAGGAACGCCAGCGTCTGGGGGTAGCGGCGCATCTCGACGAAGGTTGCGGCGAGCTGCCGGAACGGATTGCGGTGGGCGATCTCCGCGGGAACGTCCCTGGGCAGCCTGCGCAGGCCCAGGACGGGGATGAAGGTGAACCCGGCCCACCACAGGCCCGCAGAGAGCAGACAGAGCCGCACGGCCATGCCCTTGGTGATGCCGAGGTCGGCGTAGAAGGTCATCATCGCGAAGTTGATCGCGAGCAGCAGACCGCCGCCGACGTAGCCCCAGGCCCAGCCGCGGCTGGAGACGCGGTCGCGCTCGTCCGGACCGGCGATCCGGACCAGCATCGAGTCGTACACCACGATGGAGGCGCCGAAGGCGAGCAGGCTGATCACCATCAGCCAGGCACCGAGTTCCCAGTTGCTGCCCATCAGCAGGAACATCAACGAGCCTGCGGCCGCACCCAGCCAGGCGGTTGCGCCCAGCCAGCGGTGCGGGTGCGCGGACCGGTCGGCAGCTGCACCGATGAAGAGCAGCACCACGGCCGAGACCAGCGTGCTCAGCGTGGCGAGCAGGGACGGCAGTGCACCCGGTAGCACCGGGAACAGCCCGAGCAGCAGGACGGGGTTGGTGCAGGTCGCATCGCCGGTGGCGTCCGGGCAGGCAGCAGTGCTGGCCAGACTGACCAGATAGGGGCTGATCAGCACCGTGGCGGTCGTGGTGTAGAACGCGGAGTTCGCCCAGTCGTACCAGTACCAGGCCCGCTGCTCGCGAGTGCTCCTCACGATTCCCCCTCCCACAGTCCCCGTCCGACCAGGACCCGCTTCAGGGTGGTGATGTCGTCGCTGACGATCCCGTCCACTCCCAGGTCCAGCAGGCGGTGCATCTCCGCCTCGTCGTTCACCGTCCAGACATGGACGACACGCCCCGCAGCATGGGCGAGGCGGATCACGTCCGGCCGGATCAGGGTGAGCGGGACGCCGTGGTAGCGCACCGGGATCTGGAGTGCCCTGCCGGCTTCCGGAAGGAGCCTCCGCAACCCGAACCCGTGAGTGGCCACGGCCACGCCGGCGGGCGAGACCGCGGTGGGGACGCCGGGGGAGAGCCGCCGGAACTCCGCCAGGCGGGCGGTCGAGAACGACGCGACGCAGACCCGGTCCTCGGCACCGCAGCGCGAGATGACGTCGGCCAGCAGCCGCACCGCCCGGTCGTCCTTGATGTCGATGTTCAAGCGCGCCGCACCGAACTCCTCGAACAGGTCGATCAGCCGGGGGATCGGATCCAGCCCGCCGATCCGGACGTCCTCCAGCCCGGCCCAGGTGTGCTCGCCGACCAGGCCCGTCCCGTTGGTGACCCGGTCGAGGCGGTCGTCATGGAAGGCGACCAGTTCATCGTCCGCGGTGGCCCACACGTCGGTCTCGAGGAACTCGAACCCCAGCGCCAGCGCCCGTCCGAAGGCGTAGCGGGTGTTCTCCCTGGGCTGGTCGGCCGGATCCACCCAGCCGCCGCGGTGTGCCATCGCGGCGAAGCGTCGGCCGAGGAAGACGGGGCGTTCACTGTCGGCCACGGGCACTGCACACCCTCATCGCGCTCGGGTTCCCGGCCACGGCGCGACCGGGGGGTGCCGGTTACGACGGGCGCCGCTCGGCGCGACCAGCGTACGACATGGGTCCCGGCTCAGGAGGAAGGGTCGTCGGTGCGCCGGAGCACGATGCGCTCCAGCGGTCCGAGGGCCGCAGTGACGAGGGCGAGTTCGTCTTCGCGGAGGTCAGTGAGCGGTTCCCGAATCGCCCGGGCCTGACGGCGACGGGTCGCCGCCGGTGGCGAATCTGCTCACAGATGCCCAACGATCTTTCGACGGCGCGTCATCCGGTCGACGGCGCGTCGGCGGAACGGAGTCGCCTCGCCACACGGCGGCCATGGAGAATGGCCCGGTGACCACGATCCTGTCCATCCAGTCCAGCGTCGCCTACGGCCACGTCGGGAACAGCGCCGCGACCTTCCCGCTGATGCGCATCGGCGTGGAGGTGTGGCCCGTGATCACCGTGCACTTCTCCAACCACACCGGTTACGGGGCTTGGCGGGGCCCACTGCTCTCCGCCCAGGACGTCGCCGACGTGGTGCGGGGCATCGACGAGCGCGGAGTGCTCGGACGCGTCGACGCGGTCCTTTCCGGGTACCAGGGGGCCGAGGAGATGGGCGCCGAGGTGCTGCGGACGGTGGAGCTGGTGCGGCAGCGCAACCCGCGCGCCGTGTACTGCTGCGATCCGGTGATCGGCGACGTGGGTCGCGGCGTCTACGTCCGTTCCGGGATTCCCGAGTTCATGCGGGACCAGGTCGTGCCCCGCGCGCAGATCGTCACGCCGAACCACTTCGAGCTCGACCTCCTCACCGGGCGGGAGACGAACACCGTCGCGGAGGTCCTCGAGGCCGCGGATGCCCTGCGCGCGACCGGCCCGGACGTTGTGCTGGTCACCTCGACCGTGCTCGCCGGCGGCAACCCCGACGAGATCCTGATGCTGGTCGACACTGCCGACGGCGCCTGGCAGGTGACCACACCCCGGCTCGAGCGCAGTTTCACCGGGTCCGGCGACCTGACCGCCGCGCTCTTCCTCGCGCACTACCTCGAGGGGGACGACGCGGGGGTGGCGATGGGTCGTACCGCCGACGTCGTCTACTCGCTGCTCCTGGCCACGACCGAGGCCGGCTCGGACGAGCTGCTGCTCGTCCAGGCCCAGGACCAGCTGGTCAACCCGAGCCACCATTTCGACGTGGTGCGGCTGCGGTGAACGCGGTCGGGGCCGAGGTGCTCGCCGCATTGCTGCTGCTCGCAGTGCTGGTCTTCGCGGTCGTACGCCCCAGAGGCCTGCCCGAGGCCGTGGCGGCGGTGCCCGCCGCCCTGGTTGTTCTGGCGAGCGGGGGCATCGACCTCGGCCGCGCCGGACAGGAGAGCCTGACCCTGCTGCCTGTGGTGGCCTTCCTCGCTGCCGTGCTCGTGCTCAGTGACCTGTGCGCGCGCGACGGCCTGTTCGAGTGGGCCGGCCAGTTCATGGCCGGACGCAGCCGGGGCGACCCGCACCGACTGCTCGTGCTCGTGTTCGCCGTCGCTGCGCTCACCACCGCCGTGCTCAGTCTGGACGCGACCGTCGTGCTGCTCACCCCTGTGGTGTTCGCGACCGCTGCGCGGGTCGGCGTCCGGCCCCGGCCGCACGTGTACGCCTGCACTCATCTGGCCAATGGCGGCTCCCTCCTGCTGCCGGTGTCCAACCTCACCAACCTGCTGGCGATGAGCGCGCTGGGGATCAGCTTCGTCGGTTTCGGCCTGGTCATGCTGCTGCCGTGGCTGGCGGTGGTGGTGGTCGAGTACGTGGCCTTCCGCTGGTACTTCGCCGGAGACCTGAGCGTGGCCGCCGGAGTGGGGGAGACCACCGACGGGCGGCTGCGCCTGCCCCGGTTCAGCGCTTCGGTGCTGGCGCTCACCCTCGCCGGGTTCGTCGCCGCGTCCTTCCTCCGCGTCGAGGTGGCCTGGGTGGCCGCGGCTGGCGCGCTCGTGCTGGCGGTCCGGGCGGTGTGGACGCGGCAGGCTCGACCGGCCCACATCGCGTCTGCGGCGAATCTGCCGTTTCTCGCGTTCGTGCTCGCACTGGGCATCGTCGTGCGGGCGGTGGTGGACAACGGCCTCGCCACCGCGATGACCCACATCGTCCCGGCCGGCGACTCGCTGCTCGCACTGCTCGGCTGGGCGGGGCTCGCCGCGGTCCTGGCGAACCTGGTGAACAACCTTCCGGCCGTCCTGATCCTGTTGCCGTTGGCGGCCGGCGGGGGAGCGGGGCCGGTGCTGGCCGTGCTGATCGGGGTGAACGTCGGTCCCAACCTGACCTACGTGGGCTCGCTGGCGACCCTGCTGTGGCGCAGGATCGTGCACGCCCACGACCATGAGGCCCCGCTCGGCGAGTTCACCCTGCTGGGCCTGCTGGCCACCCCGCTCGCAATCGTCGCGGCCGTGGTCGCACTGTGGACGTCGCTGCAACTGTTCGGAGGTGCATTGTGAAGGTTCTGGTCTGGGTTGCGGAGGGCACGTGGCCGGCCTGCGTCGAGACGGTGAACGAGCTGTTCCCCGACGCCGAGGTGCACCTGCTCGCCGCGGTGGGGGACGACGCCGCCGCGCAGGTCGCGGGGGCACGCTCCGGCCTCTGGGGACGAGGGAGCGGCCGCGATCCCGGCGACCGGGTCGCCGAGCTCGCCCGCCAGGCCGGTCGCGCCCTGCTGGACGCGGCGGCGGACCGGCTGGGCCGCCCCGCGACGGCCGAGCTCCGCGAGGGGAGGGTGGAACGGGAGGTCACCGCTGCCGCCGCGGCGGCGGACGTCCTCGTGCTGGCCCGGGACGGAGACCTGTCCCGGCTCGGCCCGAAGAGCCTCGAGCGGCACACCCGCTTCGTGGTGGACCATGCGCCGTGCCGCGTGGTGCTGGTCTGGCCGGGACGCGCGCCCGGCCTGGCGTCCATCCCGCCGCCCCCGACGCCGCCCCGCTGACGATCAGCTCTGCGGCTGCGTGACGAACCACAACTCGACGGTCTGGAAGACCCAGTAGGTCACGAAGAGCAGCAACAGCGCCGCTTCGATCCAGAAGACCACAGGGAAGCGGTCGCCAACCACGGCGTTCTGGTTGCCGGTGAGCAGAAAGACCGCGACGCCCACGCCGATCGCGGCCACCATCGCGACAGCGATGGCCCGGTAGATCTGACGATAGGCGGAGACCGGCAGGCTGGCGAGGTCGGCGTTGCCCCGGGTCCTGCGACTGTTGATCCACACGGCGCCGATCAGGAGCAGGAAGAAGGAGATCGCCGAGGTGTAGTGGGCGTACTGCACGAAGAACGGGCGGGCCAGCAGGTAGGTGCCGGCGTAGATCGCCCAGATCAGGGCGAGCAGGCCCAGCCCCACCCGGCTGCCGCGCGACCAGGGCGTGGACGTCCGCGATGCCCAGCCCATGCGCAGCCCCGCCACGGCCAGCCCGATCACACCCATGCCGAGGTACGCCCACAGGTTCAGGTCGATCGCGCTGTCGAACGCCGCGGGGATGCATCCCTTGCCCGGCACCGGACAGGTCGGATCGGTGATCGGGGTCGGCACGAAACCGACCACAGGGATCAGCACGCCGGCGATGTCGAGCAGGGTGTTCTCGGGCCCGGGGCGCCCCTTCACGGCGACCAGGGCGAGACCGACGGCGAGCAGGGTGGTGACGAAGATCGTGCGCAGGTCGGTATAGAACGTTGCGCTGATCGAGTTCGGCACGCCGTGGCCGACGATGTACCCGATCAGGCCGAGCCCGAGCAGGATTCCGGCGGCGACCATTCCCGCGCGCAGCGTCCGGTAGGTGTCCAGGGCAGCCTGGTCGCTCATGCCGCGCCCCCTTCCTCGGTGTCCTTCACACCATTGGAGACCCCGCAGGGCGGTGGCGGACTAGGTACTGCTGCCCAGGCTGCGCGGCGGCGAGCC
>PHEV01000151.1 GCA_002843035.1 Actinobacteria bacterium HGW-Actinobacteria-5 | reverse complement strand
ACCACCAGAGCTCCTCTGACCTGGTACTAAATCCACTGAACTGATTAAAGGCAATCATCCGTCAGGATCCCCGGGGGGTCAAGACCCCCGGGCAATCGTGACCTTCCCGAGACCTCGCCCCTGGTCACAACCGGACGGTCAGCCCGCCGTCGATGCGGACCGACTGGCCGGTGAGGTAGGTGTTGGCCGGGCCGGCCAGCCACGCCACCAGCTCCGCGATCTCGGCAGCCTCCGCCGCGCGGCCCAGCGGAAGCCGTCCGTGGTCGAGGTAGACGGTGCGGAACTCCGGGCTGGTGAGCTCGTCGACCCCGTCGACGAGCGACATCCGGGTGGCGACGAACCCGGGGGCGACGGCATTGACCAGGACGCCGTGCGGCGCGAGCTCGATCGCCGCCACCCTCGTTGCCGCGTCCAGGCCCGCCTTGGCGATGTCGTAGGCCAGCGCGCCCGGCTCACCGACCCCGGAGTGCACGCTGCTGATCGTGACGATCCGTCCCCACCCCCGCGCGGCCATTCCGGCACCCAGCGCCCGGATCAGCAGGACGGGTGCGTGCAGGTCGATCGCGAGCAGCTGGTGGTAGAGCGCCGGGTCGAAGTCGCGCACCGGAGTGGTCGCGTACATCCCCGCGGCGTTCACCAGGATGTCGGTCTCCGCGGCGTGCCCGGCTCCGAACGCGGCGACCGCATCGAGGTCGGCGAGGTCGAGCCCGACCACCGGGAACTCGTCCCGACCCGGCTCGATGTCGACGCCGGTCACGTGGGCGCCCTCGCGGAGCAGGGCAAGGGCCGCGGCCCTCCCGATCCCGTTGCTCGCGCCGGTGACGACCGCGCGTCGGCCGGCCAGCGCGCTCACTGGGCCAACTCCGGCGTGCGGTAGAGGCATTGCCCGTTCACCACGATCTCCACCTCCTGCAGATAGGGCCGGACCGCGTCCAGGTCGAGGTCCAGGCCGAGTCCGGGACCGTCCGGGAGCCTGAGCATCCCCTCCCGGTCGAGGGTCAGGGGGGTGCGGGTCACCCCCTCGGCAAGGGGGCTGGCCGACACCGGGAACTCGCACAACAGGCCCGCCGGATGGTCGGCGTAGGGAACCAGCGACGCGGCGAGGGCGAGATGGGAGGTGAAGGTGTGGTTCACGAAGGTCACGCCCCGGGAGGAGGCGTAGCCGGCCACCTGGCTGGCCGCCCCGATGCCCCCGATCCGTCCGGTGTCGATCTGCACGAAGCCCAGCCCGCCGTGGTCGATCAGCTGGCGGGCGACGTGGGCGTTGTGCGCCCCCTCTCCCCCGGCGAGGCGGACCCGGTTCGAGCGTCGGGCCAGAGCGGCGTAGGCCCAGACCGCGCCTCCGACGAAGGGCTCCTCCAGCCAGACCACGCCCGCCCGCTCCAGCGCGGGCAGCCGGGCCGCGGCGGCGTCGACATCGTCGTCCCAGACGGTGCCCGCGTCCACGAGCAGGTCGATCTGGGGCCCGAGCCCCTCTCGTGCCGCGGCGACCTGTTCGGCGTCCTCGGCCACACTGCCCCGGCCGTAGGGCCCCCACCCGAACTTGGCGGCACGGAAGCCCGCAGCGGCCACGCCGCGGGCGCGCTCCAGCGTGGTCTGGGGATCGTCGCCGAACAACTGCGAGGCGTAGGGACGGCGGGCGTTGTTCGCCGCCGCGCCGCGCAGCACCCAGGCGGGCTCGCTTCTCGCCTTCCCCAGCAGGTCCCACAGGGCGATCTCCACCCCCGACCAGGCGTGCGGCGTCTGGAGCAGGTCGAGACCGCGCTCGGCGACCCGCCGGGAGAGCCGCGCGATGTCGGCGACGTCGTCCAGGGGGTGGCCGAGCACGGAATCCAGGACGCCGTGGCAGGCCGAGTGCGACATCGGGGCGACCATGGTGGCGAGGGTGGGCAGCGGGGCCGCCTCGCACTCGCCCCAGCCGGTATGGCCACCCGCGCGGACCCTCACCAGCACCATGTCCTGGCTGCCGTCGCCGATGTCGCGGACGTGGGGCAGCGCGAACGCGAACACATCCACCGACTCGATGATCACAGCGGAACTCCCTTCACCACGCAGTCACGACCGTGCCCGCTGATCCGCTCGATCCGGCTCAGCCCTCGGTAGACCACGGCGCTGACCGTGGTCCGCAGGGTTTCGCCGGGAGCGAGGGCGCGGTGCCGTCCGTCCGCCTGGCCGGCCGCGACCGACAGCCCGACCCCGGTACAGGGTTCGAGCACGGCCACGTCGAGACCACGCCAGCCGTGCCACGAGCCGAAGGTCCAGCACGCGGGGTAGACGGCCGGGTCGAAGGACAGCCCGATTCCGACGCCGTCAGCGTCGGTGCAGGCGCACCAACCGGCCTCGAGTCCGCCGGCGAAGAGCAGTTCCGCGGTGCCGTCCGGCGCCGGGGCGGAGAAGTCGGCGCCGTCCCCGGCGCTCGGCCCGGGCCAGGCGAAGCGATCACCGGCCGCGCCCCACCGGGGCCGGCCGAAGTCGCCGATCTCGACCTGCGAGCCGGGCAGGTCGATCCGCGACCCGGCGCGCAGCGGGACGGCAAGGTGTTGCTTGTGCATCATCGGCAGGCTCCTCCCGGACCCGTTGGACACCTCCACGCCCACCTCGATCGCGTCCGCGCCGGGCGCCAGGCGGATCGTGCGGACGAGCCGGCTGGCCGAGATCCGGGTGTCCAGCCAGAGCCGGACGGCCGCGTCCGCGCCCGACAGCACCTCCCACTCCCATCGCTCCGACCAGCCCTCGCCGTGGTCGGGGAAGGCCTCGCCCGCCAGTTCCTCGGGGACGTCGTTGGGGAACAGCTCGTCCCAGCCGCCGATGAAGTGGTCGTCGTAGCCCGCACCGAACGCGACCGGCGCCGGTCGCAGTCGCGGGTGGTGCCAGAGCAATCGCCGCCCGCTCAGCTGATCGGTGATCTGCCAGACGCGACCGCCCAACTCGGGCAGGACGACCACCTGGAGCCGATCGCTGCACAGCACCACGGCCGTCAGCCCGGACCACGACCATCCGGTCTCGACCCGGACCCAGCCCTCGACGGTGGAACCGGCCATGCGCACTCCTCCCGACCGGGCGCCGACGCCAGAGGAGGCTCGGGCCGCCATTGACTAAGTCTTTCAATTTGACGAAGATGTTTCAACACCCTTGGCAGGCAAAGGAGCTTCGGTGCGCGACAACGAATGGCTGTATCGCGGACGCTTGGGACGATTCCTCGAGGAGCTCGTCGTCCCCCACCTCTACGCGGCGACCCACCCCCTTCGGATCGAGGCCTGGGAGGTGCCCGACGAGCCGGTGCCGTTCCGCGAGGCCGTCCACCAGTCCTATCGGCCGTTCACGGTCGGCTCGACCTGGGGCAAGGGCTGGAGCACGCTCTGGTTCCACGTCACCGGCCAGGTGCCCGAGGAGTGGATCGCCGCGGACTCGACCTACGAGATCGTCGTCGACCTCGGGTTCCGCAAGGAACTCGACGGCAGCCAGGCCGAGGGTCTCGCGTTCCGGCCGGACGGCAGCATCATCAAGGCCATCGAGCCGTTCAACCGCTACTTGCCCGTGGAGAACCCGGCCGCGATCGACTTCTACCTCGAAGCGGCCGCCAACCCCGAGGTCGCCGTCGGCGGCTCCTGGCACCCCACCCCGTTCAGCAGCAAGGCCACCGTCCCGGACGCGCCCCTCTACCAGCTGCGCCGCTTCGAGCTCGCCCAGCGCAACCTCGAGGTCTGGGAGCTGCACCAGGACATCGAGGTGCTCTCCGGGCTGGTCGAGGAACTGCCCGGGGACCTCCCGCGCCGTGCCGAGATCGTGGTCGCGCTGAACGCGGCGATGGACGCCGTCGATCCCCGGGACGTGCCGGGCACCGCGGCCCGGGCCCGCGAACGGCTGGCCGGCGTGCTGGCCAGCCCTGCCCACGCCAGCGCCCACCGGATCGTGGCCACCGGCCACGCCCACATCGACTCGGCGTGGCTGTGGCCGGTGCGGGAGACCGTGCGCAAGTGCGCACGCACCTTCGCCAACGTGATCGCCCTCACCGAGGAGCACCCCGACCTGGTCTTCTCCTGCTCGTCGGCCCAGCAGTACGCCTGGATCAAACAGCACTACCCCGAGCTGTGGGAACGGCTGAAGGCGAAGGTGTCCGAGGGCCGCTTCGTCCCGGTCGGCGGCATGTGGGTGGAGTCGGACACGAACATGCCGGGGTCGGAGGCCCTGGCCCGGCAGTTCGTCCTCGGCAAGGGCTTCTTCCTTCGCGAGTTCGGCTACGAGCCGCTCGACGTGTGGCTGCCCGACTCCTTCGGGTACTCCGGCGCCCTCCCCCAGGTCGCCGTCGCGGCCGGCGCACGCTGGTTCCTCACCCAGAAGATGTCGTGGAACGAGACCAACGCGCTGCCCCACCACACCTTCTGGTGGGAGGGCATCGACGGCACCCGGATCTTCACCCACCTGCCCCCGGCCGACACCTACAACTCCCGGCTCGCGGCCTTCGAACTCGCCAAGGCCGAGCGGCAGTACGCCGAACAGGGCCACGGGAACACCTCGCTGGTCCCGTTCGGCTACGGCGACGGCGGTGGCGGGCCGACCCGGGAGATGGTGGCCAAGGCCCACCGCACCGCCGACCTCGAGGGCTCCCCCCGGGTCCGGATCGGTACGGTCAACGAGTTCTTCACCCAGGCGCAGGCCGAACTGGACCACCCGCACACCTGGTCCGGGGAGATGTACCTGGAGACCCACCGCGGCACCTACACCTCCCAGCTGCGCACCAAGCAGGGCAACCGGCGCAGCGAACACCTCCTCCGCGCGGCGGAGCTGTGGGCCACCACGGCCGCCGTCCGGGTCGGCGCCGCCTACCCGGCCGCCGAGCTTCAGCAGGCCTGGGAGACCGTGCTGCTGCAGCAGTTCCACGACATCCTCCCCGGATCCTCGATCGCCTGGGTGCACCGGGAGGCCGAGGCCAACTACGCCCGGGTCGCACGCACCCTCGAGGGCATCATCGAACGCTCCCTGTCCGCCCTGTCCGGCCCCGGCAACACCCGCCTGGTCGCGAACGCTGCGCCGGTGGCCCTGTCCGGCGTGGACGCCTTCGCCGTCCGCCCGCCGGTTCCGGCCCAGGGCGCGGTGGAGGTCACCGAGGACGCGCAGGGCTGGGTGGTCGACACCGGCGCGATCCGGGTCCGCGTGGACGCCGACGGCCTGATCCCCTCGGTCGTCCACCTCGGCACCGGCAGGGAGGTCGTCGCAGAGGGCCGCCGGCTCGGGCTGCTCCAGCTCCACAACGACCGCCCGTCCATGTACGAGGCCTGGGACATCGACGGCCACATCGGACGGATCGTCGAGGACCTCGTCGAGGCAGACTCGGTCCGCCTGGTCGAACAGGCCCCGCAGGCCGTCACCATCGAGGTCATCCGCACCCCGCGGGACAGTACGATCACCCAGCGTGTCCGCTTCACCGCGGGGTCCGCGGCGATCGACTTCGACTTCGACGTCGACTGGCACGAGCAGCGCACCCTGCTCAAGCTCGCCTTCCCGACCAGCGTCTTCACCGATCGGGCCGCCTCCGAGATCCAGTTCGGCCACATCCACCGACCGACCTTCGTGAACACCTCCTGGGACGTGGCCCGCTACGAGACCGTCGCGCACCGCTGGGTGCAGGTCGCCGAACCCGACTTCGGCTTCGCCGTCGCCAACGACTCGACCTACGGCCACGACATCCGGCGCGACCACCCCGGAGAGCGCGCGCCGGGCACCACGATCCGCCTGTCCCTGCTGCGCGGGCCGCAATTCCCCGACCCCGACACCGACCAGGGTCGGCACCGGCTCGCGGTGAGCGCCGTCTGCGGGGCCGACATCACCGCCGCGATCCACGCCGGCCAGCGGCTGAACCAGCCCGTGCGCGAACTCACCGGAGGGGCGCCGGTCGCCCCGCTGGTCGGCGTGGACTCCGAGGCGGTGATCGTGGAGGCGGTCAAGCTCGCCGAGGACGGCAGCGGCGACGTGGTGCTGCGGCTCTACGAGGCGCACGGCTCCCGGGTGGCAACCCTGCTGTGGCCCAGCTTCGGCTACGCCCGGGTCGAGCGCACCGACCTGCTCGAGCGTCCGCTCGACCCCGACCCCGCGCCGACCACCCCCGAGGGGGCGGTGCGCCTGGAGCTGCGACCCTTCGAGATCCTCACCCTCCGGTTCCGGGAGGTCCGGCGACCATGACCGTCCCGGGGTCCTTCCGGGTGCAGGGCAGCAGCCCGCTGGCCCGGAGGCTCGCCCGGCTGGTCGATGCGGCGCAGTCCTGCCTCGCCCGCAACGTCGTCGCCGGCCGCCGCGCGGGCGAGCCCGCGCAGTACCTGCGCGCCGGTGGTGGGTACCCGGACCCGTGGACGCGGGACGCCGCGATCAACACCTGGCAGGCCGGATGCTGGCTGGCCCCCCGCGTGAGCGCGGACACCCTCCGGATGGTCTGCGAGGCGGACGGCTCCGCGGTGGTCTGGGACGACCAGTGGTGGGACCAGGTGATCTGGACCCTCGGCGCCCGCCAGCTCGCCCTGACCACAGGGGACCTCGAGTGGGCGCGTTGGAGCCTCGGGGTATCCACCGCGACCCTGGCCAGGCTCGACGAACGCTGCCTCGACCCGCACAGCGGCCTGTACCGCGGGCCGGCGGTGATGGCGGACGGGATCAGCGCCTACCCGCCCGCGCTGCACGACCCCGCGCGCAGCCTCGACTCGTTCGTCCTGGACCACCCCGCCACGCACGCGATCTCGTGCCTGTCCACGAATGCGCTCTTCGTGCTCGCGATGCGGGCCACCGGCGACCTGGCGGAGCTCACCGGTGCCGATCCGACCCTGTGGCGGCACCGCGCGGACGCGCTGCCCGCGCGAGTGCTCGAAGGCTTCACCATCACCGGATCGGACCGGCTCGGCTACCTGCGCGACCGGGGCCGGCTGGACGAGTCCCAGGAGGGTCTCGGGATCGCCCTCGCCGTGCTCGCCGGGGTGGCCGACCCGATCCGGGCCCGCCGCATCGTCCGCGGCGTCGAGCGGGCACCCCGCGGGCTCAGCGCGGTCTGGCCACCGTTCCCCGGGCTCGCGCCCGGCCGGTTCGCTCGTCACGGCGCCGCGCTATGGCCGATGATCATGGGGGTGTGGGCACAGGCAGTGGCGAGGACGGGCGACGCGGCGGCGTTCGGGACCGAACTCGACCTGCTCGCCCGGCTGTTCGAGGACAGCGGGCTCGACTTCTACGAGGTGTACCACCCGGTCACGGGCGTACCGGATGGCGGCTGGCAGGCCGGGCGGGACTGGCGCTCCGAGCCGGACCAGACCTGGTCGGCGACGACCCTGCTCGGCACGGTGCTGCACGGCCTCGCCGGCCTCCGACCGGAGGTGGACGGGCTGCACCTCCAACCGTGCCTCCCGCCCGGCACCGGAGGGGTCGAGCTGATCGGGCTGCCCTGGCGTGGCGGGCAGTTCACGCTGCTCCTGCACGGATCCGGCTCGCGGATCACCCGCGCGTTCGCCGACGGCCGAAGCCTCGACGCCGGGCCGGTGCACTTCGCACCGGACGACGTCCCGGACCGGATCGAGATCTTCTGCTCCGAGGAGGAAAACCCATGACCCTGGCCGAACTGAGAG